>DASSQZ010000224.1:0-18130 GCA_035702105.1 Myxococcales bacterium | reverse complement strand
GCCGCCGCGAGCGCTCATCCAGAACGTCGGCCAACGCCTCGTACTTGTCGCGAAGGATTGCCACCATGTCGGCGTCGCGTCTCACAAGAACCGTAGATCACGTTCGACGGCTATTGTAAAGACCATTTCGGCCGGCTGCCTAAGAGTTAAGGGATGCGTTAAGGGGTCGAACCGCCGCAGCCGTCCCCTACTTCTGTGCACTCGCCTCGGGCTTCCCCAGCGAGAGCACGAAATAGGCAAGCTGCCAGCGCTGCTCCTCGCTCAGCGAATCGCCGAATGACGGCATGGGCGTGCCATCCATTCCGGTAATGAACGTCCGGTAGATGTCCCTCGGGGTGGAGCCGCCCTTGAACCAGTCCGGGCGGGTGAGGTTGGCGGGCTTCACCGGCTTGCCGTTGTCGTAGGTGAGAGCGGCCGCGGACGGCCCGTCGCCGCGGCCGTGCTCGCCGTGGCAGGCGAAGCAGCCCATGTCCATGAAGACCTTGTGCCCCGCCTCCACCATCGCCTGCGTCCGCGGCGGCGGATCCTTGATCGCCACCGGCTCGCCCGGCTTCTCCTGCTTCCAGCGCGGCGAGAAGGTGCGGATGTACGCGATCACTGCCCAGACCTCGCGGTCGGAGAGGAAGGTGAAGGAGGCCATGTCGATGTCCGGGCGGATGCCGCGGCGGATGGTGCGGAAGAGATCGGTGGGCCGCGGCAGCGAGCCCGACGGCGTGGTGCGGAGCGTGAACTGGCCGATGGTGAAATTGCGCGGCGGGATGGGCAGGTACTTGCCCTCGCGCCCCTCGCCGTCGCCCGCCTCGCCGTGGCAGCCGAGGCAGGCGCCCTTGTAGACGCGCTCGCCCATCTGCATCAGCTCGGGCGTGAGCGGCGGCTCCGGAGGCGGATGATCGGGCGGGCTGAAGGTGCGCATGCCCGGCTCCGCCGAGCCCGCCTTCGCATCCTTGCCGGCGCCGATGGAGAGGATGGAGGCGGCGAGCGCGGCCCAGAGCGTCACTTGCGGTGACAGGTTTCGCATAGCTGCTCCCGTTCGGTGACGTCGAATTGCCAGAGGAACCGCGACTGCGCCGCGTGCGGGTTGTGGCACGACGAGCAGTAGAACGGCGCCGGCTTGAGCGGATGCTCGCGGCCGCGCAGCGGGTGCGAGTCGCCGTAGACGAAACCGACCAGCACGTGGCGCCCGTCGGCCTTCTCGGTGTGGCAGTTGGTGCAGAGATCGAACACCGGCTTCTTCAGCCAGAAGTCGTTCTCCGACCCGTGCGGGTCGTGGCAGGTGGTGCAGCGCCCCGCCGCCGCAGGGCCGTGCCGGAAGGCCTTGCGCAACATCTGTCCCTGGATGTCGGTGTGGCAGCGGAAGCAGGTCTCCTGGATGGGCCATGTCACCGCATAGCGCTGCGGCGCGGAGGCAGCGTCGTGGCACATGAGACAGGCGCCCTGCGCGACCGGGCCGTGCTGCCGCGGGCGCGTCACCACGTCGGCGTGGCAGTGCGCGCATTCGGTGCCGAGCATGGAGTCTCCCGCCGCCCTGCCCTTTGCCTCGTCCATGGCGTGGCAGCGCGCGCACACCTGCTCCACCTCGGCCCGGTGCACGGTCTGGACCCCGAAGCCCGCCTGGTCGACGCCGGGCACCTGCTGCGAGGTCGTCACCTGCCGCAACAGCAGGAGCTTCTCCGCCGCCCCTCCGCGCACCAGCTCGAGCGGGTTCTCCCCGGGCGCGAGCTCGACCCTGCAGTGGACGAACCCGGCCTGGCTCTTGCCGCAGACCCCGCCCGGCCGCAGCTCTACGGCGCCCTTCGCCGCGACGACGACGCGCAGCGCGGGCCGGGTGGTCTGCGCCCCCGGTCCGGGCACGATCAGCGCCGCTGCGAGGAGCGCCAGGGCGGTCACCTCGGATTCTCCTGTTTCGTGACCCGGTCGTAGCGCCGCTCCACGTGGCAGCCCGGGCTGCAGGAGCCGCCGGTCTCCGTCTTGCGGTAGTTGAGCTTGAACTCCCAGTTGCCGAACTTCGTCGTGTCGCGGATGTGCTTGGGGTTCGGGCTGGCGTGGAAATCGTGGCAGGCGCGGCAGGTGCGGCCCTTGTCCGGCTTGTTGACGTGACGCCAGTGCAGGTTCTCGTCGCCGTTGCGAAAGCCGGTGATGCCTTCGCGCACCAGGCGCTTGCCCTCCTCGCGCTCGGCCCACTGCACGTCGCGGCTGGGGCCGGCCTTCTCTTTGAGGTAGCGGTCCTGCAAGAGCCGCCGGTCATGGCAGGTCATGCAGAGCGCGTAGGTCTGCTCCGGCGCCTCGAGCGGCGCGTAGAAGTCGCGCGGGAACGGCGCCTTGAGCATGCGCAGGTTGTCGGTGCCGTGGGGCTCGTGGCACTGCGGGCACTGCCCTTCGCGCACCGGGCCGTGCCGCATCCACGGCTCCGGATTCTTCTCCAGCCAGGCCTTCATGTTGAGCAGCGGCCCGGTGGGCGACTGCAGCACCTTGTCGTGGCAGGAGAGGCACACCTCCATGGGCGGATCGGCCTTGAGCCGCTTCGCGTACGGGCTCTGGTGGGGGTCGTGGCAGGCCACGCAGACCTTGGGATTCTGCTCCGGGTCCAGCGCGCCGTGCTTGGTGGCCGCGTGCGCGTCGGCCAGCCGCTTGGAGGGATGGCAGGTGGTGCAGGTCTCCTTCACCGGCTTGCGCAGGCGCGCCAGGTTGTCGGACTGGTGCGGATCGTGGCAGGCGAGGCAGAGCCCCTGCACCACCGGGTTGTGCAGCACCGCCTCGTTGTTGCGCGCCGCGTGGCACTGGGTGCAGAGGCGCTTGTCCTCCGCGCGCATGACGAAGCGGTGCGCGTGCTCGTCGACCGGCTCGTGGCAGGCGAGGCAGAGGCCGTTCTTCACCGGCGGGTGGACCACCTTCTTCACCGCCAGCGCGGCGTGGCAGGCGAGGCAGTCGTCTCCCGGCCCCTTGGGCGGCGCTGCGGGCGCGGTGGCCAGCAGCGCCAGCGCGATCACTTGCGGTGGCAACCCAGGCATAGCTGGCTCCCGGCGAGAGGAAGGCGGAGGAAATAGGCGTTCGGCGTGCCGTGGGGATCGTGGCAGGTGGCGCACTCCACGCCGGCGCTGCCGGCGGCCACCTCGAACCCGGACTTGTCGGCCACGAGCTTGAGTCCCTTCTCGCGCGGGTCCGGGTTCCAGTCCGCCCCCAGGGTCGCGGCGCGTGGGCCGATGGCGCGGAAGGTGCCGGCCTGGAACTCGAGCGGGTACGGAACCCCGACCGGATGGTTGCCCATCACCGGTCCGCTCGGGTCGAGCGCCCCGCTTCCGGGAAGCGAGAGCGCCCGGGCCTGCCCGTTGGCCGGCTCGTTCAACAGCGAGGTGGAGCTGGGGCGGAAGGTGATGTTGATCGAGGAGACGGTGCCGTCGTGGCAGGAGAGGCAGCGCAGCGTGGACCCTGCCCAGCGCAACGAGCGCGGCGGGCCGGCCGGATCGGCGCGCACGTCGAGGGCGCCGTTCTGGCCCGGACCGCCCCACGCCGCGGGCTGCACGCTGTAGGGCATGCGGTTGGGCACGTGGCAGATCACGCAGAGCGGCTGGCCGCCGGCGGGAGCAGGCGCGCCGCGCGCCGGCGCCGTGGCGCCGAGGAGGTTGTGCGGCGTCTCGTAGATGTCACCGCGGGCGGCCGCCGCCAGCGCGCAGGCGAAGATGGCGAGGGCGCGGTTCATGGCGAGGGCGGCCTGTAGATGGACTTGCTGCCGTCCATGGCGTTCTGGCCGTGGCAGCGGATGAAGCAGTACGGATCGCCGGAAGCGGTGAATCCCCAGGCCGGCCGCGTGTACCTGCGCCCGGTGTTGGGGTCGTTTCCCGGAAAGGGCAGGACGGTGGGGGCGAAGTTGAGCAGGTGCGTGCTGATGCCCGCCGGCACGTTCACGTACTCGGTGTTGTTGGCCTCGACGTTGGAGTGGATGTTGTAGTGGCACTCGATGCAGTTGGCGTTGGTCTTGTCGATCAGGTGCAGCCAGTGCAGGTTGCCGCGGCCCGCGCCCACGCTGCCGGGCTGGAAGAAGTTGGTGCGGCTGCCGCTCTGGCCGGTGAGCCGGTCCACGTCGTGGCAGCGGAAGCAGAGCGCGAAGTTGTTGGGGTTGAAGCCGCCGAAGGGCGCGCCCTGGTCGGAGCCCACGGCGAAGGAGAGGTTGGCGCGGAGCAGGCGCGGGTTGCTGCTGCCGTGCGGCCCCTTGGGGCCGGAGAGCGAGTTGCGCGCGCTGCCCTGCACGTCGGAGGTGGCCTCGTTGTTGTGGCAGTCGGTGCAGAGCACCGTCTTGGTGCGGTCGAGCGGCGTGCCGTCCCAGGCGTTGCCCTGGAGCTGCCCTCCGGCGTTGAAGTTGTTGAGGAAGGCCGACTGGTTCCTGCCCACGTCGCCCACCGGATGGAAGGAGCGGTTGGTGGGCTGGAACTCCAGCCGCTTGTTCGACCCCGAAGGGGGCCGCGTGGAAGCCGGCGGGATGGTCAGCGCGTAGCTGTCGCCGTGGCAGCGGAAGCAGATCTCCCACTGCTGCACCGGGCGGCTGGGCGAGTCGACCACCTCGCTGCCGTCCTTGGCGATGCCGCGCATGCCGGTGTGGACGTTGCGGGTGTCGCTGGAGGGGAGCTGCGGCAGCGCCTGCACTTGATGGGGGTTGTGGCAGTCGGCGCACTCCACGTGCTTGGCCACCGTGTTCAGCACCGGCTCGGGCGCCGGCAGGCGGGCGGTGAACTCCGGCTGATGCACGTCGAGCGTCTGCTCCACCGGGTGGTGGGTGAACTTGTTGAATTGCGTCTGGATGTCCGGCGCCGCCCTGCCGCGGGAAGGATCCACGCCGGTGCCGCCCAGCCGGTGGCACTGCAGGCAGACGTTCTCCTCCGCCCATGGCAGCGGCGCGCCGGAGAGGTTGGCGGTGGTGTGCAGCCGCGCCGGGGAGACGGCGTTGTGCGGCGTATGGCAGTTGAGGCAGGCGCGGTCGCCCACGGTGGCGGTGCCGGCGGCGGGATACGGCGCGAGCGACGCCTCGTGGCGGCTGCCGATCCAGCCGGTCTTGGTATGGCAGGTGGTGCAGATGGCGCCGCGCAGGTTGTCCTTGCGAAGGAACTTCACCGTGTCGAGGTGCGGCTCGTGGCAGCTCGTGCACTGCACGGTGTTCTTCACGCCGGGCGTCGCGCCCTCCTGGAGGAGGATGGCATCGCCCACCGGAGGGAGCTGGATCTCCGGGTCGTTCAGGTCCGGAACGATGGAGACGGGATGGTCGTTGTGCAGGTCCAGCCCGAGCAGGGTGTTCCCCTGGGGCATGGTGGTGACGCCGTTGGCCATGGCGATGTTGGCGTTGTGCTGCGCGTTCTGGTTCATCACCGCGCCGAGCGCGAGCACGCCGTCGTGGCAGGAGAGGCAGAGGCGGGTGGCGCCGTTGGGGCGGCTCGGCGTCGCGTCCAGCGTGCTCGAGCTGTAGAGCGTGTAGAGCGCGCTCGCCTGGTAGTCGAGGTTGCGGTTCCAGATGGGTTTGGACTGGTAGGCGCCGTGGGGCGTGTGGCAGAAGACGCAGATCTCGGTTTCGCTCTGCGCGTGGATGTTCTGCCCTCCCTGCGCGGAGAGGTTGTGCTTGGTGTTGCGGATGTTGGCCACCGGCGCCTGCGCGAGCAGGAACCCGGCGAGGAGCGCGATCATGGCTTGCCCCCCGGCGCCGGCAGGAGCGCGAACACCTGCACCCGGCCGTTGTAGGCGTCGGCCACGAAGAGCCGGTTGCCCGCGTCCACCGCGGCGCCCTGCGGCAGCCAGAACCTGCCGTTGCCCACGCCGCGCCCGCCGAAGACCAGCGCCAGCCGCCCTTCCGGATCGAAGATCTGCACCACGTCCGCGTCCGCCTCCACCACGTAGAGGTCGCCCTGCCCGTCGAGGCCGATTCCCTTGGGGCGCGAGAGGTCCCCGGGACCGTCGCCGAGCTGGCCGATGCCGCGCAGGAACCTGCCCCGCGAGTCGAAGACCTGGACGCGGAAGTTGAGCGCGTCGCAGACGAAGATCTCTCCGCCGCGGCCCACGGCGATCCAGGTCGGATAGTTGAGCTTGCCGGGCTCGCTGCCGCGTCCGCCGAAGAACCAGCGCTCGCCCTTGCCCAGCGGCTCGGAGATGACGGCGTGCGAGCCCGTGTCCACCACCAAAAGCGACTTGCCGTCGGCGGAGAGGGCGAGCCCGGTGGGCCTGACGTAATCCTCGAGGGTCCGGACCAGGTGCCCTTCGCGGTCGTGGCCGTAGACCTTGTGCACCTCGGGATCGGACACCCAGAGCGTGCCGTCGGGGGCGAAGGCCAGCCCCGCGGGCGAGGCGAGATGGCCGGAGATGCGCCGGTACTCGCCGTGGGCCGGGTCGTAGAGATGGACCGCGCGGCGGCCTGCGTCGGACACCGCCACGCGCCCGTCGGGAGCCACCGCCACCGCCACCGGCCGCACCATCTCGTCGCTCTCCGGATCGCCGGCGAAGAAGGACCAGAAGCGGCTCCAGCGGGAGCGCTCGATGCCCAGGTTCTCGGGCGCGCGCAGCTCCCCGACGTAGCCGATGCGCGGCTGCGGATCCCGCTCGGGCCAGGCGGGATCGCCAGCGCTGAACGTGCCGAGGCGCCGCGCAGGCGGCCCATGAGCGCAGCCCACGGCGAGCACGGCAAGGCAGAGCAGGAAGCCAATGGGTCGCCCGGGCGGAGGCCGCAGGCCGCAGCATTGAAGGCTTCGCGCGCTCATCGCAGCACCTCGAAGGGCCGCACGAACGCCACGTCGATCTGGTGGCGGAAGGTCGACGAGCCGTAGAGCGAGCCTGCCTCGAAGGTGTAGTCGCCGCGCAGGTTGATCTTGCCGAACCGGACCACCATCGACGCGCCGCCCGAGACGCTGGCAATGGCGGGCCCCGCCTCCAGCGAGGTGCGCGAGGCCTGCACCCGGGCGTCGAAGGTGGCGCGATAGTTGAGCGGCAGGCTGAGCCCGGCGCCGGCGGAGACGATCTCGCGCGAGACGGGAAGCAGGGCGAGGAACAGATCGCCCTCGCGGAAGGAGCGGCCGCGCGAGTAGCTCACGTCGGCCCGGGCGGAGCCCAGCGCGAGCGCCCGGGTCACCCGGAAGAGCGCCGACCAGTTGCGGTCCTTCTGCACGCCCGCCTTGCCCTCGGAGAGGACGAACACCTCCTGGACCTGGTCGGTGAGGGCTCCCTGCGCCTCGAGCTGGGTGCGCTCGGTGAGCTGGTAGGTGGCGAGGAGCTGGGCATTGTTCTCCAGGCGCCGTCCTCCGCGGGTGTCGGGCGCGAGCACGCCGGTGATGGCGTAGCGCAGGTCCGCGCGCAGCTTCTCCACCCGCGCCAGCGTGTATCCCAGGCTGCTGAAGAGCGCGAAGCGGTCGCCGGAGATCTCGATGTTGCCGGCGAAGCGGTCCCAGTGCGCGCCGGTGCCGAGGAGCAGGCGGTCGTTGCCGAAGAGGATGCCGTACGCGCCCCGCAGCCCGGCGCCCATTCCCCGGGAGTTGCCCTGCTCTCCCGGCTGCAACGGCGCGCCGCTCAGGTTCTGCCAGGAGCCCTGCACGTCGGCGTCGAGGACGAAGTCCCGCGCGCGCATCGGGCGCACGGTCGCGCCGCTGGTGATCTCCTCGCGCCGGCCGGTGACGCCCAGATACGAGGTCTGCACCACCGAGGCAGCGTGCTGGGTGCTGACCAGGTCGCTCCAGCGCTGCCGGTGCGTGAGCGTGGCTCCGTCCTCGGCGCGCGAGTCGGCGCCCGGAGCGGTGGAGCGGGTGTCGGTGCCGCTCAGGGTGGTCTGCCGGTCCGGGGTTCCCACCGTGGCGCCGAGGGTGTGCTGGATGCTGTCGCCCGCCGTGGAGCGCAGCTCTTCCCGCCGCGCCTCGACGTCGATGCGGTCCTGACCGGTGAACCAGGAGAGACCGCTGCCGATGGTGCGCCGCTGCTCGTGGACGGTGATGCCTCCGAGGAGCACGTCCGACTCGCGCTGCTCGTAGGAGGCGCGGATGGCGGGCCGGGCCCGCAGCGCCGGCAGGTTGAGGCGCCCGCCGAAGCCGAGGAGCTGCTGGGTGGACCCGCAGCAGATGCCCGAGCCGGCATCTCCCGCCGAGGCGCCGCCGTTGGCGAACAGCGTCAGCGGGTAGCCGCGCAGCGGCAGGAAACCCGACGACACGCTCCAGCCGATGCCGCTGCTGCGGTAGGGGCGCAGTCCGAAGGTGTCGGAGCGGATCAAGTTGAGCGATCCGTTGAGCAGCATGGCCTCCTCACCCATGGGAAAACCGGCGGCGTTGATCTGGAGCAGCTCGTCGAGGGCGCGTTCGTCCGGCATTCCAAACCGGCCCCCGCCCTGCGCGGCATGGCCGCGCAAAGTGATGGAGCCCGTGACGCCTCCCCGCGCCGCCGTGGCGGCGGCGAGGAGGGCGAGGGCGGCTGGGAGCCAGGGGCGCATCGGCGGCGTCCTCGAACGGCTCTGGTCACTTCTGGTGGCAGGAGAGGCAGAGCTGGCTCTGGCTCTTGGTGACGCGGAGGAAGAACGCGTTCCCGGTGCCGTGCGGATCGTGGCAGCTGGCGCACTCGATGCCCGCGGCGCCGGCCACGGGCCCGCCCGCGCCGCCGGCCCCGAAGATCTTCACGCCGGTGGGCGTGGCCACCCACTGGTTGAGGCGCACGTCGGGACCGCTGGTGATGCCGTTATAGGTGGACGCCTGGGTGTTGTAGGGAAAGGGAACGCCGACCGGATGGTTGCCCTTCATGTCCGCGCCGCCGGTGCCGCCGCCGGTGATCTCGTAGGCGGGATTGCTGATCTTGCCGCCGGTCTGGTCGGGGCCGTCCATCACCACCTCGGGCGGAAGCTGCGCGTTGCTCCAGTAGATGGAGCCCACCGAGACGGTGCCGTCGTGGCAGGAGAGGCACTTGGCGGTGGATCCGGTCCAGGTGCGCAGGTTGGTGGGGTAGGTGGTGCCGCCGGTGGTGCGGGTCGCGTCGCTCCAGCTGTAGTCGCTGGCCGAGAACTGGTGGTTCCAGAGGAGCAGCGAGGAGGCGCCCTTGTGCGGCGTATGGCAGAAGACGCACTTTCCGTCCTCGGCCTGGCCCGCAGCCACCCGCACGTTGTTGGTCTGAAGTTGGAAGTTGTGCTTGCTGTCGCTCAGGTTGGTCGGCGGCGGAGCCGGCTGCGCGAGCGCGCCGGTTGCCAGGAGCGCTCCCCCGAGGACAGCGACGAGGTGTCGATTCATCGTTTCCCTCCTTCAGTTCCCGCCACGACGGGCGGAGGCGTTGCATCGCTGTCGCGCGCGCTGGTGTTGATCAGCTCGTAGACCTCGATGCGGAAGTTGAGCGGATTGCTGACGTAGATGCGGTTGTGGCCGTCGATGGCCAGGCCGGCAGGATTGGAGAGGAAGCCGGGCGAGTCGCCGCGGCCGCCGAAGAAGAGCAGCACCTGACCGCGCTCGTTGAAGATCTGGACGTTGCTCCAGAACGAGTCGGCGACGTAGAGGTTGCCGAAGCTGTCGAAGGCCAGCCCCTTGGGCTTGTCGAAGTTGCCGATGCGGTCGCCGCGCTCGCCGACGATGCCCACCGGCTCGCCGTTCTCCTCGTTGAGCACCTGCACCCGCGCGTTGAGCGTGTCGGCCACGTAGAGCTTGCCGTCCCGCACCGCCACGAAGGTGGGAAAGAAGAACTCGCCCGGGCCCGATCCCTTCCGGCCCCAGACGGCGAGCGGCTTGCCGGCGAGGTCGAAGACGCGCACCGAATGGCCTTCGCCCCGGGTGCCCGAGGTGTCGGCGACGAAGACGCGCTCCTGGGCGCGGTCCACCGCCACGCTGGTGGGCCGGTCGGCTTCCTTGATCTCGAACCCGCCGATCATGCGCAGGTCGGCGGAGAGCCGGATCACCAGCTTGCGGTCGGGGATCACCGCCCAGACGTCGCCCTCGTCGTCGACGCAGACGCCGATGGCCACTCCGCCCAGACGGTCCCGGGTGAGGGTGGTGACGGAATGGCCGGCGAGATCGAACGCGAACAGCTCTCCCAGCGCCTGATCGGTGACGTAGAGCCGGTTGCCGTCGCGGGTCACGGCGACGCCGACCGGGTGATAGAGATGATTGGCGGGCGCGCTTCCGGCCAGCTTGCGCCAGAACGACCGGGCCGAGCCGTCGAGGTCGGACTCGCTGCCCAGCGTGCGCACGAAGCGGATCCGGGCCGTGGCGGGCGGCGCCGGCCAGAGGACCTCGCGGTGCGCCTGCGTCGTGGCGCAGCCGGCAGCGAGCGTGGCGACGACGAGTGCGGCAGGACTGCGCATGATCTGCACCCCCGCGGGCGGTCGCTGGAAGTTTCATGCCAGACGAATTCCCTGCGGTCCCGGGCGCAACCATTGCGAGGTGCAACCAAGGAATATTGCAATGACGCTGTGACGTACGCGACCTTCGTCCCGAAGCGCGCAAACCGTGCCGGCGCAGGCGATGCGCGTGCAGGCAGCGTCCTCGTCGATTGAAGGAATCGACCGTTAAATCGAATCCTTGATTGGCAATCAGTCCGGCCACCCGGCGGCAGCCGGCGCCTCCGGGACTGCGCGCCAGCCGCAACTGATTCGCGGAAGGGTCGCAGGAGTCCCGCCGCAGCGCGTCGGGGAACCAGAAATGGCTTCATACTCCGCATGACGCAGGCAGACTCGCGAAAATCCTGCGCGCGCTCTCCCCGTAATTTGCGCGCGCAGGACGTTCGCGCGCGCAGCAGCGCGCCTTCGGGTTACCCTCCGCGCGCGTGCTCCTCGTCCTTGGACTCCTCATCGGCGCCGGCGGGCCGCTGGGCCTGCGCACGCAGGGACCCCTGCGCGAGCTGTTCCTGGACATGACCGCGGCCGACGCGCGGCCCATCGACCGGCCCGACCTCGACGTCCGCTACAGCGTGGCGAACACCTGGAACGACACCATGGGGCTGGTGCGCGGGCCGGCCTTCGCGGTGCAGGCGCTGGACGAGCAGGCCGACTCGCTCTCCCTGCGCCTGCGCGCGCCCTGGCCGCAACTGCGGCGCGTGTGGAGCTCGCTGGAATGGAAGATCACCGGGCACTGGGGCGGCTGGAGCGACCGGCCCATCGAGGCCTGGCATTCGCTGATCGGCGCGTTCAACTACAATCGCTCCATCAACCCGCGCAATCGCGTGCGCCTGCTCTATGCGGACTCCGGCGGCCAGGCCTTCGACATCCGCTCCGCCACGCTGGCGCCGGGCGACCTGACCGCGCGCACGCAGGTGGCGCTCTTCGACGGGCCGGTCGCGCTGGCGGCGCGGTTCGATCTCAAGCTGCCGGTGGGATCGTTGAGCGCTGCCGGCGGGTCGGGCGGCGTCGATGCGGGCGCGGGCCTCGTCGCCACCTGGCCGGCACTCCGCTGGCTCACCCTGCACGGCCTCTTCGCCTTGAGCCGCTTCTCGCACCTCTCCGCGCCCACCGCGCTGCAGCCGAAGGAGTGGCACCTGACCGCGGACCTCTCGCTGGAATTCGATCTGCTCGGGAGCACGCTCTTCCTCGAGGACCGCGTGGTCTCTCCCCTCCTCGAACCCGGCTGGCAGCGCATCGACGTGGGCAGCGACGACGACGCCCTGCTCGCGAGCGGCCTCTACGCCAGCTTCCGCTCCCACAACCAGGTCAGCTTCGGCTTTCGCCGCGGCCGCTTCTCCTTCTGGCTGAGCGAGGACTTCACCCCGGGCAGCAACGCACACAGCGTGATCCACTGGCTCTGGGTCTCCAACGCGCCCGACGTGGTGCTGGGAGTGGCCTTTACGCAGCCGCTCTGAGCTTCACATCCAGCATCGGGCGCGGGCGACGACGACGCTGCTCGCGAGGGCCTTCACCGAGCGGCTCAGGTCATGGGCCAGGGATCTGGAGCGCGATGATCTTGACCTCGCCCCAGAGAAGTTCCGCAGTGCGATGGACCTGGGGATCTCCAGGGGAAGGCTGGCACGCCACGCTGGCGATATCGGCGCAGCTGACGGCTGACGCGCCCGCTTCATCGATCCACGCGGTTGCGTCGAGGACCTGAGGCGACGGGTCCGTCGTCACGAAGCAGAATGCCTTGCCGTTCACGATGTTGGCGAGCAGCAGGAAGGAAACGCCGCCGCTGCCCATCTGAAGTCCGTGATCGCCGCGAATTTCGAGAAATGCGGGGCCTCCTGCACTACCCCGGTAGGACACGTTCGGCACGACGCATGTCTTCTTCGGCTCGGACGGCCCGCCGCACGACGTCTCCTGTGCGCAAAGAGCCGCAACCAGCGCGGTGGCCAGCCGTCGTACGGGCGATCGGCTCAGACCGCTCATGACGATGCTCCTCGCTCGCAAGAGACGAGCGCACGCGCAGGTGCGCCCATCCTGACCGATCGACTCTGGACCCGAGGATCCACTACGGACAATAGTTCCTCAAAGGGATGCAGACGCCGTCCCGGCAATCCTTGTACCCGCTGCGGCATACATTTGGCGGTGGTGGCGGGGCCACACACGCGGCATTCTGGCATGACCAGCCGGCCGCACAGGCGTTTCCGCACGCGCCACAAGTTTCGAATGTCGGTACCGAGATTCGTGCACAGGTTTCCGCCGCAAGGCTGGTGCCGTTGAGGCAGGTGATGGAAGCGCCAAAGCAGTTCTGCGCGAGCGTGCTTGTCTGCGGTCGCGCGATGGGAAATGGTCGTGGTGCTCGATGACCGCGCGCGCGCTCCAACCAGGACCGATGCGTCGGTCACCGGGCTGCAGTAAAGCTCAGCCGAACTCTTCGAGTTCCCGCACTTCGACAGGGCCCAGCCCGGCCAGGGCCCGCCGCGCGGTCTCGGCCTCGCCGACCACGATGAGCTGCGCTCCGTCCTGCGCCGGCGACAGCTCGGCCGCGATCTCCTTCGCCTGCTCGACGGTCACGGCGGAGATGCGGCTGCGGTACTTGCTCAGGTGCTCGAGCCCCAATCCGTCGAGGAGCGCGTCCGCCACCTGCTCCGCCAGCGCCTCGTGGCTCTCCAGGCCCAGCGGAAAGAGCCCGGCCAGATACCGGCGCGCCTTCTCCACCGCTTCTTCCGAGGGCCCGCTCTCCGCGTACCCGCGCATCTTCTCCAGCGCCACGTCCACCAGCTCGCGCAGCGTCTCGTTCTTGGTGAAGCTGGAGAAGACGCTCAGCCCGGCGCGCCGGTTCATGTACAGCCGGGTCGAGACCGAGTAGCTCAGGCCCCGGTCCACCCGGATCGCGTCCACCAGCAGCGAGGTGAACCCGCCCCCGAGCGCCGTGTTCATCACCACCGCCTCGGCATACCGCGGCGTCGTGCGCGGCAGCCCCGGCGCGACGATGCGCACCTGCGCCTGGGTGGCGTCGGGCTTGTGCACCACCACCGTGCGCAGTCCCTCGCCCGGCAGCATGGCGGAGAAGGGCAGCGGGATGCGCTGGCTCCTTCCCGGCCACGAGCCCTGCCACTGCGCGAGCTTGCGACGGGAAAGCTCGAGGAGCTCGTCGGGCGGCGACTGCCCCACCAGCGCGAGCAGCGCCCCCTGCTGCTGGTAGCGGGTGGCGTGGAACCCGGCGACGTCCTCGCGCTGGAAGGTCTCCACGTCGCGCCTGAAGCCCGAAGAGGGGTGGGAATAGGGGTGGCCGAGGCCGTAGCCGAGGGTCACCACCGCCCGCCCCGCCACCGCGGAGGGCTCGTCGAGATCGCTCTGCAGCGCCGCCACCGTGCGCCTGCGCGCCGCCGCCACCTCCTGCTCCTCGAAGGCAGGCTCGAGCGCCACCTCGAAGAGCGCGTCCAGCGCCCGCTCGCGCAGCTCCGCCGGCACCGTCAGCGCCAGCGACGCCTCCTCGGTGGAGACCTCCGCAGCGAGCTGCGCGCCCATCGACTCGATCAGGTCGTCCACGTCCTGCGCGGGCCGCCGCCGCGTGCCGCGCCTCAGCAGATCCACCGTGAACTGCGCCAGCCCCGCCTTGCCGCGGGGATCTTCGCAGGCGCCCGCCGGCAGCGAGAGCCGGGCATGGAAGAGCGGCAACCCGCGCCGCTGGATGGCGACCAGCGTGAGCCCCGAGGGCAGCTTCTCGATGCGCAGCGGCGGCAGCGCGACGTCGGACGAGCTCACGCCTCCACCTCGCCGGGCACCAGGGTGACCACGTTGCGGCGGTGGGCGGCGAAGGTCTTGCGCGCGACCCGGCGGATGTCGGCGGCGGTGATGGCCGCGTACCGGTCGGGCAGGTCGAGCATGGCGCGCCAGGTGCCGAGCATCACCTCCATCTGCCCGATGGTGTGGGCGCGCCCGTTGCTGGTGGAGAGGCCGCGCAACAGTTGCGAGCGAACCATGTTGCGGGCCCGCTCCAGCTCGCGGGCGGGCATCTCCTCATCGCACAGGCGCGAGAGCTCCGCCCAGAGCGAGCTCTCCGCCCGCGCCGGATCGACTCCGGGGTTCAGCTTCAACGAGATCTCGAAGAGTCCGGGATCCACGCGCCAGCCGAAGTAGACGTGCGCGTCGACGCAGAGCTCCTGCTCGTACACGAGCGCGCGCTTGAGCCGCGCGCCTTCGCCGGAGCTGAGCGCCGTCTCGATGAGGTCGAGCACCAGCGAGTCGGGGTCGCTTCCCGGCGGCCCGCGAAACCCCGCCAGCACCGCCGGCGCCTGCGAGGGATAGCGGATCTCGGCGCGCCGCTGCCCCTTCTGTGGCGGCTCGCCGGTCGCGACCGGAGGCAGCGGCTCTCCCGCGGGGATACCGCCGTAGAGCCTGGAGATCTCCGCGAAGGCCGCGTCGGGCGCGAAGTCCCCCACCAGCACCAGCGTGCAGTTGTTGGGCGCGTAGCAGGCGCGGAAGTAACGCTCGCAGTCCTGCCGGGTGATGCCCTCCACGTCGCTCATCCAGCCGATCACCGGCCAGCGGTACGGGTGGGCGAGGTAGACCAGCGCGCCCATCGCCTCGTCCATCATCCCGTCGATGTCGTTGTCGGTGCGGAAGCGGCGCTCCTCCTTCACCACCTCGCGCTCGCGGGCCAGCGAGGCGTCGTCGATGGTCAACGACGCCATCCGGTCCGATTCCAGATCCAGCACGAGCGGCAGCGCCTCGGCGGCGAAGTCCTCGTAGTAGGCGGTCATGTCGGTGGACGTGTAGGCGTTGGAGGTGCCGCCCGCCGCTTCCAGCCGCCGGTCGAACTCCTTGGGGCCGTACTTGCGCGAGCCGTTGAACATCATGTGCTCGAAGAGGTGGGAGATGCCGGTGATGCCGGGCCGCTCGTTGCGCGAGCCCACCCGGAAGAAGCTGTAGAGCGCGCACACCGGCAGCGAGTCGTCGCGCAGCAGCCGGATCTGCAGGCCGTTGGACAGCGCGCGCTCCTCGACGGGAAAGTCCTCGGCCAGAAGCGCCATCAGTCCTCGCGCGGTGGTTCCAGCGGCTTCATCATGAGCTGCTCCGCCGGCGTCATCAGCTTCTTGCGATTGTTGCATTCCTTGCACGCCGGCACGACGTTTCCCTTCACGCTGCGCCCGCCGCGCGCCACCGCCACCACGTGGTCCAGGGTCAGCTCGCGCGGCGGCACCGCCTTGCCGCAGTACGCGCAGACCCCCCGCTGGATGCGCCTCTGCCACCAGGCGGTCTTGCGCAGGGCGCGCGCCCGCTCGCGGTCCCGCGCGACGTGCGCCGGCCCGGCGTCCAGGTCGTACCAGTTCTCCATGACGGACATGGGTTGTAACCCGCCGGCGCGCAGCCTTCCACGGCTGGGAAAATCATTTCCCCGCAAGAAGGCGCACGGCCCCCCGCCCGGAGGCTGGCACGGAGCGTGTAGATGGCCCCTTTGCGGGGACGTGCTCGCGGGGGTGTGCGTATGCGGCGGGTCTGGGCGGCGGCGTGCGTTCTTGGGCTGGTCGGTTGCGGCGGCGCCAGCGGCTCCAAGGTGCGGCAGCTCGGCGGAATCCTGACGGTCACGCCGGCCAACCTGGACTTCGGCGACGTGGCGCTGGGCAAGGAGGCGACGCACCCGGTCACGCTGCACAACGACGGCATCGTCCCCATGACCGTGGAGGCGAACACCGTCTTTCCCGACGCCACCTTCGAGGTGGCAGGGCTGCCCGTGACGCTCGGCGTCGGCGAGACGGCGGCGCTGCGCGTGCGCTACCAGCCGGTGGCCCTGGGGTCGCACGAGCAGAAGCTCGAGCTGGTGACCGATGCGCCCAGCGACATGCCGGTGGACCTGCGCGGACACGCCGTGCGCGGCCTCGCCCAGCTCTCCGGCGACTCCTTCGACTTCGGCGACGTGGTGGTGAACGAGACCGCCACCCAGGACCTTCAACTGGTGAACAACGACGGCCACGCCGAGACCTCCGTCGTCATCGACCCGCCCGCCAGCCCCAGCGCCTTCGCCGTCAAGCCGCCCGGAGAGCAGGCCCTCTCGGCCGAGCAGTCGATGGTGGTCACCCTCCAGTTCCGGCCCGACCGCCTCGGCGACTTCGCCTCGGCGGTGATGGTCACGCCCTGCCCCACCTGCTCGCCGCGGCCCATCCAGCTCACCGGGCGCGGCGTGGACAGGCTCCTCCTGGTGCGGCCGGAGAGCATCGACTTCGGCAACCTCAAGCTGGGCGCGGGCGCCTCGCAGCCGTTCACCGTCACCAACCTCAGCAAGAGTCCGGTGGCCATCGAGTCGCTCTCGCCCAGCGGCAGCCCGGAACTGACCGCGGCCCTCGACAGCGCCACGGCCTTCCCGCTGACGCTGCAGCCCGGACAGACGGTGGCGGGCACGGCCCGGTTCCGCCCGCGCACGCTGGGGGCGCAGTCCACCCAGGTCACCCTGGCTGCCTCGGACGGCGGCCCGGGCCTGCTCGCCCTGGCCGGCCTCGGCATGGGTCCGGTGCTGCTGCCAACTCCCAAGGCGCTCTTCGTGGGGCCGGCGGCGCTGGGAACCACCCGCAATTCCGGCATCACCATCACCAACGTGGGCCTCGATCCGAAGAACGATTCGCCGCTCGTGCTCAGCGACGTCCGCATCGACGGCAACGACGGCTCCTGGGCGGTGCGCGTGGACTCGATGAACGTGGGCGAGCCCGGCTCCAGCACCCAGGCGCACATTGCGTTCACGCCGCAGGCCACCGGGCTCTCCCGGGCCACGCTGGTGCTGGAATCGAACGACGGCCTGCACCCGCACGTCGAGGTTCCCCTGGCCGCCACCGGCCGCGACCTCCTTCCCTGCACGCTGCAGGTCCAGCCCGGCGACCCGGTCGACTTCGGGCTGCAGAAGCTGTTCGCGCCCGCCGTCCAGGGATTCGAGCTGGTCAACACCACCGCCGACGACTGCATCGTGGGCGAGCCGGCCATCGTCTCCGGCGGGCCGCAGTTTCGCTGGCCCGGCGGCATCGTTCCCGCGGGCCGCACGCTGCCGCCCGGCCACCGCATGTCGGTGCGGGTGGCTTTCGTCGCCGACCAGGCGCGCACGTACTCCGGGGCGGTGCAGTTCTACGTGAGCAACAAGGCGGCGCCGGCCATGACGGTGAACCTGGTCGGCGCGGGCGACTCGAGCTGCTTCTTCGTCACGCCTCCCACCGTGGACTTCGGCGCCACCACCCAGGGCTGCGGGGTGCCCGACCAGTTCGCCTTCGCGGTGAACCATTGCGGCTTCCCGGTCACGGTGACGGCGCTCCAGACCTCGGGCCCGCCCTTCTCGGCCGCAGCTCCGCTGCCCCTGCGCATCGCGCCGCAGACCAGCGCGAACCTCTCCATCGGCTACGCGCCGCCCTCGCCCGGCGACGACGTGGGCGCGGTCCGCGTCTTCACCGACATGCGCGCCGAGCCCTTCCAGTCCGGCATCACCGGCGGCTCGCGCGACTCGGGCACCGTGCTCGACCAGTGGGACCAGAGCACGCCCAAGGTCGACATGCTCATCGTCATCGACAACAGCGGCTCCATGCAGGAGGAGCAGCAGGCGCTGGCGGCCAACCTCGACCATCTCTGGAACCGCATCGCGCTGGCCAACGCGGACTTCCACATCGCCGTCACCACCACCGGCATGTCGCCCTACACCTTCAAGCAGTGTCCGGGCGGCGCCGACGGCGGCGAGGCGGGCCGCTTCTTCCCGGTGGACGACTCGCGCCCGCGCCTGCTCACGCCGCAGACTCCGGACGTGCGGAGCGTGCTCTTCGCCAACACCAACGTGGGCACCTGCCA
>DASSQZ010000223.1:0-9956 GCA_035702105.1 Myxococcales bacterium | reverse complement strand
CCCACCACCTCCATGTTCATCTTGGGCAGGTTCGCCTGCGCCGCCTTCACGATGGCCTCGGTCCACATCACCTTCTCGGCGAGGATGGCGACCTTGGGCTTCTCCTTCTTGAGATCGGTGCGGATCTGCCCGGCGATGCTGCCGAGGACGGCGAAGAGCGTCTTGCCCAGGCCCGGGGAGTTCAGCGGCGAGACCCGGAACCAGTACTTGTAGCGGTCGTAGTTCTTCTCCACGTTGGCGCCGAGCTTGGCGTCGGCGGCGCCGCAGCCGAGGAAGATCTTCTTGTAGTCCATCGCCACTTCCTGCATGGCCAGCACCGCCTCGGAGCGGAAGCCGCCGATGACGAAGTCGGCCTTCTCGCGGGTGATGGCGCGGTCCATGGCGTTGGTGGCGTCGGGCACCGACTGGATCTCGTTGCTGTCCACCTTGACCAGCTCGATCTTGCGCTTCTTGCCGGCGACGGAGATGCCGCCTTCCTTGTTGATCTCGTCGCGGGCCATCTCGGCGCCCTCCCAGTGGTTCTCTCCCTGGGCGAAGGCCATGGGCCCGACGACGGCGATCTTGATGGAGTCCTCTGCGAGAGCGGCGGGGGCCACGGCGAAAAGGCCGGCCGCGGCGACGGTGAAGAGACGAATCATGGGGGTCTCCCGGTTGGGAACGGATCCGGCTGCGGCGCATTTTGACAGCCGCTCCGACGTCCGTCGAGCCCCCCACGGCGGCCGTTCCGCATGTCGAAACGCCCAGCCGTGAGGCCTCCGGCCCGTAACGGCTCCGACGAATCGCGTCTGTTGACGTTGCAGGTGCGACGCTGGACTGCCACAGGAATGTCCTGAGGTCGAGATCGTCAGGGGGCGAAATGCGGTTCGTGGGAGTGGACCTGACGTCAGCCTTCTCGAAGAAGCCGCGCGCGATCGACATCGCGATTCTCGACGACACGCTCAACGTGAAGTTCGCGAAGATGAGGTGGCCCGCGCCTGCCGACGTCAGAGGGCGAAACATACCAGCTTTCCAGGCAGCGCTTCGTGCTGCCGTGCCAGAGCCGCACGACGACGTGGTCTGGGCGATCGACGGCCCTCAGGGGCTCGCACTCGACGGACATCCGATGCGCACCTGTGAGCGGCAGCTGGGAACACCGGGGCGTACCCCGCACGCGCTGCCGGACCACGCGAGCACTGCTCCGTTCCAGGGGTACATCCGCTCGAGTATCGACTTGTTCGCCACGATGCTCGCGATCGCCTTCAAGCTCGATCTTGCCGGAGACGCAGGCGTCGCGTTGAAGGACGCGACGCTGTACGAAGTTTTTCCCGGCGCAGAGTGGGCTGTGCTCGCTGGTGCTCGACTGTCGAGCAAGACATCACAGGCTGGTCGAACCGAGCGGCGACAACTGTTCGAGCACCTCGCGGTCCAGGGCCTCAGCGCGTTGCCGACCGCAGATGAGAACGATGCGCTGGTCGGTGCATATCTCGCGTGGTGCACGCGCCATCGGCTGGCGCATGCGACGCTCACGGGGAGCGCGCCGGTTCGTGCTGCTGCAGTTGATCTCCGCGAAGGATACATCCTTCATGCGACGCCGGCTGCGCGTGCTGTTGGATGGGCGCCCGCCAGGGCTGCTGCTCCTCGCGTTGCGATCGGGACGGCGCCCGACGAATGCGACCGACGGTGAGGGACCTCGACCGCGGCGAGAGCGCCAGGTGCAGACATGCCGTGCGCTCCTCATCCTGCGCGAGGAGATGACGGCGCGAGCGTCCTGGATCACCGAACAGCGCAACCCGAAGCGGTCCACCTCCGGCGTGGACCGCAGTGGCATGGTCCGGGCCGACCGGGTCCACGCGCGAGCGCCGGCTCAGCGGTCGGCGACGATCTGTTTCACCACCTGGAGCGCCGGAATCGCGCTGACTCCGCCGCCGCCGTGCGTGGCGGAGGAGGCCTGGTAGAGGCCGCGGACGGGGGTGCGGAAGTCGGCCCATCCCGGCGCCGGGCGGGCGTGGAAGAGCTGGCTCGCGGAGAGCTCGCCGTGGAAGATGTTGCCGCCGATCAGGCCGTATTCGGTCTCCATCTCGTGCGGCCCGATCACCTGCCGGTGCAGGACGATGCTCTTGAAGCCGGGCGCGACATCCTCCATGCGGTCCATCAGCCGGTCGGCATAGGCCTCCAGCTCTTCCTTGTGCGGCGCGCCCGCCCACTGGTGCGGCACCCACTGGGTGAACATGGACATGACGTGCTTGCCCTCCGGAGCGAGGGTCTTGTCGAATACCGAGGGGATGCAGATGTCGGCGAACGGCCGCCGCGCCGCGCGCCCCGCCACCGCGTCCTGGAAGGCGGCCTCGATCTCGTCCGGCGACTCCGCCAGCACGATGGTGCCGCCGTGCACCTCGGGATCGTAGCCGGGCTTCGCGCGGAACTCCGGCAGGCGGTCGAGGGCGAGGTTGATCTTCACGGTTCCCGAGCGCGTCTTCCAGCGCTCGATGGCTGCCACGAAGTCGGGCGGCAGCACCGACCGGTCCAGGTGCCGCAGAAACGCGATCTTCGGGTGCGTGGTGGTGATCACCGTGCTGGCGGACAGCTCCTCGCCGCTCTCGAGCGCCACCCCGGTTGCAGCTCCGTCGCGAACCAGGATCCTCGCCACCGGCGCCTCGGTGCGGATCTCCACCCCCAGCGCCTCGGCCGCGCGCCGCATGGCGGCGGTGAGCCCGCCCATGCCGCCTTCGGGAAAGCCCCACGAGCCCATCTGGCCGTCGCCCACGTCGCCGATCTTGTGGTGGGCCATGATGTACGCCGTCCCCGGCGAACGCGGTCCGGCCCACGAGCCGATGATGCCGCTGACCGAGAGCACTCCCCGAAGCTGCGGCGACTCGAAATACTCGTCGAGCAGATCGGCGATGCTCATGGTCATCAGGCGCGTGAGGTCCGCGATCTCGGGCACGTGAAGCCCGCGCAGGCGCCAGGCGAAGGCGAGCTGATCGAGCAGGTCGCGCGGCCGCCTGGAGCCGAACTTCGGCGGCACCATAGCGAGCAGGGGCCCGAGCACCCTGGCGAGCCCGCGCAGCCACGCGTCCCAGCGCTCCAGCGCATCGGCGTCGCGCGCCGAGAACTTCGAGACCTGCTCTCGCCTGCGAAGGAGATCGCCCTCCGGAAGCATGAGGAATCGCCCGTCGGAGAACGGGGCGAAGTACCCGTGCTGCGGGTAGACGCGGTAGCCGTGCTTCGCCAGCTCCAGGTCGCGCAGCACGGTGGGCGGCATCAGGCTGACCACGTAGGAGAGCTGGGTCACCTTGAACTCGGGTCCCCACGGCTGCGCGGTCACCGCCGCCCCGCCGACTTGAGGCCGCCGCTCCAGCACCACCGCGCGCAGCCCGCGCCGGGCCAGCAGCCCGGCGGCGACGAGGCCGTTGTGGCCGCCGCCGACGACGATCACGTCGTAGCGATTGTTCCCGGTCATTCGTAGACCTTCTCCTCGGCTGCATCCACCCCGGTCGCGTCCTTCTCCACGTCGCGCGCGGAGGCCTTCGCTCCCAGGAGCTCCTTCGCATATTCGTGCTGCACCAGGAGGTTCATGATCTCGTTGGTGCCGGTCCAGATCAGCGAGAGGCGCAGGTCGCGCAGCATCCGCTCCACCGGGAAGACGTTGGTGTAGCCGATGCCGCCGAGGATCTGCATGGCGTCGTTGACGGTGGCCCAGGCCGCCTCGGTGCCCACCTTCTTGGCCTCCGAGACCAGCCGGCGCGCGTCGAGCCCGGCGTCGGCGGTCCTGCCCGCGGCGATGCAGAGCGCGCGGGCGGCGTCCAACCTCGCCACCGACTCGGCGATGCGGAAGCTCACCCCCTCGAAGTCGCGGATGGGCCTGCCGAACGCCTTGCGCTTGTGCGCGTAGCGGGTGGCGATCTCGATGGCCGCCCAGCCTGCCCCGATGGCGCCGGCGGCGGACGTGAGCCGCTCGGGCACCATCATGCGGTTGAACACCTCGGAACCGCCGTTCAGCTCGCCGACCAGGTTTTCCTTCGGCACGCGGACGCCGGAGAACACGATCCGCCCCGTTCCGCCGCCGCGCGCTCCCATCAGGCCGTAGACGCGCTTCACCTCGACGCCCATGGAGCGCTCCACCAGGAAGGCGGAGATGGAGCGGTGCGGGGGTGCCTTGGCGTCGCCGGTGCGCGCGTAGATCAGGAAGACGTCGGCGCCCATCGCGCCGACCACGAATCGCTTCTGCCCGTCGAGGATGAAGGCCCCGGCGGCCTCGCGCGCGGTGGTGGTGGCGCCGAAGAAGTCGCTGCCGCCCCGGGGCTCGGTGAGGCCCTCGGCGGCCACCATCTCGCCACGGAGCACGGCCGCGAGGTACTTCCGCTTCTGCTCGGCGGTGCCGAAGCGCGAGAGCGCCTCGCCGACGATGCTGGGCATGGCCTGCGCGCACCCCAGCGCCGTCCCCAGCCTGCCGAATTCCTCCACCACCGCGAGCTCGGCGGCCCAGGTCGCCGCCCTGCCGCCGTGCTCCCCGGGAAAGCGAACCCCGAGAAGGCCGGCCGCGCCCATGGCCCGCACCACCTCGCGCGGGTACTCGATCTGGTCCGCGTCCATGGCGCGCAGCACCGCCGGATCCACCGCGCGCACGAAGGCGCGCGCCTCGTCGCGCAGGCCCCGCTCCCGATCGTCCAGCAGCACGTCGAACATGATCGCCTCCGCCTCCGGACGCCGCCCTGGGCGGCCCTTGATCGCTGCGGCGGTTCGCGCTTTACCATGGCTTGCCGAGATGCGCTCCCGCCTCGCCGCGCCGGCGCTCGCCGCCCTAGCCCTGACGGCGCCCGCCGCGTCCGCCGCGCGCTGCCTGGAGGTGAAGAGCGCGTCGCAGGGCCGCTGCTTCGGCCTGCGCGGCACGACCTTCGATCTCTCCTGGATCCACTCCGTCGAGCGCACACCCTGGCGCGAGACCTACCGCCAGGAGGCCTCCGGCCTCTTCCTGATCGCGTCCGAGTTCTCCTCCGCCGGCGCCGGCATCCCCGACCGCCTGGCGCCGGGTGAGACGTTCCGGGAGCGGTCCGGGAAGATGCGCATCGAGAACCGCCACCTGCGCATCGACGACCTGCGCATCCGCCTGTCCCCCCTGTCCCATCACCTGCTGCACATCGGCGGCCGCGACATCGACCTCGACGACCTCTTCGGCGAGTCGGTGGTCTCGATCCGCGTGCGGCAAGGAGAACACGATGAAACTGCAAAGGGCAGCTCCCGCCGTGGTCCTCTGCTGCGCGCTCGGCGTCCTCGCGGCTGAGACGAAGTTCATCTCCATCGCCACCGGCGGCACCGGCGGCGCGTATTTCCCCATCGGCGCGGCGCTGGCCGACGTGGTGAACCACAAGCTCACCGGCTACAACGCCTCGGCGGAGGTGACGGCCGCCTCGAAGGTGAACTGCATCAACGTGAGCCAGGGCAAGAGCGACCTGGCCTTCGTGCTCGGAGACACGCTCGCCTTCGCCTACAAGGGAGACAAGCTGGGCGGCTTCGCCGCGCCGCTCAGGAACCTGCGCGCCATCGCCAACATCTACCCGAACACCATCCAGATCGTGGCGCGCAAGGAGTCGGGCATCACCCGGCTCTCCGATCTCAAGGGCAAGCGCGTTTCGGTGGGCGCGCCCGGCTCCGGCACCGAGATCAACGCGCGGCAGATCCTCGCCAGCGCGGGCATGACCTACTCCGACTTCGCCAAGACCGACTACCTCAGCTTCGCCGAGAGCGCCGATCAGATGAAGAACCGCGCCATCGACGCCACGCTGATCAGCTCGGGGATGCCCAACCCGGGCATCATGGACATCGCCACCTCGCAGGAGATCACGCTGGTGGCCATCGACGGGCCGCTGCGCGACAAGCTGACCCACGAGCTGCCCTTCTTCCTTCCCACCACCATTCCCAAAGGAACGTACCGCGGGCAGGACCACGACGTGCAGACCGTGGGCGTCGCCAACTTCATCATCGCCCGCTCGGAGATGGACGAGAAGACGGCGTACGACATGACCCGGGCCATCTTCGAGAACCTCGACCGCCTGGTCCAGGCGCACGCCGCCGCCAGGGACATCAAGCTGGCCAATGCCGCCAAGGGCTTGCCGGTGCCGCTGCACCCGGGAGCGGAGAAGTACCTGCGTGAGCGCAAAGTGATCCAGTGAGCGAGGCCGCGGGCCCCATCGCCGATCCGGCCGCCGTCGAGCAGGAGATCGCGAAGTACGACCCCGAGTTCCGCTTCCGGCACGTCACCGGCGCGTGGAAGTGGGTGGTCTTCGCGGTCGCCGCCGGGCTTTCCCTCTACCAGCTGGGAACGGCGGGCTTCGGGCTGCTCGACGCCATCCTGCAGCGCTCCATCCACCTCGCCTTCGTGCTGGCGCTGGCGTTCCTGCTCTTTCCCGCGAGGCGGGGAAGGCTGTCGGGTGCCGTGGCCCTTGCTGACGTGCTGCTCGCGCTCGCGGGCGCCGCGGTGGGCCTCTACCTCTTCTACGATTACGACGCGCTGGTGCAGCGCGCGGGAATGCCGACCGCGACCGACCTGGCGATGGCCGCGCTCTGCATGGTGCTGGTGCTGGAGGCGAGCCGGCGGGTGATCGGCCCGCCCATGGTGATCCTCTCCGGCATCTTCCTGCTCTACGCCGTCTTCGGCCGGCACATGCCGGGCATCTTCGCGCACCGCGGGTATTCGCTCGAGGACATCGGCCAATACATGTATCTCACCACCGAGGGCATCTTCGGCATTCCCCTCGGCGTCTCCGCCACCTACATCTTCCTCTTCATCCTGATGGGGGCGTATCTCGAGCAGGCGGGCATCATCTCCTTCTTCTCCGATCTGGCGATGAGCCTGGTGGGCCACACCATGGGCGGGCCCGCCAAGGTGGCGGTGGTCTCCAGCGCAATCCTCGGCACCGTCAACGGCTCGGCCATCGCCAACGTGGTGACGGTGGGCGCGTTCACCATTCCCTTGATGAAGAAGACGGGTTTCCGCGCCGAGTTCGCCGGCGCCGTGGAGGCGGCGTCGTCCATGGGCGCGCAGCTGATGCCGCCGGTGATGGGCGCGGTGGCCTTTATCATGGCGGACACGCTGGGCATCCCCTACGTGGAGATCTGCAAGTCGGCGGCGCTGCCGGCGGTGCTCTATTTCCTCGCTGTGGGCGTGATGGTGCACTTCGAGGCCGGCAGGCTCGGCCTGCGGGGCCTGCCTCGCCCCGACCTGCCCCGCTTCCGGACGGTCATCGCCAGGGGGTGGTACCTGTTCGCCCCGCTGGTGGTGCTGATCTATCTGCTGGTCGCGGGCTACACGCCGCTCTTCGCCGGCTTCGCTGGCATCGTCACCACCATCGCGGTGATCCTGCTGCGGAAGCTCCTGGCGGTCCATCCGGGCCCCGGCGCGCGCGCCCTGCTCTTCGCCGTGACCGCGGCCGGCGCCGCGCTGACGTGGAAGTACGGGATGGCCGGGGTCATCGCGCTCCACGGCACGCTGATCGCCGCCTGCCTCGCGCGGCCTGCCACCCGCGGCACCGTCCGCGAGCTGCTCGAGTCCCTGGAGCGCGGGGCCCGCGGCGCCCTGGGCGTGGCCATTGCCTGCGCGGTCATCGGCATCGTGGTGGGTGTCGCCACCATGACCGGCTTCGGGGTCAAGCTCTCCGGCGCCATCACCACGCTGGCGCACGGCAACATGGCGCTCACGCTCGTCTTCACCATGATCGCCTCGCTCATCCTCGGCATGGGCGTGCCCACCATCCCCACGTACATCATCACCTCCACCATGGCGGCTCCGGCCCTGGCGGTGCACGGCGTGCCCCCGCTGGTGGCGCACATGTTCGTCTTCTACTTCGGGCTGCTCGCCGACCTGACGCCGCCGGTGGCGCTGGCGGCCTTCGCCGGAGCGGGCATCGCCAGGGCCGACCCGACCCGGACCGGCATCAACGCCGTGCGTCTCGCGCTGGCCGGCTTCATCGTGCCCTTCGTCTTCGTCTACGATCACTCCATGCTGCTGCTCCGGACCACGCCCCTGGGAGCGGCCGGCAACGTCCTCGCGACTGCGGCGGGCATCGTGTTTCTCGGCGCGGGAATCATCGGCTATTTCGTCCGCACCGCCCGCCTCTACGAGCGCGCCCTCTTCGTCGCCGGCGCCGCGCTCCTGATCGTGCCCGGCGTCGCCAGCGACCTGATCGGCCTCGGCCTCGGGGCAGCGGCCGTCGCCAGCCAGCTCGTGCGCAAGGCCGCGGCCGCCTGATCGCCGCACGGCCTGGCGGGCGCCGATCCGGCATCAGGGAGTGCCGGTATCGCGCATCGATCCCACATTAGAGCCGCGGACACCCGTGCCCGCCGGAGACGAGCATGGAACCCGAACCGATCGGACCTGCGCTGGAGCATCCGCCCCGGACCCGCAAGCGGGCGGCCCGTCTTCTGCCCATCGCCCGAGCGCTGCAGGCGGCAGCGCGCGGCGAGGCGCCCGAGCCCATTGCCGTGCGCGGCGGCGGACCGTCCGCCAGGGTAGCGCGCGCAGCCAACGCGCTGATCGCGCACCAGCAGGAGCTCTTCCAGGCCATCGCCCGGGCGACCTCCGGCGAGCGCCCGCTGCCGCGGGACACGCCGATGCCCGGCGGATGGGGCGCGGCGGCGGCGCGGGTGGCAAGCCTCGCCTGGGAAGTGGGCGAGACCGGGGCAGTGGCGGCGGCGCTCGCTCGCGGCGACCTGAGCCGCTCGATGGAGACAGTCGGGCCCGGCTTCCGCGCCCTCGACGGCGAGGCGCTGCGCCGGGCGCAGGCGATGAACTCGCTGGTGCGCAGGCTCGGCGCCATCCGCTCGGAGGTGATCCGCATCGCCGAGGAGGTGGGCAGCCAGGGCCGCCTGGGCGGACACGCGCACGTGGAGGGAGCCGAAGGCGCGTGGAAGGAGCTGATGGACGGCGTCAACCTGCTCGCCTCCAACCTCACCTCGCAGGTGCGCAACATCGCCCTGGTCACCCGCGCGGTGGCCACCGGCGACCTCTCCCAGAAGATCACCGTGCCGGCGCACGGCGAGATCCTCGAGCTCAAGGAGACCATCAACGACATGGTCTCGCAGCTTCGCGCCTTCGCCGCCGAGGTGACGCGGGTCGCGCGCGAGGTGGGCACCGACGGGAAGCTGGGCGGCCAGGCGGCGGTCCCCGGCGTCTCCGGCACCTGGAAGGACCTGACCGAGAGCGTGAACATGCTGGCAGGCAACCTGACCGCGCAGGTGCGCAACATCGCGGCGGTCACCATCGCGGTGGCGCACGGGGACCTCTCGCGCAAGATCACCGTCGACGCCCGCGGCGAGATCCTCGAGCTGAAGAGCACCGTCAACGGCATGGTCGATCAGCTCCGCTCCTTCACCGCCGAGGTGAC
This sequence comes from Myxococcales bacterium, assembly GCA_035702105.1. Lineage (GTDB taxonomy): Bacteria > Myxococcota > Myxococcia > Myxococcales > 40CM-4-68-19 > 40CM-4-68-19. The sequence goes on along the minus strand of DASSQZ010000223.1, from coordinate 597 downwards.
GCGCGTCACCCGCGAGGTGGGATCGAAAGGCGTGGGCGAGCAGGCCAACGTGCCGGGCGTGGCGGGAAGCTGGAAGGACCTGACCGTCTCGGTCAACCAGATGATCGTCGACCTGGGCAATTTCACCCGGGCCAACGAGGAGCAGGACTGGCTGAAGACGAACCTCGCCCGCCTCTCCGCGCTGATGCAGGGGCAGGCGGGGCTGGAGCAGCTCTCCAGCGCGGTGCTGGCCGAGCTCTGCCCGGAGGTGGGGGCGCAGTACGGCAGCATCTTCGTGGCCCGCCGCGAGAAGGGCGGCCCGGTGCTGGAGCGGGTGAGCGGCTACGGCCTCGCCGACACCACCGCGCCGCTGCGCTTCCACATCGGCGAGGGCCTGGTCGGGCAGTGCGCCCGGGAGCGCCGGCTGCTCTCGGTGGAAGACCTCCCCGCGGGGTATGCGAGGGTCCGCTCCGGCACCGGTGAGGCGGAGCCGCGCTCGCTCGTGCTCCTGCCGCTGCTCTTCCAGGGAGAGATCCGCGGCGTGCTCGAGCTCGCCTCCTTCCGCCCCTTCGGCGCGGCGCAGCGGTCGCTGCTCGATCAGCTCGCGCAGATGCTGGG
>DASSQZ010000222.1:0-28984 GCA_035702105.1 Myxococcales bacterium | reverse complement strand
GGAGCACCTTGCTGCTCTCCGCGTCGCGAATGCCGCGGACGTTCTTGCCGGCCTCGGTGAGGCCCGTGAACTCGAAGACCGGCACTAGTTGATGTCCTCCTGGGTGACGGAGAGCACCTCGGCGATGGAGGTGACGCCCTTCAGCACCTTGAGCGCGCCGTCGTCCATCAGCGTGCGCATGCCCTTGGAGGTGACCGCCTGCTTCTTGATGGTGCCGCTGTCCACGTTCTTGAGCACCAACTGGCGGATCTCGTCGTCGATCAGCATCACTTCGTAGATGCCGCTGCGGCCGCGGTACCCGGTCTTGTTGCACTGCTCGCAGCCGTCCGGCTTGTAGATCATGCCGCCGGTCGCCTCGCGCACCTGCTCGGGGGTGAGGCCGATCTCCTTGAGCTCCTCCGGCTCGGGGACGTAGGGCACGCGGCAGTCCTTGCAGAGGACGCGCACCAGGCGCTGCGCCAGCACGCCCATCAGCGACGAGGCTACCAGGAACGGCTCCACGCCCATGTCCACGAGCCGGGTGATGGCGCCCGCGGCGTCGTTGGTGTGGACGGTGGAGAGCACCAGGTGGCCGGTGAGCGAGGCCTGGATGGCGATCTCGGCAGTTTCCAGATCCCGGATCTCGCCCACCATGATCACGTCCGGGTCCTGGCGCAGGAAGCTGCGCAGGCCGTTGGCGAAGGTGAGCTCGATCTTGGGGTTCACCGCCGTCTGCGAGATGCCCTGGAGCTGGTACTCGACCGGGTCCTCGATGGTCATGATGTTGAGGTCGGGCCGGTTGATCCGGGAGAGCGCCGCGTAGAGCGTGGTGGTCTTGCCCGAGCCGGTCGGGCCGGTGACGAGGATGATGCCGTGCGACCGGTGGATGAGCGACTCCATGACCCGGAGCTGCTCGGGGTCCATGCCGATCTCCACCAGGTCGAGCAGCACCGTGCTCTTGTCGAGAAGTCGCATCACCACCCGCTCGCCGTAGACGGTGGGCGTGGTGGAGAGGCGGATGTCGATGTCGCGGCCGGCCAGCTTGACGCGGATGCGGCCGTCCTGCGGCAGCCGCTTCTCGGCGATGTTGAGGCCGCCCATGATCTTCACGCGCGAGATGATGGAGTTCTGGAAGCGCTTGGGCGGGCGGATCACTTCCTGGAGCACGCCGTCCACCCGGAAGCGCACGCAGATGTCCCGTTCTTGCGGCTCGATGTGGATGTCGCTGGCGCGCTCCTTGGCGGCGCGGAAGAGAAGCGAGTTCACCAGCCGGATGATCGGCGCTTCATCGCTCGAATCGAGGAGGTCCTGCGGCTCTTCGAGCTCGTGCGCGACCGTGTCCAGGTCGCCCGCCTCCAGGTCGTCGACCAGCTGCTCGGCCTCGTTGCGGGCGCGGTCGTAGACGGAGTTGATGCAGTCGAGGATGGACTGGGTAGGGACCAGCAGGGGCGAGACCGAGGTGCCGAGGAGCATGCGCACGCTGTCGAGCGCGCCGGTGTCGAGCGGGTCGGCTACCGCCACCACCACGTGGTCGGTGTCGGTCCGCAGGGGGAGGATGCGCGCCTGCTTGGCGAAGTTGATCGGTACCTTGGCCACCAGCTCCTGGGCGATCTCCTCGGGAGCGATGCGCATCTGGTAGGGAAGCTCGAGCTGCGCCGCCAGGCCCTTGAGCACCTGCTCCTCGGAGCAGGCCTTCAGCGAGATGAGGAGCTCGCCGATGCGGCCGCCGCGCTCGGTCTGCGCCTGCAGGGCCTCCTCGAGCTTGTCGCTGCCGACCGTGCCCTGGGCGACCAGGATCTCTCCGAGCAGGAGCCCGGCGAGGCTGCGCGCCGGCGTCTTTCGCGCGGGCGGGGCAATGGAAAGAGACGTAGGTTCCATCGGACTTCAACCCCCGGAATCGGGCTTCTGTTCCGCAGGCGCCGGCTGCGCCGGAGGCGCCTGGGTGCCCGGCGCCGGCTCGTGCCTGGGCTCGGCGGGACGGGGAGCAGGCGACGGCGGCCGCGGCCGCGCCGGCGCTCCGCCCTGATCCATCTGCGCGGGAGCATAACGCTGGATGGGACCGATCACCCTCTCGTCGTTTCCGCCGGTGCCGCCGTTCTCGAACTTGTTCAGCTCCTGGGTCACGCCGAGGCGCACGCGAGCGAGCGGACCGGGCTTGCGGTCGTAGTCGACGGGGGTCTGGTACTGCCCCTCCTCGCCGTAGAACCGCTTCACGAACTCGGAGCGCTCGGCCATCTTGCGCTCGAAGATGCGCCGGTAGTCGCTCTGGTCGCGGATGATGTAGGGCGTGAGGAACAACAACAGATTCGTCTTCTGCCGCTTGGTGCTCTCGTTGCGGAACAGCCAGCCGAGCACCGGAAGCGACCCCAGCACCGGCACCTTCTGCACGCTCTTGGTCGTCCGGTCCTGGATGAGGCCGCCGATCACCACCGTCTCCTGGTCCTTGGCAACCACCGTGGTCTTGGCGGTGCGCTTGGAGGTGGTGGGGCCCAGCGTCTTGTCCACGCTGGCGATCTCCTCGGTCTGCTCGTCCACCTCCAGCCGCACGTAGTCGCTCTCGTTGATCTGCGGCTTGATGCGCAGGCGCAGCTCGACGTTCTGCCGCTGGATGGGAGCGAAGAGCGAGCCCAGTCCTCCGCCCAGCCCGAGCAGCGAGGTGTTGAGGGCGGGATTGGTCCCCGTCGTCCCGGTCTGGGTGCCGGTCGCCAGCGAACTGAGGCCGCCGAGCTGCGGCGAGAAGCCGGCCTGGAAGGGCACGTTCTGTCCCACGGTGATCTCGCCCTCGGTGTTGTCGCTCATGATCACGTGCGGCGTGCTGATCACGTTGACGTCGCTGCTGCTCTGCAGCGCGTTGAGCAGGATGGCGAAGGAGGGCAGGGAGAGGTTGGTGCCCGGCACGGTCAGGGGCGGTCCCTGCAGTCCGGCGAGGAAGCCGCCCAGGCTGCCCAGCGCGCTGACGCCGCCCAGGGAGCTGAGGCCGCCCAGCTCGCTGCCGATCACCAGGGGGGCATCGCCCCGCGCGCCGCGGAAGCTCACGTCGTTGAGGACGGTGCCGCCGTGCGCCGAGACGCCCACGTCGAGGTCGTTCTCGAGGTTGACCTCCATGATCACCGCCTCGACGAAGACCTGGCGGCGGCGGATGTCGAGCCGCTCCACCACCTTGACCAGGTTCCGGTAGTCGGCCTGGGAGGCGATCACCACCAGCGAATTGGTGTTCTTGTCTGCGGTGATCTTCACCTGGCCGCTGAAGAGGTCGGCGCTGGCCGGACCCGCCGCTCCCTGCGGAGCGCCGGGCGGCGCGCCCACCGCGGGCCCGCTCCGCCGCTGCGAGGAGACGCCCGAGGCCAGGGCCTGCATGGTGGCTGCGACTTCCTCGGCCTTGGCGTTCTCCAGGTAGTAGACGTGCACCCCGCCCTCGCTGGAGGGCACGTCGAGCTGCTTGATCAGGTCCATCACCTTGTCGAACGACTTGCCGCCGGCGATGACGATCAGCTTGTTGGTGCGCTCCTCGGGGATGATCTTGCCCACCTGGACGGCGCCGCCCGCCGCGCCCTCCAGGCCCGGCGGCTGCAGCCCCACCGGCTGCCCGGGCTGCACCGGCTGCGCGACGCCCAGCTGCCGCGGCACGCCCTTCTGCTGCGGCTGTCCCTGCGACTGGAAGATCTCGGTCAGCTTCTGCGCCAGCTCCTGCGCGCCGGCGTACTGCACCGGCACGATGTGGATCTCCTCGGAGCCGCCAGGCTGGTCGAGCTGCTCCACCAGCTTCTCCAGCCTGCGCATGTTCAGGCCCACGTCGCTGATGATCAGCGTGTCGGGCGGGAAGATCTGGAAGTCCGAGTCGCGCGAGGTGAACTGGTTGAGCACGTTCCGCATCTGGTCGGATTCGACGTAGTGCAGCTTGAAGATCTTGGTGACCATCTGCTCGTTGGGGGGAGGCTCCTGACCGTTCTCGAGGAAGACGGGGATGTTGCTGCGCGACGACTGCTTCTTCTCGGTCAGCTTCCAGTACTTCCCCACCGGGTAGACCGCCCAGTTGTTGGCGTCGAGGGCGGCGACGAAGACGTTCCAGACGTCGTCCGCGGGGATGGGCGTGTTGGAGAGGATGGTGATCTTCCCCGACACCCGCTCGGGGAGGATGAAGTTGCGCTGGGTGAACTGGCTGACGAACTGGATCACCTCGGTGAGGTCGCGCTTGTCGAACGACATCATCACCGTGCGCGCGTTGGTGTGGATCTCCGACTTGTCCACCTGCGGGATCTCGCCCGGCTCGGTGGCGCGGGTGGCGGCCGGTTGCGCGGGGGCTGCGGGAGGCGGCGCCGGCTGGGCGCGGGTCGCCGGCGGCGGCGCGGGCTGTGCGCGCGCGGGGCCGGCGGGCCGGGGGGGCTGCGGCTGCTGCTGAAGGGTCCGGATGCCGGGCCGGATCGGGCGCGTCGGCGGCGGCGTCTGGGCCTGCGGGCGGCCGTTGGCGTCCGTCTGGGCGCGCGAGGTGGGCGCGGCGAGGAGCGCCGCCAGCGGGACAAGGAAGGGCCAGCGCACCTGGTGCACGAAGTTTCTCCTCGGCTCACTCGATCGAATAGGACTTGCGCACCGTCTCGCCGCGGCGCTCGAGCTCGACCTCGATGCGGTTGGCGTCGCGCAGCTTCTGGTAGATCTCCAGCGCCTTGTCCGGGCTGTTCATCTCATAGCCGTTGATCTTGCGGATCACGTCGCCGTTCTGGATTCCGATCTTCGCATAGAGCGAGTCGGGAACGATGGAGAACAGCTTGAAGCCGTTGGAGGCGCCGTTCTTGAACGACGGCACGATGCGCGCCTGGGTGGCCAGCGTGGACATGTCGGTGAGCGCGCTGTTGATGGTGCTCTTGGCGATCACGTACTGGTTCTCCGAGAGCTGGCGCACGTCGTTGTTGGCGGCCTGCGGCCCCACCGGCTGCGGCATCGGCATCACACCCAGGCTCGCGGGTGCCGCGGCGTTGTTGTCGATGTACTCGTTGACCCCGTCGTGATCGAGGAGCACGCGATCCTTCTGCACTCCGTAGATGCGCGCTCCCTGGTACCTGTCGCCGATGGCGTAGACCTGCGTCTCGTTCACGTCGGGATTGGTGATCTGGCAGAGCGAGTACTTGGCGGGCTCGGCGATGGCGGTGCCCACCAGCGTGGCCCGCAACGACGAGCGCACCGGAACCGGGTTCCACCCCGCGCGCTGCGGCGCCGCCGCCTCGGTGCCCGGCTCGGGCGCCTTGGGGAGCGGGACGTCGAAGAGCTTCGCCACCTTGTCGGCGTCGAGGTTGACGTGCTCGGCGACGGTGGCCTGGGGCGCCGCCGCGGTGGCCTGCTGCAACAGGGCGGGCTTGGGCGCGATGGCGGTCGCGGCCAGCGTGTTCACGGTGCGGGCGGCGAGGTACGCGCCGAGCAGCACCGCCAGGAGGTTCAGGGCCCACGAATATCGTTGGAGAACCATCTCCATGGAACGTCCTGGCAGCAAAGGACATGCCAGCAAATTTCGTCAGGAACCCCGCGCGTTGGGTCGCCGGGAAGGCAGGCGAGCGACAAGCTGGCAGCGCCGCGGCTGCGGCATCTGACAATTTGTCAGCGCACGCGAAGGGGTCCTCCTACATGGACGCACCCGACGGTGGCTACTCCTTCTCGCGGTCGAGCTTGCGGTAGATGGTCCGCGCCGCGATGCCCAGCAGCTGCGCCGCCAGGTTCTTGTCTCCCCTGGTCTGCCGCAGGGTCTCGCGGATCACCCGCAGCTCGATCTCCTCCATGGTGGTGCCGAGCGGCACCGCGAGGGTGCGGCCCTCGAGACCGGCGAGGCCCGCGGCGCGCGCCGCTCCTCCGCTGCGGACCGCCTCGGGCAGATCGTCCACGTCGATCTCGTCCCCCCGCGAAAGCACCACGGCGCGCTCGACGGCGTGCTCCAGCTCGCGCACGTTTCCCGGCCACGGGTACGCTTCCATGGCGGCGAGCGCCGCGCGGGTGAGGCCGCGGATGGGCTTGCCGTTCTTCGCCGCGTAGCGGGCAATGAAGTGATCGGCGAGCAGCGGCACGTCCTCCACGCGGTCGCGCACGGGCGGCAGCACCACCTCGATCACGTTGAGGCGGTAGAACAGGTCCTCGCGAAATTTTCCCTCCCGCACGCGGGCGCCGAGGTCCTGGTTGGTGGCGGCCACCACCCGGCAGTCGACCTTCACCGCCGCGGTGCCGCCCAGGCGCTCGATCTCGCCCTCCTGCAGGAACCGGAGCAGCTTCACCTGGACGCCCGGCGTCAGCTCGCCCACCTCGTCGAGGAAGAGGGTCCCTCCCTGCGCGCGCTCGATGCGCCCCTCCTTGCGCTGCGATGCGCCGGTGAAGGCCCCGCGCTCGTAGCCGAAGAGCTCGCTCTCGAGGATGGTCTCGGGAATGGCGGCGCAGTTGATGGGCACGAACGGCCCCGCCGAGCGCGGCGAATGCTCGTGGAGGGCGCGCGCGAAGAGCTCCTTGCCCGTGCCGCTCTCGCCGAGCAGCAGCACGGTGGCGGAGGACGGCGCTGCCTGGCGGATCACGTCGAGCGTGGCGCTGAGGGATGGGCTCTGGCCCACGATGGGCTGGGCCGCTCCCGCCAGGCGCGCACGGAGCTGCTTGTTCTCCAGCACGAGCTTGCGCTTGTCGATCGCCTGCTGGACGCTCTTGAGCACCGCGTGGCGCTTGAGCGGCTTGGTGAGGAAGTCGTAGGCGCCGTCCTTCATCGCCAGAACCGCCGCCTCCACGGTGCCGTAGGCGGTCATCAGCACCACCTCGGCGTCGGGCGCCACCGCGCGCACGGCGCGGAGCAGCTCCTGCCCGCTCATTGCCGGCATCATCAGATCGGTCAGCACCACGTCCACCGGCGTGGTGCGCAGGTGGTCCAGCGCCGCCTGCCCGGTGGGCGCGACCAGCACGCGGTAGCCCTCGCGCGCGAAGATGCGCTCCAGCGAATCGAGGTTGGCCTGCTCGTCGTCGACGACGAGGACGGTTCCGCGGCTCTCCATCGCTGCGACTATAGCGCGTGATATGCGTGCAGCAGGATGACCTCCGCGCTGATCGGCCACGGCGGGTTCGTGGCGGCGAACCTCGAGCTGCAGGCCCATTTCGACGAGAAGGTGGAGGCGCGGGCGGCGGAGAGATTGCGCGGCCGCACCTTCGACCTGCTCGTCTGCGCGGGGCTGGAGGGACGCCGAAGGGCGGGCCGCGACCCGGAAGCGGACCGCGCGGCGACGCGGCGGCTGATCGAGGCGCTCGGCTCCATCGCGGCGGCGCGCGTCGTCCTCCTCTCCACCGTCGAGGTCTTTCCCCGGCCGGAGGCGGTGGACGAGGACGCGCCCATCGAGCCGTCGTCGCCGTACGCCCGGCACCGGCGCGAGCTGGAGCTCTTCTGCCGCGAGAGGCTCTCCGCCACCGTGGTGCGGCTCCCGCTCGCCTTCGGGCCCGGACTTTCTACTGGAGTCGTGTTCGACCTGCTGCTCGGGCAGGAGACCGACCGCATCCACCCGGACGCGCTCCTCCAGCACTATCCCATGGCGCACCTGTGGAGCGACGTCAGCCTGGCGCTGGAACGGCGCATCCCGGAGCTGAACCTCGCCTGCGAGCCGATCGCGACCCGGGAGCTGGCGCTGCGCTGCTTCGGCCAGGAGCTGTCCGCGTACCCGGGCTCGGCGCCGGCGCTCTGCGACGTGCGCTCCAAATTCGCGCCGCTGTGGGGCGGGCAGCCGTTCGGGTATCTGCATTCCAAGGCGCGCATCCTTCGCGAGCTGGCGGAGTTCGTGGAGCGGGAGCGCGCGCTTTGAGCGTCTGGGCCGCGCCGGCGCCGGGCTACTCCGCGAAGAGCGCCTCGACGAACTGGTGCGCGTCGAACTCCTTGAGGTCGGCCACCTTCTCGCCGACGCCCACGTAGCGGACGGGGATCTTCAGCTCGTCGCAGATGCCGATGATCACGCCGCCCTTGGCGGTGCCGTCCAGCTTGGTGAGCACGAACCCGGTCACGCCGAGCGCCTCGTGGAACTGGCGCGCCTGCTGGATGGCGTTCTGGCCGTTGGTCGCGTCCACCACCAGCAGCACCTCGTGCGGCGCGCCCGGCTGCGCCTTGTCCAGCGTGCGCTTGAGGCGCTTGAGCTCGTCCATGAGGTTCGCCTTGGTGTGCAGGCGGCCGGCGGTGTCGCAGAGGACCACGTCCACGTTCTCGCTGCGGGCGCGGGTGACCGCGTCGAAGAGCACCGCGCCCGGATCGCTGCCGTCCTTGCCCCGGACGATGGGCGCGTGCGCCCGATCGGCCCAGACGTCGAGCTGCTCGCCGGCGGCGGCGCGGAAGGTGTCGCCCGCGCCCAGCAGCACCGACCTTCCCGCCGCGTTCAGCCTGGCGGCGAGCTTGCCGATGGTGGTGGTCTTTCCCGTCCCGTTCACCCCCACCACCATCACGACCTGCGGCTTGGGCCCCTGCGGCAGCCCACCGTGCGCGCCTGACGCCTGCGAGAGGATGCGCTCGATCTCCTCGCGCAGCGCCGACTTGACCTTGCCGAGATCGGACAGCTCCCGCCGCTTGAGCCGCTCGCGGACGCTCTCCAGCAGGGCGCTCGCGGTGCGCACGCCCACGTCGGCGGAGAAGAGGATCTCCTCGAGCTCCCCCAGCGCGGCGTCGTCCAGCTCCTTGCCCGCTCCCACGAAAGCGTTGAGCCGCGCCATGAACCCGGAGCGGGTCCGGGCCAGTCCGTCCGCCAGCGTGCGCCCCGCTTCCAGCTCCACCCGCCTGCGCTGCGCCTCGGCGGCAGCGCGCTTCTCTTCCTCGAGCCGGGCGGCCTCCTCTGCGCGCGCGCGGGCCTGCGCCTCCTCGCGCGCTGCCGCTTCCGCCTGGCGGCGCGCCTTCTCCAGCGTCTCCTCGGTCTTGCGATGCTCGTACTCGAGCTTGGCCTGCAGATTCGCCAGCTCCCGCTGGTACCGCTCCACCTCCGCTCGCGCCGCCGACGACGCCGGATCGCGCCCCGCCGCCTCGCGCGCGGCGGCCAGCGACGCCTCGGCGGCGGAGATGTCCTGCCGGACGCGCACCTCGCGTGCGACCCGCTCGGCAGGCGCAGCGACCTGCGGGACCTCGATGCGGGGCAGCTCGGCGGCCTCGCGCTTGCGCGGCAGCTCCGGGGGCGGCTCGGGCTTCTTGCGCGACACCAGCGCGCGCGCGATCAGCGCGACGACCAGGGCCAGGGCAACGAGGACGGCGACGGCGATGGCGATCTGCTGTGGGGTCATCGCGAGGGCGGGCATCACGGACCGCGCAGATCGCCTGAGACGGCGGCAGAATGCAAGCGGGCCCGGGCCTCAGGCCGCCGCGGTGGAGCCCTGCGTCGAGAGCTTGACCGAGACGATCTTGGAGATGCCGGGCTCCTCCATGGTCACGCCGTAGAGCGAGTCGGCCACTTCCATGGTGCGCTTGTTGTGGGTGATGACGATGAACTGCGAGCTCCGGCTCATCTCCCGCACCATCTCGTTGTAGCGGCCCACGTTGGCCTCGTCGAGCGGCGCGTCCACCTCGTCGAGGAGGCAGAAGGGCGTGGGCTTGATCAGGAAGATGGCGAAGATCAGCGACACCGCGGTCAGCGCCTTCTCGCCTCCGGAGAGGAGGTTGACGCTGGTGAGCTTCTTGCCCGGGGGCTGGGCGACGATCTCCACCCCGGGCTCGGCGGCGGGGTTGGCGGCGTCTTCGACGAGCTGCAGCTCCGCGTTGCCCCCGCGGAAGAGGCGCGGGAAGACCTGCCGGAAGCGGTCGTTGACGAGCTGGAAGGTCTCCTTGAAGCGCTCCTTCGAGGCCCGGTCGATGCGGGCGATGGCCGAGCGCAGCTTGGCGATGCTCTCCTCCAGGTCGGCCTTCTGGCCGGAGAGGAAGGCATGCCGCTCGCCGACCTCGCGGGCCTCGTCGATGGCGGTGAGCGACACCTCGCCGAGCGCGTCGATCTTCTCGCGCAGCGAGACCATGCGCGCCTCGGCGTCCGCGGCGTCGAGCGCCAGCGCCGGCTCGCGCCGGGCCTGCGCCACGTCGGCGATCTCCATCAAGTGCCGCTCGCGCACCTGCTGCTCGACGTGACCGAGCTCGAGCCGCGTGCCCTGCAGGAGCAGCTCGGCCTTGCCGCGCCGCTCGCCGATCTGCCGGGCTTCGTCGCGGGCCTGCTTGACCTCGTCGTCCCCGCCGCGGAGCCGCTCCTGCGCCTGCTCGTACTGCGCCCGCGCGCGCCCCAGCTCCTCGCGCAGCCTCTCCGATTCGCCGACCAGCTGGAGGAGCTCCGCCTGGGCCACCTCCGCCTTCGCCTGCAGCGCAGCGTCGCGCTCCTTGCCCTGCGCGATCTCCGCCGCCAGCTTCTCGCGCCGGCCCTCCACCTCCGCGCGAGACTCGAGCAGCCGCTCGAGCGAGCGGGCCACGCCTTCGCGCCGCTCCGCCACCGCCGCCGCGCTCACCTTGGCGCGCGTCACCTCGGCCTGGACCGCCTCCGACCGCTCCCGCGCCCTGAGCAGGTCGCCCTGCAGCGCGCGCAGCCGCGCCTCGCGCTCGCTCTGCTCCCCTTCGCCCGCAGCCACCGCGTCGCGGGAGGCCTGCTCCTCGCGCTCCACTTCCCGCAGCGCGTTGCCCAACGTCTCGCTCTCGTGGTGCAGCACCTGGTCGCGCTGCGCGATGCGTCCCAGGTCCTCCTGCAGGCGCCCGACGTCGCGCTCCAGCCGCAGCTGCGCCAGCTCCTCCTCGCGCTCTTCGTGCACGAGTCGCTTCACCTGGGTATCCACCGCCTGGACCCGCGCCGCGAGCTGCTGCACCCGATCGGTGGCGAGGTGGAGCCTCGCCTCCAGCTCCTGCACCGTCTCGGCCAGTTCCTGCACCTCGCGCCGCTTGTGCAGCAGGCCGTCGGCCACGCCCTCGAGGGCGCCGCCGGAGACCACGCCTTCCTTGTCCACCACCTCGCCCTCCGCCGAGACGAAGGTGCGCGCGCCCGGGTTGCGCGCCCAGAGGGCGAGCGCGGTGGCGAGGGTGTCGCAGAGGAAGACGTCGGCGAGCAGGTAGTTACGCAGCCGCTCGTGCTCCGGCGCGCAGTCGACCACGTCGATTGCGCGCACCGTTCCGTCCGGTGCCGGCGTGTGCGGCGGCTCGGGCACCAGCGGCAGCTGCTCCATCTCGGTCAGCGGCACGAAGGAGGCGCGGCCCTGGGCGGCGCGGCGCAGGTAGTCCACCGCCTTGAGCCCCGCGGCGTGGCTCTCCACCAGGACCAGCTGCAGGCGCTCGCCGAGCACCGCTTCCAGCGACCGCTCGTGGCGCGGCTCCACGCGGAGCACGTCCGCCACCAGGCCGTAGACGCCGTCGCGCCGGCGCTCCTCCTCCTCGCGCAGCATGATCGCCTTGACGCCGCGCCCGTAGCCTTCGAAGTTCTTCTGCAGCTCGAGGAGCGAGGTGAGGCGGCTGCGCCGGTCTGCCAGCTCCTCGCGCAGCTTGATGAGCATGGCCTCGGTGTCCCGCTGCTCGGCCCGTCCCTGCGCGAGCTCGGTCTCCGAGGACTGCTTCTGCGCGTGCAGCTCGCGACGCCGCGCCTGCACTTCCAGGAGCCTTGCCGCCAGCTCGTCGCGCTGGCGGGCGATCTCCAGCGCGCGCGCCTCCAGCTGCTCCTTCTCGGAGACGGTCTTCTGCAGGCGCGCTGCGAGGTCGGCGCGGCGCCGCTCGAGGTTGACCAGGTTGGTGCGGTGGTTCGCGAGACGGGTCAGCACGCCCACCGCCTCGTGCCGCTCGCCCTCGACCGCGTGCTGCGCGCCGTGGATCTCCGCCAGCGCGGAGGCGAGCTGCTCCTCGGCCTGCTTCTGGCGCGCCTGGTCCTCGGCGCCGGCCTCTTCCAGCTTCTGCTGGTCGGCGCGGAGCGCCTCTTCCTCGCGCCCGAGCAGCGACAGCCGCACCGCCAGGAGCGACACCTCTTCCTCGTGCTGCGCCTGCCGCGCCGCGATGGTCTCCCGCTCGCGCCCGGCGAACTCCAGCTCCTGCTCGCCGAGACGGAGCTGCTTGTCGATGCGGTGCGAGTGCTCCGCGAGCTCCTGCACCTGCTTCTCGTCCTCGAGCAGCTGCAGCCGCTCGGCGGAGAGGCCTGCCTCCAGCCGCGCCGCATGGGCCAGCGCCACCTTCTCCGCTTCCGAGGCCTCGTCCAGCTCGCGGGCCTGCGCGCCCTCGTGGTCCTGCAGGCCGATGTACTGCCTGCACGAGGAGAGCAGCTCCAGTTCGCGCAGCTCGGCGCGCAGCTCCCGGAACCTCTCCGCCTTCTTCGCCGCTCGCTCCAGCGACTGCAGCCGCTTGGCGATCTCGCCCACCACGTCGGAGAGCCGGAGCAGGTTCTGCTCGGTGGCCTCGAGCTTGCGTTCGGCCTGCTTTCGCCGCGCCTTGTACTTGGTGACGCCCGCCGCCTCCTCGATGATCGAGCGCCGGTCCTCGGGCTTGGCGCTGACGATGAGGCCGATGCGCCCCTGCTCGATGATCGAGTAGGCGCGGGTGCCGACGCCGGTGCCGAGGAAGAGCTCGGTGATGTCGAGCAGCCGGCACTGGGTCTTGTTGATCTCGTACTCGCTGTCGCCGTTGCGGAAGAGCCGGCGGGTCACGGTGATCTCGCCGAAGCCCGCGTACTGCGGCGGCACCAGCCTGGCGCCCGCGGCCCCGCCTTCGCCGGGGCCGCCGGCCTCCACGTTCTGGAAGGTGAGCGAGACCTCGGCCATGCCGGTGGCGGGCCGCGACTCCGAGCCGGCGAAGATCACGTCCTCCATCGCCCTGCCGCGCAGGTGCTTCGCGCTCTGCTCGCCCATGGCCCAGCGGATGGCGTCCACCACGTTGCTCTTGCCGCAGCCGTTGGGTCCCACCACTCCGGTGACGCCGTCGTCGAAGGAAAAGACCACGCGGTCGGCGAACGACTTGAAGCCGGAGATCTCCAGGCGCCGGATTTTCATCGGGCCGCAGCATCACCACGATCGGCCCGCTTTCTCAAGCTTGATTCGAGCCGGGCGGATGTGCTCAGCCACCGCGCAAAGGGCGCGAGAGGTGCGCGCTGTTCGCGTCGCAGAAACGCAGCGGCTCGGCAGCCCACCTTCCCGCGTACTCCACGCCGACGCGAGGCCCCCGGACGATCCGCGGACGTCCCGCCCGCGGCAGGATGACCAGCTCGCTCCCGGGGTCGCAGAGGTCGGCGCGGTTGTGCGACCGCTTCACCGCGAAGGCCTTGCAGACGTTGCCCGGCCCGCGCGCGTTTGAGTGCAGCCAGGGCGCCGAGCCGGGCGCGGGCTCCACCGCGCGGACCAGCACGGCGTTGGCGTCCGCCCCTGGACCGCAGACGCAGTTGAGCATCTGGTGGATGCCGTAGATGAGGTAGACGTACGCGTGCCCGGGCTCGCCGTACATCACCTCGGTGCGGGCGGTGCGGCCGGCGCGCGCGTGGCAGGCGAGATCGTGCTCGCCCACGTAGGCCTCGGTCTCCACGATGCGCCCGAGCAGCCAGTCGCGGCCGATCCGTCGCGCCAGCACGCAGCCGAGCAGCGCCGGGGCCACCTTGACTGCGTTGCGGTCGTAGAAGCTGCGCGGGAGCGGCCCCACCGCCCAATGGTAGACTCGCGCCGATGAAGACGCAGCTTCATCTGGTGGACGCTGCGCCGAAGCTCGCGGCTTTCCGCGCCGACGCGCGCCTGCGCCTCTGCGGCTCGGGGGCGTGCGCGGGGGTCGCTCTCGCCCTGGTCGCTGCCGGTTACCGCCACCGGATCGCCCCGGTCATCGCCGGACCGCTCGCCGCCTCGTTCCTGCTCTGGTCGGCTCATCTGCTCGCGACCTTCGCGGCGCGCGCGGCGCTGCGCTACACGCTGACGGCCGAGCGGCTGGAGATCGAGAAGGGCCTGCTCGCCAGGCGCCGCCAGAGCATCGAGCTGTGGCGCGTGCGCGAGCTGGTGCTGGAAGAAACCCTGCTCGACCGCGTGCGCGGGGTGGGGCGCATCACCCTGGTCTGCAGCGGCCCGCTGGCGCCGGGCCTGGACATCGGACCGGTCGCCGGCGCGCACGAGCTCTGCCAGGCGCTTCGCAGCGCCGTGGCCGGCGCCCGAGGGCAGGGCCGCTCCGTGCCGCCAGCCTGACCGCCGCCGCCCTATTCCTCCTCGGGGATCTCCGGCTTCCCGAAGCGATCGTCGAGGAAGATCTCGTAGGCGATGGACCCCTCCGTCCAGGGCAGCGCGTTGTTGATGCGCGCGTGCTCGGGGTCCGCCTCGAGCTCGCGCTCCTCCTGCTCCAGCCGCCCCAGGTCGGGAAAGGCGAAGCGCAGGAGCACCGTGTTCATCGGTCCGGAGAGCGCGTAGAGCACCTCCGGCACGCAGTAGGCGCGGCTGCGCCGGTATTCGCGCAGCGCCTTCACCCCGCGGACGAACTCGTAGAGCCGGCCCTGCTGCACGACCCCGCGGGTGAACAGGTACGCGCTCATGCGAGCGCCTGCCCGAGGTCGGCGATCAGGTCGCCCGCATCTTCGAGACCCACGCTCATCCGCACCATGCCCTCGTCCACGCCGGCGCGTCTCAGCTCCTCGGCGGAGTACCCGGTGTGGCTGAAGAGGATGGGCAGCGAGGTCAGCGTTTCGGTCCCGCCGAGGCTCGCGGCGCGGAACACCAGCTTGAGGCGGTCCCAGAAGCGGAAGGCCTTTTCCTTCGTCCCCACGGTGAACGTGACCATGCCGCCGAACCCGGTCATCTGGCGCGCCGCGAGCGCGTGGTCGGGATGGCTGGGCAGCCCGGGATACCAGACGCGCTTCACCGCCGGCTGCTCCTCCAGCCAGCGCGCAAGCTGCAGCGCCGACTGGCACTGCCGCTCGATGCGGACCGCGAAGGTGCGCAGGCCGCGGAGCAGATCGTAGGCGACCTGCGGGTCGACGGAGGCGCCCAGCTTGCGCGCGATCAGCCGTACCTTTTCGACCAGATCCTTGCGGCCGACGATGGCGCCGCAGAGGTGATCGCTGTGGCCGTTGAGGAACTTGGTGGCGGAGTGCATCACCAGGTCGACGCCCATGGCCAGCGGCCGCTGGAGGAGCGGAGGGCCGAAGGTGGAATCGATCACCGACAGGGTGCCGTTGGCCCTGCACGCGCGCGCCACCGCCGCGATGTCGAGCACGCGCAGGGTCGGGTTGGTGGGCGACTCGAAGAGGCAGAGCCGCGCGCCCGGCCGGGCACACGCGTCGATCAGCGCTTCCGGCTCGGCCATGCGCGTCTTCACCCCGAACCGGCTGAGCACGTCGCGCAGGAGCTTGTAGGTGCCGCCGTACAGGGCGGTGGCGGCGAGCACCTCGTCGCCGCCGGAGACGAGCGCCATGACCGCGGCGGTCATCGCGCCCATGCCGCTGCCGAAGAGCACGCAGGACTCCCCTCCCTCCAGCGCCGCCACTGCTTCTTCGGCGGCGCGGACGGTGGGATTCTCGTCGCGGCTGTACATGTAAAGGCCGCCTTCGCCGCGGCCGTAGCGCAGCACCGCCTCCACGCTCTCGAAGCGGAAGGTGGTGGACTGCACGATGGGTACGGTGACGGGCGCGTTGGCGCCCTCGGGAGCGCCGGCGTGGGCGGCGAGCGTCGCGATCTTCATGCGCCGCGTCCTACGCCCTGCCGGGATTGTGTTCAAGCGACGCCCCGCGTGCGCGTCGGGCGCCGCGGCGCGGCTCCCTGATGGGGGCTGCGATCGACGGCGAACGCGGAAAAGAAAACGGCCCCCGGACGATGCTCGTCCGGGGGCCAGCAAGATTGAAGCGCTCGAGAGTCGGGATGGCGGGGGGGACCAGGATCCCGGCATCTCGAACGGCTTCGGCAGAACTATTGAGCAGGCTTCGTGCCAGAATCCAACTTGTTGATTTTACGAGTGGGCGTACATCCGGGCACCCTGTCCGGACCTTGCAAATCTGCAAGGTCGCATTGCAATCCTGCTCAATTCACCGAAAGCAGCTGCTCGAATTCCGGTGCGCCCTTGAGGCCATCGAACATGGGGTCGGCCGCCAGCCAGCTCCGCACCTTGGCCGCGTCCTTCTCCATGGCCTTGCGCAGCGACGCGAGCGCCTCCGGGCGCCGCTCCCAGAGCGAATAGAGAGCGGCGACGTTGTAGTTGAGCAGCACGTCCTCCGGGTTCAGCTCCCGCGCCTTGGCGTAGCAGCGCTCCGCCTCCTGGTAGAAGCCCTTCTGCGCGTACGAGATGCCCAGGTCGAGCCAGCCCTCGTAGTTCTCCGGCTCGAGCCGCACCACCTCGTTGAGCAGGGTGATGGCGGCGCGATAGTCGCCCTCGTCCATCAACATGGCCGCCAGCTCGTGCCGGGCGAGGGGATCCTGCGGGTCCAGCTCGATCGCCGTCTTGAACTCCGTCTTCGCCTCGTCGCGCTGGTCGAGGTCGGCGTAGGTCATGCCGAGGTTCAGGTGCGCGTCGGGGTACTCGGGATCCAGCTCGATGGCCTCCTTGTACTGCTCGATCGCCATGTCGTGGGCATGGGTGGCGAGGAAGCAGGCAAGGTTGTAGTGCGCGGTGGGGCTTTCCGGCTCCAGCCGCAGCGCGGTCAGGTACTCGTCGAGGGCCTGGGCGAAGAGCTTCTTCTCGGAATAGACGGTCGCGAGGTTGTCGTGGGCGTGCGCCGACTCGGGATCGAGGTCGATGGCCTTCTTGAATTCCTTGATGGCCTCGTCCAGCCATCCCCGGTCGGCCAGCTCGATGCCGCGGGAGTTGTGCTCGTCGGAACGGACCAGCTTGTCCTGTCCCTTGCTATCGCGACCCATGGTGCCTCAGATAACACAGAAGGGTGGCCCGGGCCTTCCGTTGCCCCGGCCACCCTTCCGTGTCGTCGTCAGTCGCCGTTCGCGCTGTACTGACCGAAGGTCTTGAGGGACTTGTTCTTGTTCACCTTGGCCGCCTGGGCGTTGTTCTGCGCCTGCTCGCCCGTCAGGCTGGTGGTCGTGGCGGCGAACAGCTCGCGGATGTCGCGGCCGAAGACGGTGGTGACGCCGATGGCGGCCACCGCGACCAGTGCGACGATGATCAGGTACTCGCTCATGCCCTGCCCCGACTGGCCGTGCAGCAACTTGCGAAGGAAGCGACGCATGCGATTGGCTCCTTGGTGGAGGGTGGTGTCGGGCACCGTACCGGCAGGCGAGGGCCGGGCCCATCGGTCAGTGATCCGAGGGGCGCGCAGGCGCTGAAGTGGCGGCACGGCCTGTTCCGGAGAACAATCCGGGGGTGCGACCGCGAAGGCTGCAGCAGATCTGCGAGGAGCTGGTGCGCACGGTGGGCGCCGCACCCGACGCGTGCGTCGTCGCCTGGGATACCGAAACCACGCCGAAGATCGTCTTCGCGACTGGCAACACCGAGGCGGTGTTCCGGGTCCGGGCGGGAGAGCTCCTCGGCCAGCCCGCGGGATCGCTCTTTGCCGGCGGCGAGCGCGCGGCGCGCGACCTGGCCGCGGTCTGCGCAAACGTTCCTGCGGCCGAAGAGCGGCCGATGCTCAGGGAAGGCACGCCGTTCGCGGCCCAGCTCCTGCTCCGCGGCGCCACCGGCGGGACCGTTGCCATGGTCCGCGATCTCGCCGCCGGCCAGCCCCAGGCCGACGCGGCCATCCGCGCCGACGACCTGGCGCGCTTCGCTTCATTGGTGGCACACGAGGTGCGCAATCCGCTCAGCGCGGTGAAGATCGCGCTGCAGACGCTGGAGCGCCACGGCACGCTCCTTCCCAACGACCTGAAGCGCACCTCCATTGCCCTGCGCGAGGTGCTCAACATCGAGCTGCTCCTCAACGAGGTGCTCGAGTTCGCGCGTCCGCCCTCGCTTTCCCGCGTGCCGGGCGATCCGCGCACGCCGGTCGAGGAGGCCGTCGCAGGCGTCGAGATGGAGTGGACGTCGCGGGGTGTCTCCTTCGCGCGCAAGCTGCCCGAGCGCATGTCCCCCGCGCTGCTCGACCCGGTCCGGGTGCGGACGGCCGTCAAGATCCTCTGCCGGCAGGCTGCGGTCGCCAGCGAGGAGGTGGGCGGCGGAACGGTGGAGGTGACGGTCCGCGAGGTGCCTTCCGGCTGGGAGCTGATGGTCGCCGACTCCGGTCGCACCCTCTCGCCCGAGCTGCGCGAGAAGGCGTTCCTGCCCTTCAACCCACAGCGCGCGCGCGGCAGCGGCCTCGGCCTCGCGGTGGTCGCGCGCATCGCCCGCGAGCACGGCGGCGCGGCCCGCATCGAGGAGCGATCCGGCGGCGGAAATGCTATTTATCTGACATTCGCCGCGTGATGGACCACATCCTCATCGTCGACGACGACCGCTCCATCCGGGAGCTCCTCTCCATGCACCTGGAGGAGCGCGGCTTTGCCGTCCTCTCCGCCGCCACCGGCGCCGAGGGCTTCCGCATGGCCTCGGAGATCTCCCCCGCCGCCATCGTGCTGGACATGCGGCTGCCCGATGCCTCCGGCATCGACCTCATCCCCGAGCTGAAGAAGCGCGCGGCCGAGGCGCCGGTGCTGATGATCACCGCGCACCACGACATGGCGACCACCATCCTCGCCATGAAGGCCGGCGCCTTCGACTACATCCACAAGCCCATCGACATCCAGGCGTTCGACGTGGCCCTGGACCGCGCGCTGGAAGTGCGAAGGCTCTCCAGGGGCACCGACTACCTCTCGGTCGCCGACGCGCGCCCGTTCAAGATGGACGACATCGTCGGCACGTCCCCGGCGATGCAGCAGCTCTTCAAGGACGTGGGCCGCGTGGCCGCCTCCCGCGCCACCGTCCTCATCCAGGGCGAGAGCGGCACCGGCAAGGAGCTGATCGCCCGCGTCATCCACAGCTACTCGGCGCCGCAGAAGCCGTTCATCGGCATCAACTGCTCGGCCATCGTGGAGACGCTGCTCGAGTCCGAGCTCTTCGGCCACGAGAAGGGCGCCTTCACCGGGGCGGTGCAGGCCAAGGCGGGCAAGTTCGAGCTGGCGCAGGAAGGCAGCATCTTCCTCGACGAGATCGGCGAGCTGTCGCTCAACCTGCAGGCGAAGCTCCTGCGCGTGCTCCAGGAGCGCGAGGTGGAGCGGGTGGGCGGCGTGCGCCGGATCCCGATCAAGGCCCGCATCCTCGCCGCCACCAACCGCGACCTCGAGGGCGAGGTCCGCGCCAACCGCTTCCGCGAGGATCTCTACCAGCGGCTGAAGGTGGTGACGCTCTCGTTGCCGCCGCTGCGCGAAAGGGTCGAAGACATTCCCCTCCTGGTCGAACACCTGCTGGTGAAGATCAACGAACGGCTGCACAAGAACCTGCGCCGCGTCCCCCGGGAGGTGCTGGAGAAGCTCCAGCGGCGCTCGTGGCCCGGCAACGTGCGCGAGCTCGAGAACGTGCTCACCCGCGCGGCGGTGCTGTCGCAGGGTGACATGCTGCTGGAGGAGCACCTGGTGGGGCAGCCTCCGGCGCGCCCGCCCGAGCGCGCCGTTGCCGAGGAGCACGTGCCGACGCTGGACCAGGTCGAAAAGGAGCACATCGCGCGCGTCTGGGCGCTGACGCGGGGGCACAAAGGAAAGACCTGTCAGATTCTGGGCATTTCGCGCCCGACGCTGGAAAGGAAACTCAAGAAGTACGGGATTTACGCAGAGTGAACGAGGCGCCTACGCAAAATTTAATGCTTCGTTCAATCGACTCGACGATCCGACACAACGAAACGTTCAGGCGCCTGCCTCCCTGGACTGTGAACTAGCGTTCACATCGCTGAAACGACGGCGTTTTTCTTCTGGTCAACCGTTGGCATGTCCGGTGCTCTGGCAAGCGGGCGTCACCCCAACCGCCGCCCCGGAGCTTCACGCATGCGTCCCCAAACCGACCCCCGCTACCAGCCGCAGTTCCAGCCGCTCGCGTCGCCGAGCCTTCCGCCTGCCGACGTGGTGGACTTCCGCGGGTACTTCAAGGTGGAGACCTTCGGACACAGCGCGGTGATCTACCGGCCGGGAATGCCCGCGGACAAGGTCTACCTGCTCCGCTCGGGCCGCGTGCGGCTGCTCCGGCAGGGCAAGGGCAAGAGCCGCTCCGTCCTCTCCATCCTCAAGCCGGGCGACCTGTTCGGTGAAGTGCTGCGCCCCGACGGCGCGCTCATGGAGGAGCTGGCGATCTCCTCGGGCAAGTGCGAGGTGTGGAGCATCGAAGGGCGCGACTTCCGCGCGCTGCTCGAGGCGCGCCCGGCGCTGGCGGTGGACGTGATTCGCGCCCTCAACGAGCGCGTCCGGCAGCTCCGGCAGCGCGTGCTCGGTCTCACCCGCAAGGATGTCCCGGCCCGCCTCGCCGAGATGCTGATCGCGCTGGCGCAGGCCCACGGCGAGCGCATCGCGCCGGCGAACGAGCTCTGCCTGCACGGCATCACCCAGCAGGATCTCGCCGACCTCGTGGGAGCGTCCCGCTCCTTCGTCTCCACCCTGATCAACAAGATGAAGCGCGATGGACTGCTCGCGAACCAGGGACGCCTCCTGGTGCTCCGCGACGAGGAGGGCCTCAATCGGGTTGCCGCTCGCGAGAAGTGATCGGGCGGTGCGGTGGCGGCCTCCCGGCGAGATCCCCCCCTCGCCCGCAGAGAGGTCGCCGCCGCTGTTTTCCGGGCCCTCGAAACCCCCCTTCGGGGCCCGTGAAAAGAGAAGGGCCGCTCCCCCGAGGGGCGGCCCTTCTGGTTTTTCCGGCGGGAATCCCGGCCCTCGCGGGCCTGGCGGCTTGCGAGCCGCGTTGGACGCCATCCGGCTGAGGCGCGCCTTTTCCGCGGGGCCGCGATCCGGCCCTGATGGCTAGGCCTTCGCGGCCGGTTCCTTGTCCGTCTTGGGCGCCTTGGCCTTCTTCTCCTTGGGCTTGGCCGCCTTGGGAGCGGCCTTCGGAGCAGCCGCCTTCTTCTTCACCGGGGGGGTGGCCGGGGCGTTGGCGTACTTCTTCTTGAAGCGATCGATGCGGCCCTGCGTGTCCATGAGCTTCTGCTTGCCGGTGAAGAACGGGTGGCAGTTGCTGCAGATGTCGAGGTGCAGATCGCCCGCCGTGGAGCGGGTTTCCCAGGTGGCGCCGCAGGCGCAGTGGACCTTCGCGGTGGGGTAGGCGGGGTGGATGTTCTCGCGCATGTGTGCTTCTCTCGGCTTCAAGCCGCGGGATTGCTCGCGCCTTCCTGGCGCGGGGTCCGCCCGCCGGCGAAAAAAAGGGTGCCGTTGGATAGCGGATCGATGCCATAAACGCAAGCCGCACAGTCCTACCCTGAACCCGACGAGCGTGTGCCTGCCGTGAAGCTTTCCATCGTCATTCCCGTGTACAACGAAGAGCGGCACGTCCTCGACGTGCTCCGGCGCGTCGCCGCGGTCCCGCTGGACAAGGAGCTGGTGGTCGTCAACGACGCCAGCCGGGACGGCACCCGCCACCTGCTGGAAGAGCTGGAACGGGACCCTGCCCGGGTGCTCTCGTCGGCTCAGGGCCGCACCGAGCTACGCATCTATCACCAGCCGGTGAACCGGGGAAAAGGCGCGGCGCTGCACCGCGGCTTCGCCGAGGCGAGCGGGGACGTGGTGGTGGTCCAGGACGCCGACCTCGAATACGACCCGCTCGAGCTGCCCGCGCTGGTCGCGCCCATCGCCCGCGACGAAGCCGACGTGGTCTACGGCAGCCGCTTCCTGCGGGGGCGCCGCGGGTTCCCCTTCTGGCATACGCTGGCGAATCGCCTGCTCACCTTCGCCAGCAATCTCTTCACCGGCTTCCGGCTCACCGACATGGAGACCTGCTACAAGGTCATCCGCGCCGACATCGTCAAGGAGCTGCCGCTGCGCGAGGAGCGCTTCGGTTTCGAGCCCGAGGTGACGGCCCTGCTCTCGCACCGCGGCCGCCGCGAGGCGCTGCGGCTGATGGAGAAGCCCATCTCGTACCAGCCGCGCTCGGTGGCGGAAGGCAAGAAGATCGGCTTGAAGGACGCCTTTCGCGCGCTCTACTGCATCGTTCGCTACGGGGTGGTCCCGCCGCCCCGCGCCCGCGTCGCTCCCGAGCGACGGCCTGCGGGGACGTGACCCGGCAGCGCGTCACCGCCGCCATCGGCGTGCTCTCGGCGCTGGGGCTGTGCAGGGCAGCCTACTTCCACTTCCTGGTGGAGCCCGACCATCCGGTGCGGCACTTCGACCGCGAGTTTCGCGACGTCAAGGAAGCGCTGCCACCCGAGGGCGAGGTCGGGTACGTCTCCGACGTCTCCCTGGACGAGGCGCCCGGCGAGGTGAACGAGGCGGGCAAGGAGCCCTACCTGGAAGTGCAGTACGCGGTCGCGCCGGTGATCCTCCGCTACGGCGACGCCACGCTCCCGCTGGTCGTCGTGCGGCTCGCCGATCCGGCCCGGCTGGACGAGGTGCTGGAGCGGAATCGCCTGCGGTTCTTCTCCTGGGCAGGCCCGCGGATCGCCCTGGCCCGTCCTCGATGAATGGCCTGCTGGCCGCCGCCGCGGTGGCGCTCGCCGGTGCCGGGCTGGTCGCGCTCGCGTTTCCGGAGCGCGCAGGCGACCTGCGCGGCCGCGCCCTGCGCGCCTGCCTCGGGCTCCTGCTCGGCCTCGGCGCCTGGTCGGCGGCGTTCGCGGCGGCCCTCCTCCTCTTCGGCCGCGATGCCCGCATCGTCGCCGCCAAGGACGCGCTGCTCGCGGCTGCGGGCGCGGTCCTCGTGGTCCTGCGGCGCGGCCGGCCCGTCGAGGCGGGTGCGCCCGGAGATCCGGCGCCGCGAGGGGTGTGGGCGCTCTTGGCGCTCGGCTGCGTGGTCTGCACCGGCGCCATGATCGAGCACACGCTGCACTGGCCCGACGGCGGTTACGACGCCTGGATGATCTGGAACCTGCGCGCGCGTTTCCTCGTGCGCGCGCGCGACTTCCACGACGCCTTTTCTCCCCACCTGCTCTACTGGGTGCACCAGGACTATCCCTGGCTCTTGCCGGGCGTGGTCGCGCAGGGCGCCCTCTTGCGCCAGGGCGACGCGACCCTGGTGGCGGAGGTGGTCTCGTACCTGTTCGGCGTCCTCGCGGTCGCGACGCTTGCCCTGTCCCTGGCGAGGCTGCGCGGGCCGCTCTGGGGCCTCCTCGGCGGGCTCGCGCTCCTGGGCACGCCGTGCTTCTCCGTCTTCATCGCCAACCAGCAGTCCGACATTCCGCTGGCGGCGTACATGGCGGCGGCGGCCGCCCTGCTCGCCATGGCGGTCGCGGATCCGCGAAGGCCGGCCACGCTGTTCCTGCTCTCGGGCTTCGCCGCGGGCCTCGGCGCATGGACCAAGAACGAAGGCATCCTCTACGCCGGGTGCCTCTTCGCCGCGCTGCAGTGGAAGCTGCGCCAGGCGCGAGAGCCGCTCTGGTTCGCGCTCGGCTTCATGCCCCTGGGCGCGCTGGTCCTGGGCTTCAAGCTGACCGTCGCCCTGCCCAACGATCTGCTGCGCTTCTCCAGCGCGGCCGGGCTGCTCCAGCGCGCCTCCGACCTGCGGCGATGGGGAGAGCTTCTCCTCCTCGTCCTGCGGCGGCTGGTATTCTTCCAGAATTTCGCGCTCTGGCTCGTGGCCGAGGTCCTGCTGCTGCTCCTCGTCCTTCGCAGCAAGCGCCCCGGAGCGCTGGGCCTTGCGCTCCTGCTCGCCTTCGCGGCTTACCTGCCCATCTACCTGCTCCAGCCGCACCCGCTCGACTGGCTCTTCCGCACCTCCATCGACCGCATCGTCATCCAGCTCTGGCCGGCGGTGATCCTGGCGAACCTGCTTGCCCTAGCGCCAGCGCGAACCACAGCGCGTACATGACCTTGGTGTCGTAGACCACGTCGTGGAACTGCGCGATGGTCAGCCAGGCGCAGAGCGCGGCGAGGCCGCCCAGCGCGTAGGGGCTTGCGCTCCTCAGGCCGAGCCGGAAGGCGGCGAAGAGCAGCCAGAAGAGCGCGAGCAGCCCCAGCGGGCCCAGCTCGGCGAGAGTGGAAAGCTCGAGGTTGTGCGCCCAGGTCCTCATGTAGAAATGCGGATCGACGCGGTCGTAATACGCGCCGCAGACGTGCGGGTAGTTGGCGAACCCGATGCCGCGAAAGGGGTGGTCGGCGATGATCTCCCGGGCCCGCGCCCAGATGAAGACGCGGTCGGAGTTCGCCGCGCCGGAGAAGGCGGTGAGGAGCCTCGCCCGGACGCCCGGGTGCAGCAGCGCCGCAGCGCCCAGCCCGGCGAGCAGCGCGCCCAGGCGCGGGCGGCGGCTGCGGACTACCAGCGCCACCGCCGCGACGCCCAGCGCAAGGTACGCCGCGCGGTCGAACGTCACCGCCACCGCCGCGAGCGCGGCGAGCGATGCCGCCGCAACCAGCGGCAAGAGCTTGCGCGGGAACGCCCGCGAGACCGTCGCGCCGGCGAGCAGACAGAGCAGCACCACCGCGTTGTGGCCGAAGGTCAGCCGCGAGGTGAAGAAGCCCATCGCTCCGTAGCGTCCGGGGACGCCGGGCGCCTGCACCAGCGCGGGCTCTTCGCGCAGACCGAGCAGGTGGACGGGATCGACGCCGGTCTTGTACTGCACGAGTCCCACCAGCGACGCCGCCAGCAGCCCCACCGCGGCGCAGGCGATGAGCCAGGCGGCGGGTCCGGTTTTCGCCGCGCGCCGGGAGAGCAGCCGCAGCCCGTGGGCGACGACGAAGAAGCCGAGGAGCGACCGCCACAGCGTCGCCTCGATCAGGGGCGGCGCGCCGACCGGCGAGAAGAGGTCCGAGGCTACGGCCACCAGCACGAACGCGAGGGCGGGCCGATCGAGCGCCGTGCGCAGCGGCCGCGGCGGATCGAGCAGCACGCCCGCGGCGGCAACCGCGAGCGCGATCTGCATGCCCGCGATCGAGACGGGCAGGAAGAAGGCGTGCCCGCAGAGGCCGGCGAAGGCGAGCGCAGCGGCGGTTTTCCGGCGATCCAAGGCGGGCTTACATACTACAGTGCGCGGCGATGCCGCTCCTGGACAGGCTGGTGCTCCGCGAGATCGCGGTGCCGCTCGGCGTCGGGCTCCTGGCCATCGTCCAGCTCCTCGTCATCCTCCAGCTCCTCCAGCTCAACGAGGTGGTGTTCGGCAGCGCCATCACGCTCTCCGACCTGGCGCGCGTCACCGCCGCGCTGGCGCCGCACTTCCTGGTCGTGGCGGTGCCGCTCGCGTTCATGCTCGGCGTGCAGCTCGGCCTCGGCCGCCTGGCGGGCGATCAGGAGCTGCTCGCCTTGAGCGCGGCGGGCTCGCATCCGCTGCGCCTCTATCGCGTGCCGGTGGCCATCGGCGCGCTCCTCTCGGTGGCCGTGCTGGTGCTCGCGCGCTGGGCCGAGCCGTGGGGGCTGCAGGAGCTGAACAAGGTGCTGAACGGCGTGATCAAGCGCAACCTCCAGGAAGGCCTGGAGCCGGGCATCTTCAACGACCAGCTCCCCCGCTTCATGGTCTACGTCTCCAGCGAGGAGGGCTCCGAAGGCAGTCCCTACGCCACCTGGCAGGGCGTGCTCATCGAGGACGACGTCGGCGACGGCGCGCCGCTGCTGGCGCTCGCGGAGGCCGGCCGCATCGAGGACGCGGGCGGCCAGGCGCTGGCGCTCCACCTCTCTCGCGGCGAGCTGCACCGGATGGAGGCGAACGGCGAGACGGTGGCGCGGTTTCGCGAGGGCAGCTTCCTGGTGGGCGTACAGGATCCGCTCTCGACCAAGAACCGGTTCGCGCGGACCGAGGCCGCACTCAGCGAGGACCAGCTCCGGCAGCGCAGCGCGGACCTCCGCCGCCGCGGCGAGCTGCGCGAGGCGGCGCGGCTCGATGTCGACCTGGTGCGGCGCTGGGCGGTGCCGCTCGCGTGCCTGCTGTTTGCATTCCTGGGCGTCCCTCTCGCAGTCGCCACCCGCGGTACGCGCGGATCGGCCTACCTGGTCACGATGGGCGTGTTCGTCGCGTTCTACGCGCTCTCGCGGTTCAGCGTCGCGCTTGCGGAGAACGGGATGAACGCGTGGCTCGCGGGCCTCTTGCCCGACGCGGTGGTCGCGGCAATGGGCGTCGCCTACACCCGGCAGCTCCTGCGCCACGGAGTGGGAGCGTTCCGGTGACGCGCCTGCGGCTGCTCGTGCCGATGCTCGTGATGCTCGCTGCGTGCTCGCGCGGCAAGCCCGAACTGCCCATCCTGAACTACCACCTGGTGGGGAAGACCGCGGACGAATTCACCGTTCCCGCGGACACCTTCGCCGCGCAACTCGACTGGCTCGCAGCCAGGGGCTTTCACACCGTGTCGCTGCGCGACGTCGTTCAGTCGCGGCAAGACCATCGCCCGCTGCCTCCCCGCTCCATCGTCCTCACCTTCGACGACGGCACCGAGGATGCCCTCCGCGTCGTGCTCCCGGAGCTGCAGAAGCGGGGAATGCGGGGGACCTTCTTCGTCATCACCGGGCGGGTCGGGCAGGCCGGATATCTCACCTGGGACGGAGTGCGGGCGCTGGCCGCCGCGGGCATGGAGGTGGGCTCGCACACCGTGACGCACGCGCGCCTCGCGGACCTCTCCAACGAAGAGGTCGACGTGGAATTGCGCGACTCGCGGGCGCAGCTCGAGTCGGAGCTGAAACATCCGGTCGAAGCGCTCGCGTACCCGTTCAATTCGGTTCGCGCTCGCGTGGTGAGCGCCGCCGAAGCGGCCGGGTATCGCGTCGCCGTAGCCGGGCCTGCCCACGGCGGCGCTGATCGGATGCGGCTCCTTCGCCTGCCCGTCGACGGCCGCGCCACGCTCTCGCAGTTCGAACAGCGGCTCTCGGGGTTCGCGCGCTGAGCGATGCTCGGCGGAGCTCAGCGATCCTCGGCGGGGCAGCGGGGCGCCGGGGCGCTCCTGCGAAGGATCGACCAGTCGGGCGCGCTGGCGATCTTCTGCCATCCGGCAGGAACCGGGACGCCCCGGGTCGCGGCGAACCTGGCGCAATCGCTCCCGCCCTGCGCCGGGGACGGGCGCACGTCGCCCTCGGCTGCGAGCTGGGCGACGGCGGGCCAGATGCCCTGGGGCGATTCGATCGACACCATCGCGCCCCTGGGGATGCTCCGCAGCGCCCCGGCGAGCGCGGTGGAGAATGCGCAGGGCGGCCGCAGCACCAGCGCGCCCGCTCCGGAGACGGAAAACACCACCGCGGCTGCGGCGAGCGCCGGCGCGAGCCACCGCGGATGTCCCATCTTCCGGAGCAGCGGAGCGGCGCCGACTCCCGCGAGCGCTGCGAGGAGGGGAAAAGCGACGTAGGCCTGGTTGCCCCACTTCCTCTGCGGGACGCAGAGCAAGGCAGCCATGAGCAGGCAGGCAAACGCGAGCGGGCGGATGCGGGCGTCACGCCGGGCGCGCCAGAGGCCGGCGAGAAGGAAGGGCAGGCCCGGCCAGAACCGCCCCGCGATCACCGCGGGAAGGAACCACCAGGCCGAGACGCCGTCGGTGCGCGCGCCGGAGGCCGAGACCAGGAGCTGGTTTCGCAGGTACCCGTCGCGCCAGCCTCCGGAAGGGTCGAGGGCGAGAAAGACCGCGACCGGCGCCACCGCGGCGAGAAGCGCGGCCCAGGCGCGCCAGTTTCGCCCGTTCACCGCGCAGACGCAGGCGAGCGGCAGGAGCCCGAAGGGCCCCTTGATCAGCGTCGCCACCGCCCCCAGCGCCGCGGCCGCTGGCCACAGATTCGCAAGCGCTGCGCCCGCGGCGCCGGTGGCGAAGAGCAGCAGCGGCGGTTCGAGCAGCAGGCGGCCGCCGTACTGCCAGATCGACTCGCAGGTGCCGAGCAGGATCACCGCCGCCACGCCTGCCGCGTCGCCGCCGAGCCTTCTCGCGATCAGGCCCGAGGTCCCGATCGCGCCGAGCATCATCGTCGCGTAGAGGGGATTGATCGCCCATTCGCCGAGCAGCCGGATCGCCGCCGCCGCCGGCCAGAGCCCGAAGGGCAGGTGCTCGCGAAAGACGGGAAGGAACGACGGCAGGTAGCGCAGGTCGAGCCAGGTCCGGTCGCGGACCATGTTGCGGACCACCACCAGGTAGATCTGCGCGTCGAGGTCGTCGACGTGCCCGCGCCATGGGGCCGAGAGCAGCGCCGCGCAGATGACGAAGGCGCTGATCCACGCGACGCGAATCGCCCGCGGGCCCTCGCTCGTCACCGGCTCATCGAATCCAGGAATTCCTTGTTCGATTTCGTCCCGCGCAGCTTGGAGAGCAGGAACTCCATGGAGTCGATGGTGTTCAGGGGGTGGAGGAGCTGGCGCAGGATCCAGACGCGGTTGAGCTGCTTGTCGTCCATGAGCAGCTCCTCCTTGCGCGTTCCCGAGCGGTTGATGTCCAGGCAGGGGAAGATGCGCTTCTCCATCAGCTTGCGGTCGAGCACGATCTCGGAGTTGCCGGTGCCCTTGAACTCCTCGAAGATCACCTCGTCCATGCGCGAGCCTGTGTCCACCAGCGCGGTGCCGATGATGGTGAGCGACCCGCCCTCCTCGGCGTTGCGGGCGGCGCCGAAGAAGCGCTTGGGCTTGTGCAGCGCGTTCGAGTCCACGCCGCCGGAGAGGATCTTGCCGGAGGGCGGCACCGTCGCGTTGTAGGCGCGCGCCAGGCGGGTGATGGAGTCGAGCAGGATGATCACGTCCTTGCCGCCCTCGACCAGGCGCTTGGCCTGCTCGATCACCATCTCCGCCACCTGCACGTGGCGGGTGGCGGGCTCGTCGAAGGTGCTCGACACCACCTGCCCGCGCACGGTGCGCAGCATGTCGGTCACTTCCTCCGGCCGCTCGTCGATGAGCAGCACGATGAGGAAGGCGTCGGGGTGGTTGGCGGTGACCGCGTGGGCGATGTCCTGGAGGAGCACCGTCTTGCCGGCGCGCGGCGGGGCGACGATGAGGCAGCGCTGCCCGAACCCGATCGGGTTGAGCAGGTCGATGATGCGCGTGCTCATCTCGGTGCTCTTGTGCTCCAGGTTGATGCGCCGGGTGGGATAGAGCGCGGTGACGTTGTCGAAGAGCAGGAGCTGCTTGCCCTCCACCGGCTCCTGGAAGTTGAT
>DASSQZ010000221.1:0-36417 GCA_035702105.1 Myxococcales bacterium | reverse complement strand
TCAGTGAGCGGCGGTGTGGCGCGGCAACTGGCGGTTGCGCGGAGGCTGCGGCGCCGGCCGCGGCAAGGTCTGCGGCATCTCCGCCACCGCCCAGGCGACCACCGCCACCGCCGCCGCGTTCTTCGCCAGGTTCCACGGGTCGATCTTGTCGAAGGTGTCGGCCGCGCTGTGGTGGATGTCGAAGTAGTGCGTGGGATCGGGGTGCACGTTCACGAAGGGCACGCCCGCCGCCGCCATGTGCCCGACGTCGGCGCCGCCCGCCTCGCCCTCCTCCAGCCGCAGGCCCAGCGACGCGAGGGGAGCCAGCCAGGGCGAGAGCAGGGCCGCGCCGCCCTCGCCTGCATGCAGCCGCACCGCGAGCGGCCTGTCCGACCCGCTGTCGGCCTCCAGCGCCGCCACGTGCTTGCCCAGCTCGGCCCGGTGCGCCGCGGCATAGCCGCTGCCGCCGGCGCTGCCGTTCTCCTCGTTCATGAAGAGCACCACCCGCACGGTGCGGCGCGGGTGCTGCGGGAGCGCGGCGATGAGGCGGCCGGCTTCCATCACCATGGCGACGCCGCCGCCGTCGTCGTTGGCGCCGGTCGCCAGGTCCCAGGAGTCGAGGTGGGCGCCGATCACCACCACCTCGTCGGGCTTCTCCCTGCCGCGCACGTCCGCGACCACGTTGGCGGAGTCGGCGTCGGGCAGCATGCTGCAGCCGAGCGAGAACCTCGCTCGCACCGGCCCGCGGCGCAGCAGCCGATCCAGGAGATCGGCGTCCTCGGTGCTGATGGCCGCGGCGGGAATCTTCGCGACTCCCTCCTCGTAGACGGTCACCCCGGTGTGCGGGGAGCGGAACGAGGCGGTGGCGAGCGAGCGCACCAGCACGCCCGCCGCGCCCACCTTGGCCGCCTCGGAGGGGCCCCGGACGCGCAGGTCGATGAACTTCCCATACCCGTCCGGCGTGTTCATCGAGTGGTCGAGGAAGACGATCCTGCCGCGCGCCGCCGCTCCCAGTTTCGCTACCTCGTCCAGCGATCGGGCCTCCACCACTTCCGCGGAGACCTCGCCGCCGACGCTGTTGCCCAGCGCGGTGAGCGCGAGGGGATGCCCGACCACGCCCCTGCCGGGCAGGATCTCGCCGCTTTCGGGACCGCGCACCCAGTGCGGCACCTTCACCGGCTCGAGGCGCGCCTGCAGGCCATCCTGCTGCAGATGGTGCAGCGCCCACTGCACTGCGGCGGCGGCTCCCGGCGAGCCGGAGAGCCGCGGCCCGATGGTGTCGGTCAGCTCCTCCAGGCGGGCGTACGCCACCCCGTCGGAGAGCGCAGAGGCCATCAGCTTCTGCGGAGCGTCAGAGGCAACCGGAGCCGAGAGCAGCACGAGCGCGACCAGCACGTTGGGGCCTCCTGGGAGAGGCGCGCACTCTACATCGCGAAATCCCAGGAGAGGCCGGCAAAAGCAACCGTGTGTTCGTTCTGCAAGCCGTGCAGGCCGGAGACCACCGGGACCTGGACCTGGATGCGGGCCAGCAGGTCCGCGCCGATGGCCACCGCTGCGCCGCCGGTGGCATAGCCGAGGAAGCCTCCGCTGTTCGGGTCGATGCCGTCCACGCCGTGATCGTACCCCGCGTAGCGCGCCTGGCCCTCCAGCGAGAGGAAGAAGCGGTCGTCGAAGAACGCGCGCCGCACGCCGCCCACGTACGAGAGCACGTTGCCGTACTGGAAGTGGCGCGAGTTCTGGGTGTTCAGCCGGACGGTGCCGCCGGTGTACCAGGTCCAGGGATGGTCGCCGAAGGTGTACCAGAGGCCGAGCGACGGATCCCACGAGCCGGTGCCGAGCTGGATGTGCTCGTCGACGGCGCCGTCGAGGCTGCGGTTGTTGGCGCCGGTGGGCAGCTTCAGGCTGCCGACCAGCGAGAGCACGTGGCGGGGAACGAACCCGCCGGTGCGGAGCAGCTCGTAGCGGCCGGTGACCTGGACGTCCCCGAGGCCGCGGGCGGTGTCGTCCACGGTGCCGGTGGTGCCGATGTGATCGCGCCAGAGGAAGAGGGGCACCTCGATCTGCGCGACGAACTTCTTCGCCGGCGCGAACTGCGCCCGCAGCAGCATGCGGTTCTCGCGCTCGCCTTCGAACTCGGTGTCGAGGCCCGACTCCTTGGTCAGGTAGCGGTCCTCCACCGCCAGGCGCACGCTGTTGGTGGATGGGCGATCGAGGCCCAGGGTGAGCGCGGCCGGATCGCAGCCGCACACGGAGCAGGCGAGGGCGCGCCCCGCGAAGAGGGTGAGGGAAACGGAAAGGGCGCCGGCCAGCCGGCGGAAGAACGGGGACATGACGAGCCTCCGAAAACGTGAACGCGCAGGGCGAAAGCAGAGACGGGAAGACCAGCGCGATCAGCAGAGCGGAGGGGGTGTCGGAACCTCGACGGAGCGCCAGGGAGGCGCGTTGGGAAGCGCAGGAGCGATCCCAGGGGCCAGGACGGCGACGGTGACGTGCTGGATGGAAGGCGAGAGCGCCGCCAGGACGGGAGCCGGCGTGGCAAGGCTGGGATGGCTTCCGCAGGACCGCATCGAGTCCTGGCCCTCGCCGAGCGCCCGCGCCCTGCTGCAGGCGGGGCAGGGGCACTTCTTGCGAACCGAGTGCTCGCCGCCGTCGCAGCAGCAGTGGCGCACGGTGGACGCGAGCGCGAGCGATGGCGCGACGATCTGCGTCGCCATCACCAGAGCCAGGAGAACCGCTCTTCCGCGCATTCTTTTCGCATAACAGGCGGGGGTGGGTTCTGTAAATCGTCTCGACTACCGATCAGAACCAGTCCGGCTGCGCTGCGCCGTACGAATCCTCGCCGGTGCGGCAGAGATTGGCCAGATGTTCGATGCGCGGCAACTCGGCCCGGATCCAGTGCTGCGCCGCGGCAAGCTTCCCTCGATAGAACGGCTCCTCGCGCCGGCGCAGCCCTTCGCGCGCCGCGGCCGCCTGTTCCAGCCATTGCCACGCCACCGCCGCGGTGGAGAAGAGATCCATGTAGTCGGAGGCGTGGAGCATCATCCTCTCGCGGTCGCCGGCGAGGCCGTGCTGCGAAAGCTCCATCGTCACCGTGCCCACCGTGCCCAGGGCGGCACGAACGGCGTCGATGTCCGCCTGGGGGACGCCCGCGCGGGTTGCGCGCGAAAGGGTGGCCTCGACCTCCTGCGCCAGGGCCGCCAGCGCCGCCCCTCCTTCGGCCACCACCTTGCGCCCGAGCAGGTCCATGCTCTGGATCCCGCTCGTGCCTTCGTGGATGGAGTTGAGCTTCTGGTCGCGGAGCCAGGCCTCGGGCAGGTACTCGCTGGTGTAGCCGTAGCCTCCGTGCACCTGGACCGCCAGCGCGTTCGAATCGAACCCGCGCTCGGCGGGAAAGGTCTTCGCCACCGGCGTGAGCAGGTCGAGCAGCAGGGACGCGCGGTGGCGCTCCGCCTCGTCCTGCGCATGGCGCGAGAGGTCGGCGTAGCGGGCGCAGGCGAGCAGGAGCGAGAGCCCGCCCTCGACGATGGACTTCTGCCTGAGCAGCATCCGCCGCACGTCGGCGTGCTCGATGATGGGCACCTGCGGCGAGGAGGGATCGCGCGAGGCGAGAGGCCGTCCCTGCGGGCGCGTCTTCGCGTACTCCAGCGCCTCGAAGTACGCGGCGGAGGCGGTGGACACGGCGTTCATGCCCACCATCAGCCGCGCCTCGTTCATCATCTGGAACATGTACGAGATGCCGCGGCTGGGCTCGCCCACCAGCCACCCCCTGCAGTCGCCGCGTTCGCCGAAGTTGAGCGCGATCGAGGGCAGGCCGCGCCAGCCCATCTTGTGGAACACCCCGGCGCAGCTGCAGTCGTTGTCGGCGCCGTCGAGCCGCTTCTTGGGAATCGCGAACAGCGAGACGCCCTTGATGCCCGCCGGCGCGCCCTCGATGCGCGCGAGCGTGAGGTGGACGATGTTGGCGGTCACGTCCTGGTCGCCGCCGGAGATGAAGACCTTGTTCCCCTCGATGGCATAGGTGCCGTCTGCCCGGGGCCGCGCGCGGGTGCGGACGTCGGCGAGGCTGGATCCGGCCTGCGGCTCGGTCAGCGCCATGGTGCCGGCCCACTCTCCGGCGTACATGCGCGGCATGAGCTCGCGGCGGAGGAACTCGTCGCCGAACTCCTCGATGAGGTGGGCGGCTCCCTGGGTCAGGCCCAGGTAGCCGGCGGCGGCGCCGTTGGCCGCCATGCAGTAGTGCGAGGCGAGCACGGCGATCGAGGCGGGAAGCTCCTGTCCTCCCACCTCGGCCGGCCGCGTGGCGGTGGCGAGGCCCAGCTCGAAGAGGCGGGGGAGGATCTCGCGCACGGCCGGGTGCACGCGCACCTGTCCGTTCTCCAGCCGCGGCGGCGCCTCGTCCATGGGCTTGAAGGCGGGGAAGAGCACCTCGCGCGCCAGCTTCCGCGCGCTGTCCAGGTAGAGCGCGAAGGTCTCCCGCGAGTGCGCGGAGAAGGCGGGCAGGGCGCAGAGCGCGCCGAGGTCGAACACCTCGTCCACGAGGAACGAGACGTTGCGGTCGGAGACGAGCGGGTTCGGCATGGTGGCGCAGCCTACCAAGTCGCGGCGAAAGCTGCCCGCCTCCCGGCCGCTCTTGCGAAGGGGTCGGCGGACGCCGGCGCGCGAGCGCGCGTGACCATTCGTGCGCGGGGGTGCGCACGCCGCGCAGCGCACAATGTGGCGTGGCCTCGCCTCGGGATCCCGTGGTCTTTACGGGACCTTGAAGGAGAGCCCCCCATGAACCGCATCGCCATCGTCATCGCAGTTGCCGCCGCCGCCTGCGGCGGCCATTCCGTCGCCACCGACCAGAACCGGGCCGGCAGCGGCACTTCCACCCTCCTGGTCACCGCCGACGTCACCGCGCAGGTCACCTCCAGCGGCCCGCTGACCAGCTTCCAGGTGACCGTCAAGGACGGGTCGTCGCAGCCCGTCTCCGGCGCGACCGTCACCATCCACAACGATCAACTCGGCGACGTGCCGCTGGTCGAGGCCAACGCGATCAGCAACCCCGGCCGCTACTCGAACAGCAAGGCCGCCGTCGGCACCAGCGCCTTCACCCTCTCGGTCGTGCGCAACAACGACAACGTGCAGGGCGTGGTGGTGGGAAATCCCGGCGCGCACACCGTGAATGCCCCGGTCGCCAACTCCACCGTGCCTGCGAACCAGCCGCTGGTGCTGAGCTGGACCACGCCCACCACGGCGAAGTCGGTGTCGATCAGCACGCGCGGCTTCCAGGTGCAGGCGCCCGACACCGGCACCTATACGATCTCCGCCGCCGACAACCCGGCGCAGACCAACCAGCACCTCGACCTTTCCCGCTTCAACGAGGTGGACATCGCGGGCGGCCTGTCCGGCTCGCGCCTGCGCGTCACGTATACGGCGTCGGTGAACCCGTACACCGTGCAGTAATTCCGGCAGTCCGGTTCGCGGGCGGGCGTGGAGCCGGGCCACGCCCGCCTTTCTCAGAGCACGCCGGCGCGGCGCAGCGCCGCCACTTCCGCAGGCGGCATCCGCAAGAGCCCCATCAGGACCTCGTCGGTGTGCGCCCCCAGGGTGGGCGGAGGCGGGCAGGGCGCCTCTCCCTCGAGGCGCAGGGGCGAACGCACCATCGGCACCGGCGGCGCGCCCTCCGCCTGCACCCGCATCCCGCGGTGGACGACCTGGGGATCGGAGAAGACCTGCGCGAGGTCGTTGATGGGCCCGCAGGGCACGGTGGCCGCCTCCAGCGCGGAGATCCAGTCGGCGCTCCTGCGCGCCGCGAGGATGCCGGCGAGCAGCGGCTCCAGCTCGCCGCGATTGGAGACCCGCGCAGCGTTGGTCGCGTAGCGCGGATCGCGCGCCAGGTCGGGGCGGCCCGCCACCTCGCAGAAGCGCGCGAACTGTCCGTCGTTGCCGGCGGCGAGGACGATGTGCCCGTCGGCGGTGGCGAAGGCCCGGTAGGGCACGATGCTGGGATGCGAGTTGCCCAGGCGCCCCGGCGGGCGGCCGGTGACGAGGAAGCTCTCCGCCTGGTTCGCGAGCATGGCCACCTGCACGTCGAGGAGCGCGAGGTCGAGGTGCTGCCCGCGGCCGGTCTTCTCGCGACCGGCGAGCGCGGCGAGGATGCCGGTGGCGGCGTACATGCCGGTGAGGAGATCGGTGATGGCCACGCCCACCTTCATCGGCGCGCCGTCCGCCTCGCCGGTGATGCTCATCAGCCCGCCCATGCCCTGGATGAGGAAGTCGTAACCGGCGCGATCGCGGTAGGGCCCGGTCTGGCCGAAGCCGGTGATTGAGCAGTAGACGAGCCGCGGGTTGGTCGCGGCCAGCGCCTCGTAGGAGAGGCCGTACTTCGCCAGCGCGCCCACCTTGTAGTTCTCCAGCAGCACATCGCTGAGCGCGGCCAGGCGGCGGACGATCTCCTGTCCCTCCGGCCGCGAGAGATCGACGGTGATCGACTTCTTGCCGCGGTTGGCGCCGAGGAAGTACGCGGACTCCTCTCCCAGCCAGGGCGGGCCCCAGGCGCGCGTGTCGTCGCCGGCGCCGGGGCGCTCCACCTTGATCACCTCGGCGCCGAGGTCGGCCAGGGTCTGGCTGGCCCAGGGGCCGGCGAGAACGCGGCTCAGGTCGAGGACGCGCAGGTGCGAGAGCGGGGCTGCCATGCGACAGGGTAGACCGCGATCGGGCAGCGGCGATCAAGACCTGACTGCGGCCGGGGCGCGGCTCCCCGCCTCCTGCCGCGCCCCGGCCCGCCCGGCCCCGTCAGAGCGAGCGCAGGAACGCCACCAGATCGGCCTTCTCCTGCGCGGTGAACCCGATGGCGAATCGGGTGTCGTAGAACTCCACCGCGTCCTGAAGCGCGGCGGCGGAGCCGTTGTGGAAGTACGGCGCGCGGGCAGCGAGGCCGCGCAGGACGGGTCCCTTGAAGCGGTTGCGGTCCTTCCACTTGCCGGTGATCAGCGCCCTGCCGGGATCGGTGGTCTGGAACAGCTCGCCGGTCTGCTTGTTGCGCAGCGTGTAGAGCGGCATGTCCGGGGTGCGGCGGCTGGCGTCGGCGAGGCCGATGTCGAGCGGCAGCGCCACCGAGTGGTCTCCCGCCTCCGGCGTGTCGTGGCAGGTGGTGCAGGTGCCCGCGAGCGTCTCGATGCCGAGCGCATCGTTGAGGCCGCGGACGCCGCGGATGGCGATGGGCTTGCGATTGAAGAGCGCCTGGCCGCGGGCCACGGCGGCCCGAGCCTCGGCCTGCCGCTGCCCGGCGAGGCCTGCCCACGCCGAGAAGAGCGTCATCGCGTCCGGATCGAAGGCGGCGCCGGACGGGTCGGCTCCCAACGGGTCGTTGATGCCGAGGTGGAAGGCCACGCGACTCAGCTCCACCGGGCCGCCCCCGGCTCCGCCCTGGTCGAGGACGCCGGCCTCGAAGTCCAGCGCCTGCGCGAAGTAGAGCGACGACTCGAACGAGACGATCTCGTCGCGCTGCGCCGCGGAGAGCGGATCGGCCCTCTGCGCGTGGCCCTGGGTCGCCCCGTTGGACTGGTGCGCGAGGTCCTCGCCGATGCTCAGGCCGGCCAGCGTCTCGCGCCCGTCCCACATCACGGTGGAGAGGAAGCCCAGGTTGGCGGAGGGCAGGGGCCTGCGGAAGAGCGACAGCTCGTTCGCGCTGGCGTAGCCGTAGGGATCGTCCACGGCGGCGAGCTCGAATTCCGCGCCCTCGGGGATGCCGATTCCCACGCGGATGAGTCCCCGCGTCAGCAGCATCGAGTAGGCGCTGCGGCGCGCCGCGACCGTCGAGACGTCGGCCAGCGGCGAGTTGGAGCCGTCGTTGGTGCGGAAGATCGGGTCGAGGCCGCGGGTGCGCTCGAAGCGGTCGCTCACGGCCCCGGGCGTGATGGTCCAGCCCTGGCTGGCGACGTGGCAGCTCACGCAGGCGCGGCCGTTGCTCCCCAGGCTCTGGAAGAAGAGGTTGCCGGTGTCGATTGCGCCCTGGGTCGAGAAGGTGCGCGCCACTCCTGCGGCGTTGACGGCGAAGAGGCTGGCGTCGCCGGGAACCCGCACCCTGCCGGTGCCGTCCTCGACGTCCTGAGCGCTCGCCGCGAGGGCGGGACCCCCCCGGTCCCCGCACCCCGCGAGCGAGCAGACCACGGCAGCGAGAAGTCCTGCCAGCCGACGCGCGCTTGCCGGACACCCCTTCGATCCTCCAGAGATCCACGCCATCTCGCACCCCCGGGTCGCCCCGGGTTCAGCACTTGCCGTGCCAGCGTTCGCTCGACGCGCCGGCGCGAGCGGGACGGCGGGCAAGGTGCCGCGGCGCCACGGTGTGGCGACACGGTGTCGACACAGGTGACGGGCGGCCTCAGGGCCCGCGCGCCGCGGCGCTCTCCACCAGAGCGAAGCCCTTCGCCTTCGCCTCGGCGGCGAGCGTGCGGCGGCGGCTGCCTGCCTCCTGCGCCCTGCCGGTCGCGGCAAGGGCGCGGGCGAGGAGCAACTGAGCCTGGAACCTCTGCGGCACGTCCGCCACGCGGCCGGCAAGCGCCCGGGTCAGGCGAGCGATGGCGAGCTGCGGCTGTCTCTCCGCCACCTCGAGATCCGCGGCCGCCACCTGCGCGGGCAGCTCGGGCGGCTGCCGCGAGAGGGCGCGCTGCACCATCGGGCGCGCCTCCTCGATGCGGCCCTCCGCCACCAGCACGCGCGCGAGCGCCGCCGCGGCCTCCGCCGAATCCACCTGCGCGCGCTGATGCTGCTCCACCGCCGCCCGCGCGGCCGCCTCCGCCTCGGGAAGGCGATGCAGGTCGAGATAGAGCCGCGACAGGCGCAGCTTGCCGTCGCCGCTGCGGGCGGTCTCGCCCATGAAATCGAGCTGCGCGATGCCTTCCCGGAACGCCTCCTCCGCCTCGCGGGCGCGGCCGAGGGCGTGCAGCGACTCGCCCTGCTTGCGCCGCGTCTGCGCCACCGTGGTGGCGTCGTGGATTTCGCTGGCGATGGCGGTGGCCGCCTCCATGGCCTCGAGCGCCCTGGCCGGCTCGCCGCGGACCAGGTAGAGGCCGCCCAGGCTCTCGCGGGTGATGGCCTCCGCGTGCCGGTCGCCCAGCTTCTGGTCCAGCTCCAGCGCGCGCAGGAGGGACTTCTCCGACCCGTCCAGGTCGCCTGCCTGGTCGAGCTGCTGCCCGATGTTGGCGTGCATGGCGGCGACGCCCGCCAGGTCGCCCGCGCGCTCGTACATGGGCAGCGCCTGCCGGTAGATGGCCAGCGCGCTGGCGGAGTGCCGCATGTCGCTCTCGATGTTGGCGAACCCGTGCATCGCGCGGGCGAGGTCGCCTTCGGCGCCGAGCCGGCTGAACACCTCGCGCGCCTCGAGGAAGAGCGCCCGCGCCCGGGGCAAATCGCCGGTGCGCCAGGACGCGTTGGCGCGCCGGAGCAGGGCCTGTCCCACCGACCAGGGATTGCCGATCTGCCGGAACAGCTCGTAGGCCTGGTCCGCGCGCTGGAGCGCCCGCGGGCGATCGCCCAGCAACGCCGCCGCGGCGCTCTCGTACATCAGGGCGTCGCCTTCCAGCTCGCGCGCGCCCAGCGCCCGCGCCTTGGCGGCGGCGCTCCGGGCGGCGGTGTCCTGGCGCGGGTATTCGCTCACCGCGCCCGCGGCCTGCGCCTCGGCGATGTCGAGCCGCGGATCCCGCGCCGCGTCGTCTGCCGAGCCGCGCACCAGGGCCACCGTCTCCAACGCCTGCTTGCCGCGGCCTGCCCGGACCTGCACCTCGGCGAGGTTCAGGCCGTAGTCCGCCGTCGCGGGGAAGAAGTCGTAGAGCGATCGGTACAGCTCCTCCGCCCGCGCCCACTCGCGCCGCGAGACGCGCAGGCGCGCCTCCACCAGCAGTTGCTGCTCGCGCCCCAGCCCCGCCGCGTGCTCGTGCGCGAGCAGCGCCTCGCGCTCCTCGTCCGCCTGGCGTCCCAGCCGGCGGAAGGCCTCGGAGAGCGCCGCGTGGGCGAGCGGAAAGGCGGGATCCACCTGCGTGGCCTTCTCCAGCAGGGGCCGCGCGCCGAGCGCATCGAAGAGGCGCAGCCGGGCCAGCCCTTCCGCATAGGGACGCGCCGCCGCCGAGTCGGCGGGCAGCGAGGTGCGGGCCTGCGCCTCGTCCGCCGGCGCCAGGGCGCGAACGCCCAGGGAAGAGCGCAGGCGCGCGCCTGCCCGGGAGACCAGCGCGAAGAGCTCCGCTTCCGATCCGGTCTCGCTGTCCGCGGCGATGATCTCGCCCGTCTGCGCGTCCTGCAGCTGGACCTCGAGGCGCAGCTTTGCCTCGGCGCCGCCGAGGGCGAGGTACGAGCCGCCCAGCACGTAGTCGGCGCCGGTGGTGCCGCGCACCTTCGCCAGCGCGTCGCGGTCGAGCTGGCCGCCCTCGGGCAGCGCGAGCTCGCGCCGCAGGCGCGTCACCGTCTCGGCGGGCACGCGGCGCAGCTCGCTTCCGGCGGACACCTCGCCGGAGAGGAGCTCGCTCAGGGCCGTTCCCAGCCACGCGCTGTCCGCCCTGCCGGAGAGGTTGCGCAGCCCGAGCACCGCCACCGTCCGGCGGGCGGGAGCGGCCGCGACCCGGGCCGTCCCCTGCGCGCGCAACGACCACCACGCGCCCGCGCCGGCTAGCAGCACCGCCGCCATCGCCGCGGCCGCGAGGTGGAGCGCGCGCCTGCGCTCCGGCTGCCGCTCCGCCCGCAGCGAGAGGGCGACGTCGGCGACGGCGGGATACCTCCTCCCCGGATCGCGCTCGAGACACCTGGAGATCACGCGGTCCCAGCGCGCATCGAGGTCCCTGGCGAGGTCGCGAGGCGAGGGGGCGCGCGCGCTGACCCGGCGAAGCGCCACCTCCATGAGGGTCTCGCCGCCGAACGGCAGCGCACCGGTCATCATCTCGTACATCACGACCCCGAGCGCGAAGACGTCCACCGCGGGTCCGATGGTCCCTCCCGTGACCTGTTCCGGCGCCATGTACGCGGGCGTGCCCCTGAGGGTGCCCGAGCCGGTGGAGAAGCCGGTGGACTCCGCCGAGCGCGCCAGCCCGAAGTCGGTGACCACCACGCGGGGACTTCCGCCCGGCTCCCCCGGCACCAGCATGACGTTGTCGCTCTTGAAGTCGCGGTGCACGACTCCGTGCGCGTGGGCGGCCGCGAGCCCGGCCACCATCTGCTCGACCACCGGCAGCGCCTCCGCGCATTTGAGGGGACCCTTGCGCTGGATGCGGGCGTGCAGCGATTCCCCTTCCAGCAGCTCCATGGTGAGGAAGGTCACCCAGCCGCGCGGAGAGGGGTGGAGTCCGAGGTCGAAGACGCGGCAGACGTTGG
This sequence comes from Myxococcales bacterium, assembly GCA_035702105.1. GTDB lineage: Bacteria > Myxococcota > Myxococcia > Myxococcales > 40CM-4-68-19 > 40CM-4-68-19. The sequence goes on along the minus strand of DASSQZ010000221.1, from coordinate 25,098 downwards.
GATGGGTGATCCTGCGCGCCAGGTTGATCTCGCGGCGGAAGCGGGCGAGGTGCGCGTCGTCCTCGGCGGCCTCGGGACGCAGCGTCTTGAGCGCGACCCTGGCGCGCAGTTCCACGTCCTCCGCCTCGTAGACCTCGCCGGCGCCGCCGCGAGCGAGGAAGCGGATGACCTGGTAGCGCCTGGCGACGAGTTCCCCGGGCTGGAAGGTGCACGGGAGCATGCGCGGGCCGGAACACTAGCAGGGAATGCAGGTGCAATCGCCCTCGCGCCGGCTCCAATCGCGGCGCCCCCGACGTGAGGCCGGATTCAATCCTTCATGCGGCGGACGGCGGCCACGTCGATGGCGAAGCGCGCGATCCAGCGCTGGATCTGCGTGCGGCCTTTCTGCATCAGGCGCGCCACCTCGGCGACGTTGCCGTTCGTCTTGCGCAGGTGTTCGACGATGTCGTCGCGGAGCTCGCGCTCGGCGGTGGTGAGCTCGGCGTCGGCGGGCGGGGCTCGGGCGGGCTTGTCGCCGCCGGACGGCTGCGCAGGTGCGGGTTGCCTCAGCTCCCGCACCGCCTGCGGAAGGTGATGCGGGCAGAGGGTGACGCTCTCGACGCCGTCGGCCGCTGCCAGATCCACGGCGGCGAGCAGGGCCCGCCGCATCTCGCGCACGTTGAGCGGCCAGCGGTAGCGCAGCACCAGGCGGAGCGCGTCGAGATCGAAGCGGATGAGCTGGAGCGGCGTGTGTCCCGAGCGCAGGACTGCGCGGACGAGGAGCCCCAGGTCCTCCCTGCGGTCCCGCACCGCGGGAACGCGCAGGCAGAGCAGGCCCAGCCGGGCGAGAAGGTCCTCGCGAAACGCGCCCCGCGCGACCAGCTCTTCGAGGCCGCGGTGGGTGGCCGCCACCACCCGGACGTCCACCGGGATCTCCTTCTCGGCGCCGAGGGGCCGCACGCCGTGGTCTTCGAGGACGCGCAGCAGCTTGACCTGGAGGCCGCCGGGCATCTCGCCCACCTCGTCGAGGAAGAGCGTGCCGCCGTCGGCTGCGCGGATGAGCCCGAGGCGCTCGCCCTGCGCTCCGGAGAACGCGCCGCGCACGTGTCCGAACAGCTCGTCCTCGAAGAGGCTCTCGGGCAAGGCGCCGCAGTTCACGCTCACCAGCGGGCCGGCGCGTCCGGACTTGTCGTGGAGAAAGCGGGCCAGCACTTCCTTGCCGGCGCCCGACTCACCCTCGATGAGCACCTCGTGCGAGGTACAGGCGAGCCGGGCCGCCTTGGCCAGGTCGAGCTGCCATTCCGGCTGGAGCGTGAGCGGGTCCGCGCCGCCGGGAATCGGTTCGAGGTCGTCTCCGGCGATGCCCCGCGCGGAGCCGCGGAAGAGGAAGAAGGTGTGTCCGGCCTCGATCAGGTCGCCGTCGCCCAGCGCCGCCTGCTCGCCGGGCGGCAGGCGCGCGCCGTTGACCAGCGTCCCGTTCCGGGAGCCCTCGTCGCGCACGTGCCACCCGCCGTCGCGCCTTTCCAGCCGGGCGTGCCGTGAGGAGGCGAACGGGTCGCGAACGTCGATGCGAAGGGACCCGGCGCTGCGGCGGGCGGCGAACTCCGCCCCGCGGCCGATCTCCACTGCGCCACCGCCCGAGAGCGAGTACCGCGCGGGCGGTTGCAGGAGGTCGTCGGCGGAAAGGAGCCGGAAGAGCAGCGGCCCGAGCGCTCGCGGAGCGCTGCCGGCTCCGGGCCTTTCGTGCTCGAGCGTCGCAGCAGGATCCATCCGGCCTCCGGCGCGAATCGCCGGCATGCTAGCTCAACCAGCCTCCGGAGGCAGCCGACACGTGGCGCCACGTGCCGCCACACCAGCGATCGGACGAGGTTTTCCAGCCAGGGGCGCCGCCGAGCATACCGTGCGCATGGCACGCCCGATGCTCCCGGGCTTGACCCGGAGGTGGACCATGACCGCCCTGACCGGAAGCTGGAAGAAGCTGCTGCTCGTGCTCGCCGCCGGACTGGTGCTCTTCTACGCCGCGAGGCAGTCTGGCAGGGTCCAGGCGGCCGCGGCAGCCGAGCGGCCGGCACCGGCGGCCACCGGGGCCGCGCCCGAGAATGCGCCGCCGCCGTCGAACGAGATCGGCGAGCTCCAGCAGCTCGACTGAACGGGCGGCCGCCCGGAATCGGGAAGCCGGCGGTGTGCGCCGGTCACCCACCGTGTGCGACGCGCCGGGCCTGCGTAGCGGCCCAGACTTGACACCCTGCACCCGGTGAGGGGATGCCGGAGGGGGGGAAGTCTGAGATGACGTTGCAGCGAGCGGCGGCGCGCCGCGAGGACGATGCGATCACGCTGGCGCGGGCTCCCGGCGTGATCCTGCACGTCGAGGACGACGAGGCCACGCGCTTCGTGGTGCGCCGCGTGCTCGAGAGCGCCGGATTCGAGGTTCGCAGCGCAGCCAGCAGCGCCGCCGCGGCACCGCTGGTCGCCGGCGCCGACGTGGCGGTGCTGGACATGAACCTGCCGGACGGCAGCGGGATCGACCTGTGCCGGGCCATCAAGGGCGGACCGCGTGGGCAGCGCATGCCGGTGATGATCCTCAGCGCCACCTCCACCGCGCAGGAGGACCGCGCCCGCGGGCTGGAGATGGGCGCGGACGCGTACCTCACGCATCCGCTGGAGCCGATGGTGCTGGTCGCGACCGTCCGGGCGCTGGTGCGGGCGGGTCGCGCCGAGCGCGATCGCGATCTGATGGTCGACCGCCTGGAGAAGGAGGTCGCGGTCACCCGCAAGCTGCTGGCGGAGCGGGACGATCTGCTCCGGCGCGAGCGGAAGGCGCGCGCGCAGGCGGAGGACGAGGTGGCGGCGCGTCGCTCGGCGGACCTGCGGCTGGAGCAGACCCAGCAGCGGCTGCGCAGCATCTACGAATCGCCGCTCATCGGCATCCTCTGGGCCAGGCGCAGCGGCATCTTCGAGGCGAACGACGAGTTCCTGCGCATGGTGGGCTACGCGCGCCAGGACCTGCCCCTCGACTGGCGCAGGATGACGCCGGAGGAGTACCGCGAGCTCGACGACCGCGCCCTCGAGCAGATGGAGGCCACCGGCAGGGCGCAGCCGTTCGAGAAGGAGTTCGTGCGCAAGGACGGCGGCCTCGTGCCGGTCGAGATCGGCGCGCTCTCCTTCGGGCCGGACGAGTGGGCCTGCTTCGTGCTCGACGTCAGCGCGCGCAGGGAAGCCGAGGAGGTGCAGAAGGCGCTGCTCGGAATCGTCAGCCACGACCTGCGCTCGCCGCTCTCGGTGATCCAGACCTCGGTGGAGCTGCTCGATCGGCTGGCCTCGGCGGAGCAGCGGGCGCCGATTCGCGACCGGATCCGCGGCGCGACCGCGCGCATCGACCGGATCATCTCCGACCTGCTCGACTTCACCCGCGTGCAGCGGGCCGGCGGCATTCCCGTGGTCCGGACCCGCGTCGATCTGGACGAGCTCTGCCGCGGCGTCATCGGGGAGATCCACGCGGCGATCCCGGATCGGGTGATCGAGTTCTCCGCGTCGGGCCCGGCGGCGGTGAGCGGAGATCCGGACCGGCTGGCGCAGATGATGGACAACCTGATCGGGAACGCGGTCAAGTTCAGCACGCCGGGAACGCCGATCTGCGTCCACCGCGGCCTCGAGGGCGGGCGCGCCGTGCTGCGCGTGGCCAACGTCGCGGCGCCCATTCCCGACGACTCGCGCGCGCACCTCTTCGACGCGTTCTACCGGGCTCCGCAGGCGGCGGGTCCGCAGCAGCGCGGGTCGGGGCTGGGACTCTTCATCGCGCGCGCCATCGCCGAGGCGCACGGCGGATCGATCGCGCTCGCGCATTCCGATGCCGAGCGGGGAACGGAATTCCGGGTGGAGCTGCCGCTCCCGGAGCCGCTCGCCTGCGGCGGCGATCTCGGGTAGTGAAGCTCGCGTGGCGCGCAACCCCGGCAGGACGGCCGATCCGCTCGCGTTCGAGACCATCCACCGCGGGCGGGTGTACGAGCAGGTGCTCCGGCAGATCCAGCAGCAGATCGCCAGCGGACGGCTGAAGCCGGGAGACAAGCTGCCGCCGGAGCGCGTGCTCGCCCAGCGCTTCCAGGTGAGCCGCAGCTCGATCCGCGACGCCATCCAGGCGCTCCAGACCTTGCGCCTGGTCCGCTCGCGACAGGGCGGCGCCACCGCCGTGTGCGAGATCTCCGCCGATTCGCTGGTGTCGCCCCTCTCGCAGGCGCTCAAGGAAAACCAGGGCCTGGTGGCCGAGCTGATGGAAGCGCGCAAGATGATCGAGCCGGTGCTCGCGGCCCGCGCGGCGGCCAACGCAACCGACCTGGACGTCGCCCGGCTCGAGGACGTGCTTCGCCGGCAGGCGGAGAAGATGCGGCGTGGCGAGCCCATCATCGAGGAGGACTCGGAGTTCCACTACGCCATCGCCGTGGCGGCGCGCAACAGCGTGGTGCAGCGGATGGTGGACATGCTCATGGACCTGCTGCGCGAGAACCGGGTTCGCGGCATGCAGGGTCCCGGCCGGCCGCAGCGCTCGCTCGCCGGGCACCGGCGGGTGGTGGACGCCATCCGCCGGCGCGATGCCCGCGCCGCGCAGGCGGCGATGCTGCGGCACATCCGCGAGATCGAGCAGATCCTGATGCGCGCACCGCAGCAATGAGGAGGCGCGCCTGCTGCCGCGCCTCCGTGATGGCCGCGATCAGAGCGCCGGGGCGACGCCCGCCGGAGCGGCGGCCTCCGGCTGTCCGGCGGCGAGGCGCCTCATCCGCGCCGCCACCAGCGGCTTGAGCGCGAAGAAGGCCAGCGCCGCCGCGCTCAGGTCGCAGACCACCGCGCACCAGAATACCGGGATCCACGAGCCGTACGCCTGCATCAGCGCCGCGGCTCCCCAGCCGGCGAAGATGGAGGCGAGCCCCTTGGAGGTGTACTGGATGCCGTAGTTGGTGGTGGCGTACTTCGACCCGAAGATGTCGCCGATGGCCGCGGGGAAGAGCGAGAAGATCTCGCCCCAGGCGAAGAAGGTGAAGCCGGTGAAGAGCACGAACCAGAGCGGCTTGTGGACGAGCTGGGTCAGGGCGATGATCGCCATCCCCTCCAGCGCGAAGGCCATGGCCATGGTGTTGTAGCGGCCGATGTGATCGGAGATCCAGCCCCAGAAGGGCCGGGTCAGGCCGTTGAGGATGCGATCGAGCATCAAGGCCATGGAGAGCGCCGAGAGGCCGATGGCGAAGACGCCCTTGTCGAAGCCGAAGCTCGCGGCGATGGGCTTGAGCTGCGCCGTCACCATCAGGCCGCCGAACGCCACCAGCGCCATCATGAAGTACATCAGGTAGAAGATGCCCGACTTCACCATCTCGCCCGGGCGGTAGCTGATGCTGGACTGGCTCTTCTTCAGCTCCGGCGGGGGACTCCAGTTCAGCGGCCTCCAGCCTTCCTCCGGCGGCCGCACCAGCTGCACGATCACCAGCACCAGGAGGCCCTGCACGATGCCCCAGAAGACGAAGGCGCTCTGGTAGCCCCCGCCCTCGATCATCTTCTGGATGGGGATGACGGTGAGCGCGGTGCCGAAGCCGTAGGCGCCGGCGGTCATTCCCGCAGCGAGCCCGCGATGGTCGGGGAACCACTTCAGGGCCAGGCCCATGCACGCGCCGTAGACCGCGCCGGCGCCGACGCCGCCGAGCGAGTACCAGAAGTACAGGCCGGAGAGGGTGTGCACGCTGCCCGCCCCCACCCAGGCGAGGCCGACGAGGATGGCGCCCACCGACACCACCTTGCGCACGCCGAGCTTGTCGATCAGGTAGCCCTCGAAGGGCACCAGCCAGGTCTCGAAGAGGATGAAGAGGGTGAAGGCGAGCTGGACCGCCGAGAGCTTCACGCCCAGGGCCTTGGTGAGTGGAATGGTGAAGAGCGTCCACGCGTACTGGAGATTTGCGATCGCCATCATCATCGCGATGCAGCCGATCAGCTGCCACCAGCGATGGACCTTCTTTTCTGCCGTCAATTCGGTCATGACCTGGACCCCCAAACGTTGTCAATGCACTGAAATCCTCCGGATGTTGGAAGCGTGCCGCCCGAGATCCGGGGACACCATACGCAACTCACGCGCCGACCACGACTGCCATTTAGAGTTGCGTATGGTGTCCCCGGATCTCCTTGCGGGCCGGTCAGGCCTCGCGCGGGAGCGGCGCCGGGACCTTGCTCGGGACTCCCGGTGTCTTGTGCTTCGCGTCCACGAACGCCTGGATGCTGGCGATGTGCGCCTCGCTCAGGTGCGCGAACCGCTTCTGCACCTTGAGGTACTCGCCCACCGGCTTGAGCTGCTTCTGCTCGTACTGGTAGCGGTACTCGCCGTCCACCCACTCGTAGAGGTTCCACATGCCCGTCTCGATGGCGAGCCGCGCGATCTCCACCGTCTTGGCCTCGTCGAACTTCCAGCCCTTGGGGCAGGGCGCGTGGATGTGGAGGAAGGTCGGCCCCCTCACGTTGAGCGCCTTGCGCACCTTGTTGATCAGGTCGATGGGGTAGGCGATCGACGCGGTGGCCACGTACTTGACCGCCGGGTGTCCGCCGATCACCAGCTGCGGCGGATCCTTGGGATAGAGCCTCTTCCCTTCGGGGATGGCCTTGCCCGGCGGCGTGAAGGTGGTGTTGGCGCCGAAGGGCGAGGTGGGCGAGGTCTGGATGCCGGTGTTGGCGTACGACTCGTTGTCGTAGCAGATGAAGAGCGCGTCGTGGCCGCGGTACATCATCGCCGACATCGCCTGCAGGCCGATGTCGGTCGAGCCGCCGTCGCCCGCCATGACGATGATGTTGGGCAGCTCGCCCTGCCACTTGCCCTTGCGGATGCGCGCCTGGTAGGCGGCCTCGATGCCCGAGGCCACCGCGCCGCCGTTGGTGATCTGCGCGTGGATCCAGGGCACCTGGTAGGGCGTGCACAGGTAGCTGGCGTTGGCCACGTACATGCAGCCGGTGGGCCCGACGAAGATGGTGTTGGGTCCGGCGGCCTTCGCCACCAGCTTGTACTGGAGGGCAGGGCCGCAGCCGGCGCAGGTGCGGTGGCCGGGGACGTACTGGTCCTTCTCCTTGGCCACCTGGCGGAGCTTCTTCAGCATCGGGAGGTTCTGGGTCTTGACTGGAATGGTCATTTGTCCGGTCTCCTCTCCTAGGCGGTGGCTTCTTCCAGCCCGGCCCAGTAAACGGTCTTCGCCACCCGGCCCGCCTTCACCGCGCGGGTCAGCACTTCCGCCATCCAGTAGAATTCCTTCAGCGACACCACGTCTCCGCCGAGCCCCGCCATGAATGAGGTGGTGAGCGGCCGCTTCTCGGCGTCGTAGAGCGCGGCGCGAACTTCGGGCAGGAGGTTGCCGCCCCGCATCGAGCCGCCGTAGGAGGTGCTGGTCTCGATCACGCCCACCGCCTTGAACTTCGCCAGCGCCTGCGCCACCTGGACGCTGGGGAAGGGGCGCACGAAGCGCAGCTTCACCATGCCGGCCTTCACCCCCTGCTCGCGCAGGTGCCGCACCGCGTGCCGGGCGGTGGCGGCGTGGCCGCCCTGGAGGAAGAAGACGATCTCGGCGCCCTCGGTCATGAACTCCTCGACGAAGGGCGAGTAGTTGCGGCCGAAGATGCGGTTGTAGTCGGAGACCGCCTCCTCGATGACCTTGGGCAGATCGAGGAAGGCTTCGGCGCGCTGCAGGTCCATGATGGTGCCCTGGTCGGGGCGGATCTGCGGGCCGTGCGAGACGGGCAGCCTGGGATCGAGCACGTGCTTGCCGGGATTGAACGCGGGCAGGAACTCGTCCACCTGCGCCTGGTCGGGCAGGAGCACCTTGCCGGGGATGTGCGAGACGAAGTAGCCGTCCTGGCAGACGAACTGCGGCAGCATCACCCGCGGGTCCTCGCCGATGCGGTAGTTGATCAGGTGGTTGTCGAACGCCTCCTGCGGCGACTCCGCCCAGCCCATCATCCAGCCCTGGTCGCGGCAGCTCATCGCGTCGGTGTGCTCGGAGCCGAAGTCGCCGGGCGGATCGAGGGCGCGGTCGGCGATCATCATCTGAACCGGAAGCCGCGCGCCGGAGATGGGCGAGTACACTTCCATGGCGTAGGTCACGCCCACGCCCGAGCTGCCGGTGAAGGTGCGCGCTCCCGCCGCGGAGGCGCCGTACACGACCGAGAGCTGCGCGTGCTCTCCTTCGCCGTGGATGAACTCGGCGTCGAGCTCGCCTTCCGCCACCATCTTGGCGAGCTCCATCATCGCCGCGGTGTAGGGACGGATCGGGTACGAGCAGATCACGTCCACCTTGGCGAACTTCACCGCCTGGGCCGACGCGGCGCAGCCGCTCAACGTCATCTCTTTCGCCATTGTCGTCCCTCCTAGAAAGGCTTCTCGAGGCGCACCACGCCGTCGTCGAAGTCCAGCTCGTACGCCTTGCTCAGCGCCTCGGTGGAGCACTCGTTGATGCAGAGGCGGCAGCCCTTGCAGTACTTGGCGTTCCACACCACCTCGTCCTCCTCGGCGTTGAGCTGCCAGCAGGCGTCGGGGCAGAAGACCACGCAGTTCATGCAGAGGTTGCAGAGCTCCTGGTTGATGACCGGCCGCCACTCGCGCCAGTTGCCCGTCATCATCATCGGCTGCTCGCCGACGGGCGCCGGCGTCACGCAGCCAAACGGCACCGCTCGTTCCCTGGGTACGTTGAACATGGTCGGAATCTCCTGGGCGCTAATGGAGCGTCTTGATCACGGTGCTCTCGTGACCCTTGAAGAGGGCGTTCTTGTTCTGGACCACCGAAGCCAGGCTCTCGAGCTTGACCAGCCCGGTGGCCCGGGCCACCGCGCCGAGCAGCGGAGCGGCGATGCCGGTTCCCAGCCCGGTCGCGTCCACGCCGCCCTCGGTGCCGGAGAAGTCCACCGTCGAGGTGCCGCTGATCCCGTCGGCGTCGACGCAGGCGATGGCCTTGAGCAGGCCCTTGTCGGGGATGAACTTGAGGATCTCGTCGGGCGTGCGCCGGGTGTTGACGACGAGGATGCCGTCGCCCTCCACGCCGCGGAGCACGTTGATTCCCTTCACGATGGTGGCGTCCACCACCACCACCACCTCGGGCTTCTCGTTCTCGTAGTCGTACTTCATCTCGATGTCCTGGTCGCTGATCCGCGCGTACTTCCGCAGCGGCACGTTCACCCGGTCGGGAAGATCGACGTAGTTGTCGAACGACTGGGTGAACTTCCCTTCCTTGTCGGCGGCCCTGGCCATTCCGTTGGCGACGTCCCGGCCCTCCTTGTCCTTGACCACTCCGCGCGTCCAGACCGTGATCTCGTGTACGTGCGCCACTGTGACCTCCCGAAACCGGTTGGTTGCCCCGCGCCGCAGCCGCTGCGGCGTGCATGCAATTGCGGCGCAAGCTAGCGAGGCGGCCTGTCCGCTGCGTTGACCGCGATCAAGTGGTCTGATAACCACCGAGGTGCGGCGGCGGTCCGGCGCGAAGGAGAAGCTTCAAGTGGCTGAAAAAGCTAAAGTCCTCTCCCACGACTCGCCGTTCATCGAATGGCTCACCGCCACCATCCTGCTCGCCTCCTGCGTGGCGCTGGCGCTGGCGCAATGGATGACGAAGTAGGCGCGCTCGCTGCGCTGGCGGGATTGGCGCCGCGGCGATAGCCTCGCGCGCCGATGAAGTCCGACATCGTGATCATCGGCGCCGGCGTGCAGGGCTGCGCGGTCGCCCTGCGGCTTGCGCAGGCGGGACGCAGCGTGATGGTGCTGGAGCGGTCGGTGCCCGGCGCGGAGGCGTCCAGCGCGGCGGCGGGAATCCTCTCGCCCGGAGTGGAGGCAGAGGAGCCCGGGCCCTTCTACCAGCTCTGCGCGGCGTCGCTCGCGCGCTATGCGGCCTTCGCCGGAGAGCTGGAGCGGCTCACCGGCGTGGCGGTGGGATTTCGCCGGGGCGGCACGCTGCAGGTGGCCTTCGACGACCTGACCGCGCGCGCGCTGGCGGGCCGGGCCGCGCAGATCCAGAAGCACGACGTTCCCGTCGAAGTGATCGAGCCCGACGAAGTCCACCGCCTGGAGCCCGCGGTGGGCGCGCGTGTGCGCGGGGCGCTCTGGTTCCGGGAGGAGGCGTCGGTCGATCCGCGGCCGCTCGCGCGTGCGCTCCACCTCGCCGCGCACAAGGCGGGCGCGAGCTTCGTCACCGGCCAGGTGCGCCGGATCGTGCACGCGGGCGGGCGCGCGTGCGGCGTGGACCACGATCGCGGCCGCATCGAGGCAGGGGCAATCGTGCTGGCTGCGGGTGCGTGGAGCAACACGGTTGCGGGCAGCGGGCTGCCGCCCGGAGCCGTGCGCCCCGTCCGGGGACAGATTGCGCTCCTCGACACGCGCCCGCCGCTCCTCGGTCGCGTGGTGTTCTCCGACAAGGGATACGTGGTGCCGCGCGCCGACGGCCGCGTGCTCTGCGGCTCCACCATGGAAGAGGTGGGCTACGAGCGCGGCGTCACCGCCGGCGGCCTTCGCGGCGTGCTCGACCTCGCCATCGAGATCGCGCCCGCGCTCGCCGGCGCGCCGATCCTCGAGACCTGGAGCAACTTCCGCCCCGCCTCTCCGGACGGCTGGCCGGTGCTCGGAGCCTCGGCGGTGGCGGACCTGTACTACGCCACGGGCCACACGCGAAACGGCATCCTCCTCTGCCCCATCACCGCCGACGCGGTGGCCGCGGCCATCCTCGGCCGCGCGCCGCCGGTGGACCTGTCGCCGTTCTCGGCGGCGCGCCTGGGCGCCGGCCGGCCTACGCCGTAGTCGCCGCGAAGACGATCGACGAGAGCAGGCGCGGATACTGGACGCGCACGCCGTGCGACGCGTCGATGGCGCCGGCGCGCTCCAGGCGGGTGAGGCAGCGCGAGAGGGTCTCGGGCCGCATCCCCAGCATCCTCGCCAGCACCTGCTTGCGGACCGCGTCGGGCTGTTCGGAGAGGAAGTCCGCGTGCGCGAGCGCGAACCGCGCCACCCGCAAGAGGCAGGTTCCCTCGCGCAGGTTCACCTCGGCGCGCTGCGCCTGGGCCTCCTCGAGCAGGAGCCCCAGCACGGCCTGCGCCGGGCTGCGCGGCGGACCGATCCAGCGCTTCAGCTCCTCTGCCGCCAGGCCGCAGAGGCGCACGCGGGAGAGCGCCCGCACCTCGCAGGGCGAGGCCTGGCCACGGATGGCTTCGGTGCAGAGCAGCGAGCCGGGCCCGCGCACGACCAGGGTCAACTCCGCGCCGGCCCCGTTCGCGGAGGAGAGCGAGACCAGGCCGGCCTTGACGAAGTAGACGGCGCGCGATCGTTCTCCCTGCGCGCAGAGGATGGAGCCCGACTGCAGCGTGACCGGAGCGAAGCTGCAGCGCTTGTCGCCCGCAGCCTGGCCCAGGGTGCAGTCTTCGCAACTGGTGATGGGCTTGCGGGCGAGCAGTGGGGGCCTCTCGGGAAGACAGCCTACGCCTCGGGGAATCGCCGCTCAAAGCCGCGGGGGAGGCCGCGGTGGCGCGACGGATTGCCGCGCCACCGGCCGGCCGGGGCTTCAGGGGGCGAGGAGGGCGGCGCAGTGCCCGGGCTGCGCCGGGGTCGCCGAGATGGAGCCGCCGCGCGGGATGCACTGGTCGGGCGGAAGCACGCTGCGGTTCTCCACCGCGTCGACCAGCAGATCGAACGCGCGCTGGGCGTGCGGCTCGATGATCTCCAGTTGCGGGAAGGCGTCGGCGAAGGTCTCGATGTGGTTGCCGTTCTGCACCTCGTAGAGCCGGTACGCCGGGCGCTCGTCCCGCTCGTCCTGGTCGCCGGAGCGCTGCGCCGCCGCCACGTTGCGGGCGTAGGCGCGCGCGTGGTGGTCGATGGGCAGAAGGCCATCCATCGTGCCCGCCACGGTGATGAGCGGGCGCTGGATGCGCCCGGTGGTGGCGAAGGCGGCGACCTGCGCGCCCACGTCGGAGACCGAGAGGCGCGAGACGTAGTTGTAGGTGCCGGTGCCCGAGCCGTAGGTGTCGTAGGTGGGGTCCAGCCGCTTCTGCCACTGGCACTGGGTCACTTCCCAGAACTGCGCCGAGTAGCGGCCCCAGAGCGAGCTGCCGGCGGTGACGACGTCGGGCGGATACCCGGCGGCGGAGATGTTCTTCGCGGCGAGGCTTGCGGGATCGAATCCGGACGCCGCGTAGCTGTCGAAGTTGAGGATGGCGGGAGGCAGGTCGGTGAGGATGTTGGGCGCGTGCGCGTCGACGAAGGTGCCTTCCCAGTCCACGCCGCCGTCGAAGAGCTGGGGGAACGACTCGACCGCGCGCCGCACCTGGTAGCCACCGTTGGAGGTGCCCACCGCGTAGGTGAAGCGCGGCACGCGTCCGTAGCGCGCCTGCACGCCCCGGCGCGCGAGCTGCGCCGCGTCGGCCATGAACTGCGCCCAGCGGGTGAACTCCTGGCCGGGATCGTTGTCGAAGAAGTGCACCCAGACGGGCGAGGTCGGATTGAGGCGGCAGGCCAGCGGGTCGCTCGCGGGAGGCGCGGCCTGGACGGCCACCAGGAAGAGGTTGAGCACGCCCTTGTTCTGCGAGGCGTAGGCATATCCCTTCTGCACCACGTAATCGCTCCAGGCGAAGTCGCCGTTGAACTCGCTGCGGGTGCCCGAGGCGCCGGCCACCACCAGGCGGCCGTTCCAGTCGTCGGGGAGGCGCAGGAGGAAGCGCGCCTGGCCGGTGGGGTCGCCCGCGATGCGAGCCTGGAGCTGGATTCCGGGAACGACCTTGGTGATGGGCGGGCGTTTCGCGGCGCTGGGCGCGATGACGCCGCGGTCCACGCGCGGCGTGAAAGCGAGCGCGGGAAGGCCGGGGATGGAGTTGTCGAGCGGGGTGGTGGGGCCGAGAGGAGGCGCGAGCTCGTTGTTGGTGGTGAGGTCGGGACTCTCGAAGCAGGTGGCGTCGGCCAGGGCGCTTCCAAGGCGGGCGAGGATCTCCCCGCAGCGCGTGGGCCTTTCGGCGCGCGCGGCCATCGAGAAGGAGAGCGCAACGATGCAGCTGCGAAGGGAGGCACGGAGCATTTTGGATTTCCCCCGGGTGGGAACGGCAGGAGTCGTGGATTGCTGGATTGCTGTGCGCTGTATGCTGCAGAACGAAAAAGCCGGAAAGCTGCAGCGCGTCATGGGGCGCGACTGCGCCGGCGCGGCTGGCAATGCCGTCTGCTCCAGTAGCGCGCCGCGGGCACGGCAGCGGGGCCATGCCGGTTGCAGGGCATCGCTGGCCGGTGCAGGCTGGCCCGCCATGGCCATCGAGATCATCGAGGCGGTCACGGCGATCGCTCCCGGCGCTCGAGACGAATACCTGAGCGCCATCCGCCAGGGCGGACCGCTCTTCGATCAGCACGGCATCACCACGCCGCTGCGCATGGCGCATTTCCTCGCCCAGGCGCTGCACGAGACCGGCGGCTTCAGGGTCTTGCGCGAGAACATGAACTATTCGGCGGCGCGCCTGGTCGAGATCTTCGGGGTCAACCGCCATTCCGCGGCCATCACGCCGGCCGAGGCGGCGCGCATCGAACGCCAGCCGGAAGCCATCGCCGAGCGGGTCTACGGCCTCGGCAACCCGCGCAAGGCGCTGGAGCTGGGCAATACCCAGCCCGGCGACGGCTTCCGCTATCGCGGCAACGGCGTCCTGCAGACGACCGGCAGGGCCAATCACGGCCGCCTCGGAGCCGCGTGCGGCGTGGATTTCGAAGGCGCGCCCGAACTGGTGACCGCGCCGGAGCATGCGCTCAAGCCCGCGCTCCAGGAATGGACCGACGGCGACCTGAACTTCTTCGCGGACAAGAACGACATTCGCACCATCACGCGCAGGATCAATGGCGGCTTCAACGGCCTGGCCCAGAGGGAGGCGTGGTTCGCGAAGATCTGGCCCCTGGTGAAAGCGGCGCGCCAGCCGGAGGAGCCCTGGAAGGCGAGCGATCCCGACGACGACGTGAAGTCGCTGCAACAGGCGCTCAACGCCCTGGGCGCGAAGCCCAGGCTCGAGGAGGACGGCCGCTACGGACCCGACACGCGCAGGGCGGTGCGGGCCTTCCAGCGCGCCGCCGGCATCGGGGTCGACGGCATCGCGGGCCCGGTCACCTGCGCCGAGATCGAGCTCAGGCTCGACGCGATCCGATGATCCCGCCGGCGCGTCTCGGGATGCGCGGCCTGGCAGCCGTCCTCCTGTTCGCGGCTCCGGCGGGCGCTTCGATCGTTTCGCGGCTCGAGAACGAGACGGCGCGGAGCTTCGCCGCGAGGAACGGTCCGCCGCGGGCCGCGCTCGCGCACCAGGTCATCGAGACCCGGGCCTTTGCCGGGAGGTCGAAGGCCATCATCGCGTTCTACGAGCAGGCCGGGGATCGGATCGAGGGCTGGATCTACCTGCCCGAAGGGCAGGGAAGGTATCGGAAGGTCGCGATCGATACCTTCCAGCCGGAGGGAGCGGAGCCGGAGATCGAGTCGGCCTTCTTCGCCGACGCCGGCGGGCGCAGGAAGCTGGTGGTCCTTTGCTCCTGGCCCCAGATCCATCAGGACGTTCGCGGCAGGCTGTACGGCGTCTTCGTCTACCAGGCGCCGCGCCCCGGGAGCACCGCGGCGAAGCTGAAGTTCGAGGCCGCGATCAGCAAGAAGCTGGAGAGCGGCTGCGACTGCGAGTGGCGCGACGGGAAGAAGACGACCGCGAGGTACAAGACCGCGGCGCAGGTGAGGGCCGCCTTGCGAAAGATGGCGCCGTAGCCGCCGCATTCCGGCAATGCCCGTCGCCTTGCGCTGCGCCGCGCCTCAGGTCGCGACGCGGGCGAGATGCGCGCGCGCCTCGTCCGCGCTCTCGTAGATGTGCGGCGCGACTCCGCGCTGCGAGAGCGCCTCGCCGAGCTTCATGCGCAGGAAGGCGCTGGTCGTGTAGCGGGTGACGCCGGAATAGAACCGATCGACGAGTCCCCTCACCGCCTCGGTGTAATCGTCGACCAGATCCGGGCTGATGTTGAACCCCTCGTAGTTGACGATGGCGGGCACCTTGTGTCCGAGCGGCGCAAGCAGCGCTTCCACCCCCGAGCAGAGGCGATCGATCTGGCTGCGCGAGTTGAGCGAGAGCCGGCTGAGATTGACGAAGACCATGTCCTGCTTCGGGTCGTAGGTGAGCCGCTGCTCCATCGGGATTTGCAGGAGCTCCTCGCGCAGCCCCATCGGCTCGGCGCGGAAGATGCGCTCGTCCATCAGCCGCGGCGGCCGCGCGATCAGGGGCGCGAAGCTCATCTGGCCGAGGATGTCGGACCGGAGATCGACCCCGGGTGCCACCTCGACGAGCTCGAGCCCGTCAGGCCGGAGCCGGAAGACGCAGCGCTCGGTGACGTAGAGCACCGGCCGGCGCTTTTCCAGCGCGACGGCGCTGCTGAAGGTCAGGTGCTCCACCCGATCGACGAACTTGCGCTCCTTGCCCTCCCTGTCGATGCGCAGCCTGCCTCCGCCGGCGCCGACCTCCAGGCCGCCGGCGGTGAACGTGCCCACGAAGACCACCTTCTTGGCGTTCTGGCTGATGTCGATGAAGCCCCCGGCGCCCGCCAGCCTGCTGCCAAATCTGGAGACGTTGAGGTTGCCCTGGCGATCGGCCTGCGCCAGCCCGAGGAAGGCGGCGTCGAGTCCCCCGCCGTCGTAGAGGTCGAATTGATAGGGTTGATCGATGAGCGCGTCGATGTTGGTGCCTGCCCCGAAGCTCAATCCGCCCGCGGGCATTCCTCCAATGGCGCCCGGCTCGGTGGTGAGCGTCACCAGATCGAGGATGTGCTCCTCGTTGGCGACGGCGGCGACTCCCTCGGGGCAGCCGATGCCGAGGTTGACCAGGCTGTTGGGAGTCAATTCGAAGGCGGCGCGGCGGGCGATGACCTTGCGCGCCCCCATCTCCATCGGCGGAACGCTGGCCATCTGCACGCGAAGCTCGCCGGAGAAGGCCGGATTGTAGGACGCGGCGAAGGTCTGCTCGTGGTGCCCGGCGTGCTCCGCCATCACCACGCAGTCGACCAGCACGCCCGGGATCTTCACCTGCCGCGGGTTGAGGGTGTGGCGATCGGCGATGCGCTCGACCTGCACGATGACGATGCCGCCCGAGTTGTGGGCGGCCATGGCGATGGACAGCCCTTCGAGCGTCAGCGCCTCCCGCTCCATGGTGACGTTGCCGTCGGGATCGGCGGTGGTTCCGCGCAGCAGCGCGACGTGGATGGGCAGCGCCTTGTAGAAGAGGTATTCGCGGCCGCCGATCTTCATCACCTCGACCATCTCCGCGGTGGTGCGGGCATTGAGCTTGCCGCCGCCCTTGCGCGGGTCGACGAACGTGCCCACCCCCACGTGCGAGAGATAGCCGGGATTGCCCGAGGCGATCTCGCGGTAGAGGTGCGAGATCACGCCCTGGGGAAGGTTGTAGCCTTCGATCCGGCTCTCGATCACCAGCTTCTGCAGCCTGGGCGCCATTCCCAGGTGTCCGCCGATCATCCGCCGGACCATGCCGGCATGGGCCAGGTGGTTGAGGCCGCGCTCCTTCCCGTCGCCCTGGCCGGCTGCGTAGAGGAGCGTGAGGTCGCGCGGAGAGCCCGAGGCGAGGAAGCGATCTTCCAGCGCGATGGCGAGGCCCTCGGCGAAGCCCGTGCCGCAAAATCCGCCGGTGCAGACGGTGTCTCCGTCGCGGATCAGCCGCACCGCGGCCGCCGCGGTGACGATCTTTCCCGTCGCCGACGGCGCAGCTTTCGAGAACTGGGGATCGAGGCCCATGTCCGCTCCTGAGCGAGGACGACGGGCGCGTTCGCTGCAACCGGCAGGCCGCGGAGCACGCCCGAATGGGCGGCGGACGCGGCAACCCGCGATGCGGCAGCGCAGGAATTGCGCATGGGCGAAGCGGGGCGTGGGACCCGCCCATGGCCCTCATTCGCACCGCAGCGCGACCATCGGGTCGACCTTGACCGCGCGTCGCGCCGGCAGATAGCAGGCCAGCGCACCCACTCCGATCAGCACGAGCGCGACGGCCGCGAAGGTGACGGGGTCGGAGGGCCGCACGCCGTAGAGCAGCCCTGCCATCAAGCGCGCGACCAGGAGCGCTGCGACGAGCCCGGCGGCGGCGCCCGCCACCGCGAGGCGCAGTCCCTGGCGGAGCACCATGCCGACGATGTCCTTCCTGCCCGCGCCGAGCGCAAGCCGCACGCCGATTTCATGCGTGCGCGCGGCGACCAGGTACGAGATGACGCCGTAGATGCCGATGGCCGCGAGGAGCAGCGCCGTCAGGGCGAAGAGGACGACCATCTGCAGCGAGAATCGCCTCTGGGCGAGCGAGCCGGAGACGATCTCCTCGAGGCGCTGCGCGCCGTAGACGGGAAGGCCGTCGTCGACCGCCTGCACCTGCTCGCGAACGGCCTTCGCAGTCGCCGCCAGGTCGAGCCTTCCGCGCACGAAGATCGCCAGGTGGTGCGAGAAGGTCTGGTAGAGGCTCAGGTAGACCTGCGGGACGTCGGCCTCCGCCAGCGACTCGGTCCTCACGTCCGGCACCACTCCCACCACCGTGATCCACGGCGCATCGGGGCGATCCCTGCGCAGGCGTTTGCCGAGGGCGTCTTCGTTCGGCCACCAGGTCCGGGCGAAGGCCGCGTTGACCACCGCGACCTGCGGGTCCTTCTCGTCGTCGTGCTCATCGAACAGCCGCCCGCGCAGGAGAGGAATCCTCAGCAGGCTGAAATAGCCCGGCGTCACCATCCAGCGGTCCACGAGCGGGGTCTGGCCGGCCTGCGCCTCCCGCCCTTCGAGCTTGAAGAAGAACTTGCCGGCGAGCAGGTTCAGCTCGCGCTGGCTCGAGTCGAGCGGAATCGAGCCGCTGTCTCCGATGGCGGCTTCTTCCACGCCGGGCAGCGAGCGGGCGCGGCGCAAGAGCTCGCGGATGAAGGTCGATTGCTGCGCGGGCGTCGCGTACTTGTCGGCGCTGGCGACGTTCGGGTAGGGCACCCTCGTGCGCACGGCCACTGCGCTCGAGGGACTGAATCCGAGCGGCGCATCGAGCAGGTCGCGGAAGCTGCGCAGGAGCAGCGTGGCGGTGATCATCAGCACGAGCGAGAGCGCGAGCTCGGTCACGACCAGCGCGCGCCGCGTGCGCGCCTGCCTGCCGGAGCCGGTGGAGCCGCGCGCGCCTTCCTTCAGGGCAGAGGTCAACTCGAGCCTGCCGGCCTGCAGCGCCGGCGCCAGTCCGAAGATCAACGCGGCCGCCACCGACGCCAGCAGCGCGAAGAGCAGCACGGCCCAGTCGATCGAGACTTCGCCGAGCCGGGGCAGGCCCTCCGGCACGAATCGCAGGAGCGGGCGCTGCGCGACGAGAAGAACGGCGACTCCGCCGAGTCCGCCGAGCAGCGCGAGGAGCAGGCTCTCGGTGAGCAATTGCCTCGCCAGCCGCGCGCGCCCCGCGCCCATCGCCTGCCGGATGGCGATCTCGGTCTGGCGCCCGCTGGCTCGAGCGAGAAGGAGGCTGGCGACGTTGACGCAGACGATCAGGAGGACCAGGGCGACCGCGCCGAGGAGCAGGACCAGCGCCTGGCGAACGTCGCCCACCACCCTGTCCTTGAGCGGCACGAGCCGGATGGCCCAGCCGCTTTCGGCCGGATAGTCGGCGGGATACTGCGCCTTCAGACTTGCGACCAGCGCGTCGACGCGGCTTTGCGCCGCCGCCAGCGTGAGCCCTGCCTTGATGCGCGCGATCGCTCCGGGCATGTACCGCGGGCTTCGCGGCGGGTGGTCCTGCATCGGCGGGCCGTAGAAGCTCGTCGCCGCCCAGACTTCGGAGCTCCTTTCCGCCGGCGTCGCGCCCGGCGCGTAGAAGCCGGGCGGCATGACGCCGACGATGCGGTAGAGGTCGGTATCGAGCCGCAGCGTCTTTCCCAGCACCGCCGGATCGCCCGCGTACGAGCGCTTCCACAAACCGTCGCTGATGATGACCTCGCCGGTGAATCCCGGCGTGTAGTTCGCCGGATCGAAGATCGCGCCCAGCTGCGGCCTGACGCCGAGCAGCGCGAAGTAGCTCGGCGCCACGATCATGAGGCTCACGCGCGCGGGTGCAGCCGAGCCGGTGAGGTTGTTCTCGTCGAACCACTGCGGCGATACGTACTCGAAGATCCCGGAGCGCTGCAGGTCCAGCCACTCGGGCTGCGAGATTCCCACGTTGCGCGCGCCGGTTCCGCGAAGATCGTCCTCGATCGCGACGAGCTGCTCCGGATGCGGATAGGGCAGCGAGTGCAGCAGCGTAGCGTTGACGACGCTGAAGATGGCGGTGGTGGCGCCGACGCCGAGGGCGATGGTGAGGACCGCGACCGCGGTGAAGCCGGGCGAGCGGCGCAGGCCGCGCAGCGCAAAGCGGGCGTCCTGCATCAGATGGTCGAGGAGGAGCCAGCGCCCGGATTCGTAGAACCGCTCCTGCGCGAGAGCGACGTTGCCGAAGGTGCGCCGTGCAGCGGCCTGCGCTTCCCCGGCGCTGAGACCCTCCTGCTTTTCGAGTCGCTCTGCTTCCAGCTCGATGTGAGCTTCGATCTCCGCGCCGAAGTCGGCCGTGTCCCGCCTGCGTCGAAACAGCATGGTCAAGTCTCCGTCGGGCCGAGAATGCGCCCGATCGCAGCCGCGAGCCGCCTCCACTTGTCGGTTTCCTTCACCAGTTGCCGGCGTCCCGCGGCGGTGAGCGAGTAGAAGCGCGCCTTGCGGTTGCTCCTGGAGGTGCCCCACTTGCCGCTGATCCAGCCGCGCTGCTCCAGCCGCTGCAGGGCGGGATAGAGCGCGCCGTGCTCGACCAGGAGCTGCTCGTCCGACGTCCTCTGGATGGCATTGGCGATGCCCTGGCCGTGCTCCGGACCCCACACCAGCGTGCGGAGGATGAGCAGATCCAGCGTGCCCTGCAGGAGCTCGATCCTTTCCTGGTCGTCTCGGGTCGACATCTGACCGGAGGATAGGGCGGCTCGGGTAAGCCGTCAACCCGAGCGCAAGCGCGAGGCATGTGTCTTGGAGGCGAGGTGAACGAGTCGGCGGCCGGCGCGGCCTACGGCGGTTTCTCCACTGCCGCCGGCGGCGGTTGCCGGGCACGCTGGGTCGGGCTGCGGGTGCGGGTAATGACCGAGGATATCGCAAGATCTACAATATTCGGGCTTTGTATTTGTGCCAATGCCGGCACTATAGAAAGATCTCTCCCAGGGCGGACTGATTTGCACGGCGTCCACCTGGACGGCTCCGTGGCCGACTGCCACGGGTCGACCTTGGTCGGATGGTGGGCGGTGATGCTGATGGAGCTGAATGATGCTTCCGCCGCGTGACTCGCGGCGCCGTCGTCGCAGGGGGGAAGCCGATGACCGGGTACGTTACTGTCGCCCTGGCGAGGCGTGGCAGCCTGGCCTGTGTTCTCGCTGCCGCACTCGCTCTCGCCCGAAGCGCAGCTGCGCAGACACCCGCGAAGTTCGTGGACTGCAACTGCCTCATCGTCGGTCAGTACGTGCTGCCGACGCCGGCTGTGCCTGCGCTGCCGGCCAACGGCCCGACCGGAGTCTCTCCCGGCGGAAAATACTCCGTCACCGCCGTCCCCGGCAGCCTCCAGGCGGCGGCCATCACCGTGATCCGCAACGCCGATGACGCCGTCTTGCTGAACCACCTGGAGGCGGCGGACTGGGGCTTCAGCCCCGACGATGATCGCCTCGCCGTGGCGGTGAAATCGATCGGCGGCGCGCCGGCCATCGTGACGCTCTACGACCTGACCACCGTCCCGGCGACGAAGCTGCACGAGTCCACCCCCTCCGCGGCGGGAAGCGCCATCTCCTTCAGCCCTCATGGAGCCTGGTACCTCGACGTCGAGCTCTCGACACCCACTTCGGTGACGCTGCAGGTGCTCGATGCGCAGACCGGCCTGCAGGCCTTCCAGGACAGCTTCCTCTTCGCCACGGCGCCGGGGCTGCCCCAGGACCAGCTCGGGGCGGTGGCCGTGGGCTTCGGCCCGGACACCTCCGATCGCACCCTGACGTACGCGTACATCGGCCTCGTGACGCCGCAATGGACCGCGGTGAATCTGCAGACCGGCCTCCGCGTCGTGGACCAGCAACCCGGAGCTGCCTTCCTCTGGGGCTTCAGCCCCTGCGGCGACGTGATCGGCATCGTCAACGACCACGAGCCGGCAGGGATCAAGGACGCCGAGATCTACGCCACGCTGCTGGCGGGGAACCACCTTGGCGCCTCGCCGACGTTCCCGGCCACGGACGATGCCAGCCTCTCGCTCGACGTGAACAACCACAAAGTCACGCACAACGCCACCACCGAGATCCTTGCGCCCAACACCGCCACTGCGGCGTGCCCGACGCCTCCTCCCAACACGCCTCCGACCGCGGCTTTCTCCGCGCCGGCGTCGAATCTCAGCCTGGTCCCGGTCGTGTTCACCGACCACAGCACCGACGCCGACGGCCGCGTCGTCTCCTGGTCGTGGAGCTTCGGCGACGGGCAGTTCTCGAGCCTGCGCAACCCCACCCACGTCTTCCTGGCCAGCGGAACGTTCACCGTCCAGCTCACCGTCACCGACGACGGCGGCGCCACCGACAGCGTCACCCATCCGGTCGCAGTGACGGCCAACCAACCGCCGCACGCCGCCTTCACCTTCGCGCCCGCCGCGCCCAGCGAGCGCGACCTGGTGACCTTCACCGACCACTCCACCGATCCCGACGACGGCGTCGCGTTCCTGGATTGGAACATCGATGGGTTCGCCTTCTCCGGCAGCGTGGTTCAGGCCAGGGCGTGCCCGCCTTCGATGACGGCGACCCTGACGGCGAGCGATCATGGAGGCCAGTTCGACACGTTGACGCAGGTCATCCCGGTGACGGGAAGCGGCGACATCCACGTCCCCGCGGGCGGCGATCTCGCAGCGGCGATCGCCGGCGCGTGCCCCGGCGACCGGCTGGTGCTCGATGCCGGCCATTTCACCGGGGGTGTCGCGGTGTCCGACTCGTTGACCATCAAGGGAGCGGGGATGGGCGCGACCTTCATCGACGGAGCCGGGTCCGATCCCCAGGGATGGGTGCTGCGCCTCGGGTCCGCGATCATCTCGGACCTGACGCTGGGCGGAGGGACCGGCGGAGTCCTCGTCCTTGCAAACGGGAGCCTGAGCAGGGTGGAGGTCGCCGGCAACGGGGCCAACGGCGGGATCTTCGTCAACGATCAGGTGTCCGTGGTCAACGTCTCCGGCTCCAACATCCACGACAACCAGGGTGCGGGTTTCGCCATGTCCTGTTGTGCGGACATCTCGGTGGACCACAGCTCCATCGCCCGCAACGGTGGCGTAGGCCTTGCCATCGCCGAGGCCAACAGTTTGAGCTTCGTCGCCAACGATGTGCTCGACAACGTCGGGGGCGCGTTGGCCGTTCAGGTCAGCCCGGGACCGACCGACCAGTTGAGGCAGGTGCTCCTGAGCCGCTTCGTCGGGAACGGCCGGGGCGTGTTCATGGATACCGGCATGCTCTTCGCCGGCAACCTGGTCGCGCGCAACGCCGGCACCGGCATCACCGGCGGTCACCCGGATCAGATCGTGGTTCTGGACTCGACCATCGCCGACAACACCGGGATTGGCATCGAGGCCGGCATGTCCGCATGGAACACCATCGTTGCCGGAAACGGGACCGATCTCGGCGGCGTGCTGAACGGCGACCACAACATCATCGGCGGGGCTCCGGGATTCGTCGGGGCGGGCGACTATCACCTCGCGCCGGGCTCGCCCGCCATCGACAGCGGCGACAACGCGCGGGTTCCCGCGGAGCTCACCACCGACGCAGACGGCGATCCCCGCATCCTCAACGCGGGCAGCGGCCTGGCGACCGTCGACATCGGCTGGGACGAGGCGCTGACAGGCGGCCAGGGTGCGGACGCAGGCAGCATCGATGCAGGGCCGAGCGATGCAGGGCCGAGCGACGCAGGCGTGATCGTTCCCAGCGATGCAGGCCCCGGCGATGCCGGCGTGATCATCCCCAGCGATGCAGGCCCCAGCGATGCCGGCGTGATCATTCCCAGCGATGCAGGCCCCAGCGATGCAGGCGTGACCATCCCGGTGGGCGGCACCGACGGCGGCACGGGGGCAGCTGGCGGCTCCGACGTGGCATCCGGCTGCGGTTGCCGCAACACCTCGTCCGCCGGCGATCTCGCCTGGATCGGAGCGGCAGCGTTGCTGCTCCATCACCGCAAACGCCAGAGGAGAGGTCGCGCGAGGCCCGGCCGATAGGCCTGCCGCACCGCCGTTGTTGCGATCGGCGTTGCGTTCGCAGCGCTGGCGGTCGCACTCCCTGCGCCTGCGACGACGCGCCGGCTCGCTCCGGCGGTCGAAGCGAAGATCGTTTCGCCCTCCGCCGTGTGTCCCACCGCCGCCGGCTCGCACACGGCCGTCGCGCTCTGCTACGCTGAGTTCAATGGCCCTGGCAAAGGTCGAGCGCGCCGCCACCGCGGTTCTGGGGGGCCTGCTCGTCTGTGGCTGCAAACCACTGATGTGGAACGCCGGCCGCCTGACCACTCCGGAGATGACCGAGCAGCGGTCCGACGTTACGGCCGATCTGCGGGCCGTGACCGCGGTCGACTACGAAACCGCCTGGGCGAGCGGCGCCGGCGGCACCTGGCTTCGCACCACCGACGCAGGCAAGAGCTGGATCTCCGGGACGGTGCCCGGTGCGGAGCGGCTCGATTTTCGATCGCTTGCCGCCTTCGACGCACAGCGCGCGATCGTGCTCAGCGCCGGCTCCCCCGCTCGCATGTTCCGGACGACGGACGGCGGCGCGAACTGGCGCGAGGTGTACCGGAACGAGGCGCCCGGGATCTTCTTCGATGCGCTTCGTTTCGCGGACCGGTCTCGCGGATACGCCCTGGCGGATCCGATCGACGGCCATTTCGTCCTGATGGAGACCAGGGACGCGGGAGAGACATGGACCGAGTTGCCCGGACCGCAGGCGAGGCCGGGGGAGGGCGCGTTCGCCGCCAGCAATTCCGCTCTGGCGGTCCGCGGAAACCTGCTGTGGTTCGCAACCGGAGGCTCGACGGCGCGCGTCTTCCGCTCCACTGACGGCGGTAGGACCTGGAGCGGGTCCGAGGTTCCCGCACCCAGTGGAGCGCCCTCGAGAGGGGTGTTCTCGATCGCCTTCGTCAGCGAACTGCGGGGCGTGCTCGTGGGAGGAGATTTCCAGGCGCCGCAGGAGCCTGGCGCGTTCGCTACGACTGAAGATGGCGGAATCACCTGGACGGCAGGCAAGGTGCCCGCGGGCTACCGATCGTGCGTGGTCATCCTCGACCGGATCAGAGTGGTGGCTACCGGTACCTCCGGGACCGAGTCGACGGAGATCGTCGGCTGGTGGCATCGCGGACCGAAGAAGCCCGGGTCGTCGGAAATCAATGGTTGGGGATCCATCGGGCCGGGGATGAACGCGCTGTCGGTGTGGGGTAACTCCGGACGGGCGGTGGGCGCAAAGGGCAGGATCGCGTTCTTTCATTCGGGCGTACGCGGGCCTTAGACGTGGCGTTCGGTCAACGGAACGGCTCGGCTGTGCGCTCGCCATTCCGCGATGGTCTCGGTGAGGCTCGACGCGCGCTCGTCAGTGGCGGTAGCGCATGGGAATCGAATTTGAAAATGGCTGAACCGGCTAACAGGCTGATGACTCACGCGAAGTCTGCACTTTTAGTAACCGGTTCGGTAACTTCGAGGATGCACCGTTTCCCGCGCGTTCCCGCCCCAACCCTCGCGATCCCGCCAAGGTCTTGGAGACCGGCTGGAGACGATTCCGGCGAGCCGTGTGGCTGTTGCCCCACCTCAGTCGTCGGGCGCGACCGGCAAAAACCGCCACTCGGCCGGCACGCCGGCGATCGTCCAGATCATGCCCGATTCGGGTAGAAACTCGTGCTCGGGTTCCTCCCCCTTGCTCGGTACCGCAACGGCGACACCCATGGCAGCATCCTTGCGAAGGGCGTGCCGGATGCGCGCCATTCTCCACAGCCGGAAAGCGATCCATAGGAAGCCGACCACGCCAAGTGCACCCAGTGCGGGTCGCTCGCCTCGGAGTGCAGCGACGATCCAGCCAGTACCGATCAGGGCTGGCCA
>DASSQZ010000220.1:0-7559 GCA_035702105.1 Myxococcales bacterium | reverse complement strand
AGCTGGAGGATCTCGCCCTTGGCGTCGACGGTGATCTTCTTGGAAAGATCTCCGCGGGCCACGGCGGTGGAGACCTCGGCGATGTTGCGCACCTGCGAGGTCAGGTTCGAGGCCATCCGGTTCACGTTGTCGGTCAGGTCGCGCCAGATGCCGCTCGCCTCCGGCACGCCGGCCTGGCCGCCCAGCTTGCCGTCGGTGCCCACCTCCTTGGCCACGCGGGTGACTTCCGCGGCGAAGGAGCTGAGCTGATCGACCATGGCGTTGACGGTGGTGCCGATGCGGAGGAACTCGCCCTTGACCGGCTGTCCCTCGATCTCCAGCGCCATCTTCTGGGTCAGGTCGCCTTCCGCCACCGCCATCAGCACGCGGGCGACCTCGGTGGTGGGCTGCACCAGGTCGGCGATCAGCGCGTTGATGGAGTGCACCGAAGTCTTCCACGAGCCGGCCACGTCGCCCAGCGACGCGCGCTCGGCCATGCGCCCTTCCCTGCCGACCACGCGCTCGAGGCGCACGATCTCGGTGGTGAGCGCCTCGTTCCGCGAGACCACCTGGTTGAAGGCGCGGGCGATCTCCGCCATCAGTCCGGTGCCGCGCGTGAAGGGCAGGCGCACCTCGAAATCGCCGTGCTGCGCGGCGGTGAGCGCGTCGAGGAGCTGGCGCATGCGGACTTCTTCGCTGCCGCTGCCGCCGCCGCCATCGCCGTTGTTTCCCTCACCGCCGCCGCGGCCGCCTCGCTTGCGCTTGCGGTCCGACTCGTTCACCGGATCTTGCATCTCACCCACGATGTGACTCCTTGCAGAAGTCCGCTGACACTCCACCAAAACCGGCCGCGGACCCACTTCCGGTCAGAATTCCTGTGCAGCAGCGAACGGGAAAAGACGCACCACGCTGTAAGATTTGCAGACCGTTGGACAGTTTGCGGCCGCTACGTGTAGCGCGGCGTGCGCGGATCGCGCAGCAGATTCCAACAGGCACGGGCCTCGGGCGGCAGGGGCCCCGGCCGCCCGGTCAGCGCGTGGCCAGCACGAGCAGGCGCTCGGCGTCCTCGCGCGAAAGGTTCCACGCCTCGCCCAGCAGGCGCAGCACCTCGCCCTCCTGGGCTGCGAAGCGGCCGTCGGCGCCGCTGACCTTCGCGCAGCACTGGAAGGCAAGCTCGCGCTGCCGCGGCTCGGGGATGAGGGCGGCGGCGTCGCGAACGCAGGTCTCGAGGCCCAGCTGGGCCAGCTTGCGGCGCGCAGCCACCTCGATGTCCCCGGTGGTGCCGACCTCGCGAAGCTGCGGCACGGTGGCGGCGAGCTTGTGGATGGCGAGAGCCTCGCTGCCCTCGAAGCGTCCGTCTGCCCAGGCGGTGAGGAACATCAGCTCGAGGATGCGCCGGGCCTGTTCCATGGGCCGCCCAGTGTACTTCGTTCCGCGGCGCGGGTCAGCGTCCCGAGGCCGTCCATCCAGCGCGGCAGGCGCAGGCGCTGCCCGCGGCTGGTGCGCAGCTCGACGAAGAATGGCGTGGAGCGCAGCGCCTCCACCGTGCGCCACTCGAGGATTGCCCCGCGGCATTCGATGCCGCGGTCGGTCAGGCGGAAGCGCTCGGTGACTGTGGCGAGCAGGACTCCGAGGAGGACGCAGGAGAGCAGGAAGAGCGCAAGGTCGTCGGACCAGAGGGCCGCCCCGCCGCCGAGGGCAGGCAGGAGCAGGAGCGCCCGCGGATGGGTGAGGACCGGGCGCGGATCCGGCGGGCGATCGCGCAGCAGGTCGAGCGCGATCAGGCCGATCAAGAGGATGGCGAGCGCGATGGGGAGCACGGCGCGTCCTCCGGGGGAATCATGCATCCGCGGAGGGTCCGACGCCACCCGAGGGTCGGGGGGCTCCGGGTGCGAGGAAGCCCGGACATCGGTCCACTCCTCCGCAGATGGGGTAGGGAGGCGTGGACGTGCCGACTGCGGGGCAGTCATCCCCGGAACTGAGATTGGCGCCCTCGTCCGATGCTTTGGGTCCGAACGGTATCTCGAGGCGTAAGAGTCCTCGCAAAGACAAGTGCGGGCATGGGCATCGGCTCCGAGGCTCCCGAGCTGTCTCGTCGGAGGGGACGAGCGTGCGATTTGCGGGAATCGACATCGGGGCCGAGCGACAGGTGGTCGCCGTGGTGGACGAGGCCGGCGGTGAAGTGGTGAAAGCGACCTCGTCCGGCGAGGAGGCGGCGGATACGCGAGGCTGCTCGAGTTGCCTGGGCCGCCCGAGCAGGCGTTGATCGCGATGCATCGCTTCGCCGGCGAGGACCTGGCAGCGAGCCAGGACGGACGCGACCGATGCTCTCTCGATCGCGCGCTTCGCGCAGCAGGCCCGGTCGATTCCGGAAAGACCAGGTCGGCGAGTCGATGCCGCTGCCGGAGGCGATCGCCGTGGTCTTGCGCCAGCCGATCGCGGAAGCGCACCAACTCGCGCAGCTCTCGCGCCACCGGGTCCGGTAGCGGCGTCGCGGCTGGTCGCTTGCACGTCGACTTCGCCAGCGAGCGCGCGGCGAAGGTCCGCGAGCTGGCGCGGATTGTCACGACGGCCGGCGCCGCGTCGGCAAGGAGCTGGCGCGGGAGCTCGTCGCTGCGGCGACGACGTCGGTCGCGCAGCACCGGGGGCACGCCTGCGAACTCCAGCTGCGATGCCTCTGCGAGGACCTCAACGTGCTGCGGCGGCGCATCCGCGCCCTGGACGAGGAGCTCGGCAATCTCCTCGACAAGCACGAGGTCGGCAAGCTCCTCACCACCATCGCCACGCACCGCTGGCGGCGGGTCGCTGTCTACACGGTGGCCAAGCACCGCAAGCCGTTTGTGCCCATCCTCACTTAGGCGGCCGCATGAAAAAGAGGCTCGCTCGCCGAGACGGTAACCCAGATCACCGAGGCCTTCACTCCCTTCCTGCTCCGCGGCCAGATCGTCGTGAGCAACCACCGACATCCTTTACACTTTGGACCAGAGACATCCTTTACACCGTCGCGGGTTGAGGTTTGCGCTTCATCACGATTCCTCGATCGATCTTGCGCTCATCGAGCTCGGCAATGACGAGATCGAGGAAGCGGATCTGCCAGGTCGTTTCACCGGTCCTTTCCAGCTCGATGATTTCTCCAGCGAGGGCGCTGGTGACAAAGAGCTTGTGCTTGTGCCAGCGAATGCAGCCGTTGCGATCGACGTCGCAGGCCTCGCGCCAGCTCGGCGGATCCGGTTTGAGCAGCTTGCGCGGATAGCCGCGAGGTGAGCGGCGGTAGACGAGGGCAGGTGGCACGTCGCCGAGCGCCTCGTGCGGTCGGTCCTCATTGTCGTCGCGGCGCCACTCGTCGATCACGCGCCGCTGTGCGATGAGATCCGCTGCCGAGGGAGTCACCGCCGCCTCGAGCGTGAGATGACAGCGCTCGAGGCGGCCGTGCTGCGGCTTGCCTGGCTCGATTCGCTCGGCCCATTGTCGGAGCGCATCGCCCTGGGCAGGCCGAATTCCTGAAATGCGGAGTCCAGCACTTTCTCCACGTTGTCGCCAGTCGGATCGAGCATCGGCTCCGCGCGCAGCAGAAAGCGCGTGTCGGCGTCCAGCAGCGTGAGCACGTGGCACCAGTTGCCGTCCTGCATGCGAAACTTGCGTTTGAAGTCGATGCAGCAGGTGTCGTTGGCCTCGGCCGTCTTCGCAAACGGCCGTGTCAGCGGTGGTGCCCGCTGGCGGCGCTTCTTCAGCCGGCTGAGTCCGCGCCGCCTGAGGATGTTGCCGATCGAGGTCGTGCTGGGCCACTCGATCTCCGGGTAGCGATCCACCATGATCGCCCGCAGTCTGCATGGGCCCCTGCGCGGCATGAGCTTGCGCGCCTGCACGACCAGATCCTCGACTTCGGGTGAGATCGCGTGCGGATTGGAGTGCGGCCGGCGCGACTTCTCCTCGACGGCGCGCACGTCGTGGTTCGCCGCCCGGAAGCGCTTCACCCACGCATAGCCGGTCGGCCGGCTGATGCCGAACTTCCGGCACAGCTCGGCCATGTCGACAGGACCGCCCTGCGCCTGGTTCCAGCGCCGCTCCCATTCCAGCACGAAATTCACCCGCTCCTTCATCGCGTCCGTCGCTTTCCAGGGCATCGCCAGGTTGTCTGCGATGTCGCCGTGCAAGTCGCGAAAAGTGGAAAGGATGTCGGTGTGCTGATGTGTAAAGGATGTATCCGGTTTGCACCCGTCGGCCAGCTGGACACCGAGGCCTGAGCCGCTTGACGGGCGAGAGTGATATCTGCTATTCTAAAAATCGATGAAGGCTTCGCGGCGACAGACTGCGTTCGCCTTTCCGGTCCGCGGCGGGAAACGGAAGGGCGCGGGCCGTCCCAGGACGCGTCCGCACCCGGGCCTGGTCGGTCCCGGGGTGCCACATCTGAGGCGGCCGGATTTCGCCGCGCGGCACCCCGTGCACGTCACGATGCGGCTCCAGCCCGGCGTGGGTTACCTGCGGGAACATTCCCGGGCGAAGATCGTCGAGGATGCCCTCCGGACGGCGCGAGAGCGGTTCGGCGTGCGGATCATCCACTACTCCATCCAGGGCAACCACCTGCACCTCATCGTCGAGGCGGAGAGCGTGGAAGCGCTTTCGCGCGCGATGCAGGGACTGTCCATCCGGCTCGCAAAGCGCCTCAACGCGCTCATCGATCGGCACGGCGGCGTGTTCGCAGATCGGTACCACGCGCACCCGCTGAAGACGCCGCGAGAGACCAGGCGCGCCGTTCGCTACGTCCTCACCAACCACCGCCACCACACGCTGGAATACCTGCCCGCCGGCTGGACCGATCCGCTCGCCTCCGCGCGGTTCGCGCAGCAGCGCCCCGGCCGGGACGCTCCTGTGGTGGCGCCTTCGGTGTGGCTGCTCCGCGTCGGGTGGCGGCTGTAGGGCAGAGCAGGATGCCGCCCTCGCCGCGTGGCATAGCCTGAAGGGTCGCGCCGACGCGCACCAGCGTCGATCGGGTGGCGGGATCCCAAGCTGAGCCTCGGCAGCCGGTTGGCGCGTCGCGTGAAGATCCACGCTCCTTGCAGGGAGCGGACACAGGATCACTCCTCGACCGACCATGTCGATCCGACCCGCTGCCTCGCCCGCCGGCTCGAATTGCTGGTGCCGCCGGAGGCCCCCCCGATCCTCCGGTGGGCAGTCGATCGAGAGCATTGCCTCACCGGCGGAAATCCGGGTCCGGGGCGCCAACGGCGTGGCCCTGCTCGAGTTGCAGGAGCAGCCGCTGGACGGCGGGCTCCTTCAACAGCGCCGGCGGCAGCGCCTGGCCCGCGACGCGGGCAAAGGTCACCATGCCGTCGAGGTCGCGGGGCAGCCATACGCGCCGCCCGCCGCGGGCCACCAGTTCCACGAAGCGGCGATGGGCGCGCAGCGCGACCACCCGGTCCCAACGCAGCGACAGCCCCGCCCGGGAGACGATGGCCTCCGGCGTGAGGCGCCATTCGCCGAGTGGATACGCGAGGAGCAGGGCCGCCGCGACAAGGAGCCCGAGCAGGCCGAGAGCGGCCGAGAAGCCCGCGGCGACACCCGCCGCGAGCACGGCCAGGGGCGGGAGCAGCATGCGGTGGAGCGGGGGGCCGAGCGCGGGACGCCAGTCGATGCGGTCGCGCGACAGCCGCCATGCAATCAGCCCGGCGAACAGCGCCAGCTTCATTCCCAGGAGCGTCGTCATGATCGATTCCCCGAGGCGGACGGGCGCCCCGCGTCTCCGCGAGGCGCCCTGCCCGCTACTCCTTGCTGGCCTGCGGCAGCCCCGCCGCGAGCATGCGCCCGACCAGGACGCTGGCGAGGCCGTGCTGGCCGTCTCCGCTCACGGCGATGTCCGGCACCAGCTTCACGTGGTGCTCGCCGAGGGTGCCCGCGAGCTGGAGCGCCGCGTAGGGGCCCTGGCCCATGGCATCGATGCCTGCGCGGTACGCCGCCGCCTTGGCCTCTCCCACCGACCGGGTGGAGGCCGCCTCCGCCTCACCGCGCAGCCGCATCGCCGCGGCCTCCGACTCCGCACGAGCCTTGAGCGCGTCGGCCTCCGCCAGCGCCCGCAGCCGCGTGGCCTGCCCTTCGCCCTTGGCGGTCTCCGCCACCGCTTCGGCCTGGCGGCTGGTGATGCGGACCATCTGCTCGGAGCGCACCACCTCTCCCTGCATGTTGGCGATGGCCGTCTCCCGCTCCAGCTCCTGGCGCTTGACCTGCGCCTGGCGCTGCATGTCGAAGGTGCGCTGCATCTCCTCGGCGATCTTGCGGTCGGTCTGCGTCTTCATCAGCTCGGCAGGCGGCACGATGTCGCCGATCAGGGTGTCGAGGCACTCCACGTCGTAGGCCTCGATGGCGGCCTTGATCGCCTTGAACGCCTCCTTCTGACGCTCGCTGCGCGCGCTGAGGAACTCGAGCACCGTCACCTGCTGCGCCGAGTTTCGGAAGTAGTTCGCCACCGTGGGTTGCAGGACGTGATCGACCAGGTTCTGCATCGAGCCTACCCTGCTGTGATGACCCGCGGCGCGTTGTTCATGCCGATGTGGATGATCTGGCTCACGTCCAGGGAGAAGCTGAACCCGTCCTTGCTGCGGACGGTGATGGCCGAGAGCCGCTCGTCGTACTTGTGCGCCTCGGTCCTCGCCGCCCAGTTGAGGACGATGTTGGTGGTCGGCACCAGCTCCACCTTCATCACCCGGGTGTTGATGGGATGCTTGCCCGGGAGCAGCGGCGTGACCCACACGCCCTTGCGGCCCTTCTCCACCAGATCGCCGTGCTTGAACGACTCGCCGCTCACGTCCACGTGCTTCATCCCCACGTAGCTGACCACCACGCCGACGTACCCGATGGGGATCTCGGTCATGGCGATGGGCTCCACCCGCGCGAACCACGGGTTCAGGTTCCAGGTGCCCGAGAGCAGCACCTCCTCCTGGAGGCCGCGGCACCCGCCCGCGTCGAGGAAGCGCTGCGCGGACTGGAAGCTGTCGTGCCCGGCGGCCGGCATTCCCGCCAGATCTCCCGCGGGAATGGGCGCGCCGTCGAGCGTGGTGACGATGCCCACCTTCTCCGGCTCCAGCTCGAAGATGCGCAGGTCGGAGGGCGTCATGCAGTGCTTGTTGCAGTTGGCGGCGGTGATCACCTGGAAGAGCGCCGGGTTGATCCGGTAGGTGCCTCCTCGCAGGATGGCGAGCTGCCGGCCACGCTCACCGCCCTGGCGCAGGAACGCCGCGGCGTCCTGGAAGTTGTCGCAGGCCACCTCGCGCGCCAGCACGCGGCCGGCGGGAATGGGCGCTCCGTCGTTGGCGACGACCAGCGCGATCTCGCCGGGCCGCACCGTGGTGAGCGGGACCTTCTCGACGCGCACCGACCAGCTCCAGAGCGGGACGTGCCAGCCGGGCGGCAGGAGCGTGGCCTGGTAGCCCGCCTCGCCGTCCACCGCCACCAGCCGCCCCTGCGGGAGCGGCAAGCCGAATTTCCTCACCACCAGCCCGGCCTGGTCCTCGCGGATGACCACCAGTCCAAGCCTCAGCGTCAGCGCGGCGAGCGCGAAGAGGCTTCCGCCGCAGACGAGCAGCAGC
>DASSQZ010000219.1:0-9756 GCA_035702105.1 Myxococcales bacterium | reverse complement strand
GCCGCCGCGAGCGCTCATCCAGAACGTCGGCCAACGCCTCGTACTTGTCGCGAAGGATTGCCACCATGTCGGCGTCGCGTCTCACAAGAACCGTAGATCACGTTCGACGGCTATTGTAAAGACCATTTCGGCCGGCTGCCTTAGCTGCCACTGGGGCCTCGGTTCTCCCTGGTGCTTCGTTTCCTTTGTCTCTTTGGCCGCGACGATGGATGCTTCTCAAGCGCGAGCAGGCGGAACCACCAAAGCGACACCTATCTCCGCCAGCTGCTTATCGGTGAGTTTCAGGCTGCGGAAAACGCGCTGGCTCACGTCCTTCCAAGTGTAGAGTCCGAGGGTCCTCCAGTTCGAGTCCGATCGCTCGAGGTCGTCGAACACCAGTCGCACGCGGCCGTCGGGGCGTTTCACAACCGAAGCAACCACTCCCATGCGGCCAACCTCTTGGTTGTCCTTCAATCCTAGGCCCCCACGCGGCTCCACGGTTTCATCTCCGGAAATTGGCCAGTGGTTCGCGCACAGCTTACGTCTTCTTGCGGAGAACTAGATCGCCTTTGCTCCGGGACGCCTTCTTCGGGATTCCCATCTCCTCCTCGACTTGCTCCAGCGCGCGGAAGAGCAGCATTCGCGCGGCGGTGCTGGCGCTGGCTTCGATGCCGGGCTGGGTTTGGTTCAAGTAGTCGCGGTAGCGCTGGATGCGCTCCACGGTGCCCGCGGGCAGCCGGACGTTGAAGAGTTGGAAGTCGGTCTCGCGGCTTCTTGGCATCGTGTGTCTTCCTTTCGTCCCGGCTGGGCTACCGAAGTCTCTGCAGCACCATGGCTGCCGCGTTCATCGTCTTCGGGTACGGAGGCTCCGAACGGACGGGCCTTCCCACGCGCACGGCGTGGCGCACGTTCTGGATGATGCCCAGCGCCTCCTGCTGGAAGTGTTTGAGCAGGTCGATCTCGCGAAACGAGATGAAGGTGCCTTCCAGCGTCGCCGGTTTTGTCACTCGCGGAGGGTTGAGATCCGGAGAAGGCGGGCGCGGCACCTCACCGAGGAGCTGCGCTCGAAATTCCACGCCGGCCTCGTCGATCGTGAGGGCGCGCAGTTCGAACCGCGCATCGATGGCGCCCCAGTACTCCGCTGCGACCTTGACGATCGTGTCTCGTCTCGCCTCGGTGCGGGTGAGGAACACGACGATCGGTTTGTATCCGTCGTTGAAGTGGTCGCTGTAGTAGGTGCGCGCGCGCCCGGTGTCCGTGTGTCCAAGCAGGAACTTGCTGTAGCGGCCGATCTTCGTCTCGGTGGCGGTCTTGTGCTGCGAGTTGCGGACGGTGGCGGAACCCGTCTCGAATTCGAGCAGATACCGGCGCCTGCGGACCGGGTCCTCGAGCATCGCGTTCGGTTGAATCCTGCGGTCGCGGCTGCTCGCGGGCGGGTCCCAGGCGAACTCGCGAAAGGGAAGGTCGAGTTCCTCGGTCGGAACCCACCTGAAGGCGCCAGGAACGCGCGCGAAGTCGTCTGCCGGCTTGCCCCGCTGTGCAGGCTTCGGCGTTGCCAGCCTCCTCGTGAGCGCGACGTAGAGGTCGTTCACGCCCGTCGCGTGCTCGAGAAACTGATGCGCCACGTCGTGACGCGGAACCTCGAAGTGCCGTCCCAGTTGCTCTCCGGCCAGCGCGTACCCCGAAGGCGTCAACGCCCAGACCAGGACGCGCTTTCCCGCGCCGTTCACGAACCAGAGCTTCTTGATCAGCGCTCTCGTGTCTCCATGCCGCTGTGACAACTCGCCCAGCCGCCCCGAAATCACCGACTGCGCCCTCCCCGGAAACACCAGCTCTGCAATCTGATCCGTCCTCAAGTACCGCACCAACCCCAAGTGACTCACCAACTCCCGGTCCCTGGCAGTCAACCTTCCTCTCCAGGAACCGATCCCCGCCTTGCCCTCCGCCCCATCCTCACCCTGCTCAACTCCTCCGGCCTCCGCCTCCACAAAAGAGATACCGGCTCCGGCCCCTCCATCCATTGGTTGGGAGGGAGGGGCCGGAGCAGGTAGCTCGCCGTTTTCAGCGCGCAGCGCAGGCCGGGCACTCCTCACGGATTCGTCAGTCTTCACAGGGGCGGAGGGCACGACGCGCCTCGGAAGTCAGGTCCGAAATCGGACGCCGTCCAAGGACCGATTTCGGACTCGCTCTCAGCATCGGACGCCCTCTTCGGACCATGCATCGCAGGCGGCCGCAAGATCGGGACCATCATGCGGCATATGTCGCACATCATCTTGTGTAAGACAAGAGATGTGTAGTAGCACATCCGTTATGGCCCTTGCTGATCGTCGCACGGCTGGCCGGCGCGCGAGCGACGCCCAGCCGGAGCTCGCCTCGAGAGATCCGCGAACGAGCGGCACTCTCGAGAACACGCTCGGCGCGCTGCTCTCGGCGCGCCTTGTTCCTCTTCACTCCGACCTCCGACGCGTCACAGCCGAGCTCGCGGCCCTCCGCCAGGCGCTGCCGCCCGCGCTGTTCCCATTGAAGGAGGCGGCGCGGCGCATGGGCGTTTCCGAGAAGACAGCGCGCCGGCGGGTTCAGGCCGGCGAGTGGCCTGCGCGTCGCGACGGACGCAAGGTCCTCGTGGACTTGTCAGCCCTGCGGCCGATGAGCGAAGAAGAGGTCGCACGCGCTGCCAGCGAGCTCCGCGATGAGTCGGGAAGGCAACCGAGATGACACGGCACCGGAAGCGCCGCCAGTGGGGCGCCGGCGAGATCCACCAGACCTCCAGCGGCTGGCAGATCCGCTGGAGGGAGAACGGCCGGCGCCGCACCCGAGGCGGGTTCGCGACCCGCGAGGACGCCGAGCGCGTGCTGGCGAAGATCCGCGGCGCCCTGGCCCAGGGGCGCGCTGGACTTCCGCCCGACCCTCGCGGCCTGCCGACCCTGTCCGAGCTGGTGCCCGACATCCTCGAGCGCCGCAAGCTCACGCACCGCGCAGCCGACTGCGATCGCTACCGCTGGAAGAAGCACATCGAACCGCACTTCGGTCACCTCAAGCCAACCGCCGTGGACGTCGCGCGCATCCGCGCGTTCGTGGAAGTGAAGCTCGCAGAGAAGCTGAACCCGGCGACCATCCGCATCTTCGTGGCGCTTCTCTCGGCGATCTTCGTCGACCTCACCGAGCGCGGGCTCGCGACCAGCAACCCGGCGCGCGGACTTCCGAAGTCGTTAATGCGTCTGATCCGCCCGACGCACGACCCGAAGAAGACGCCGTTCATCGAGCGCCTCGAAGACGTGCGCCGGATCTTCCTCGCGCTGCCGGAGCCGCTGAACGTCGCCTATGCCATCGGCGCGCTGGCGGGTCTCCGCACCGGCGAAGTCTTCGCGCTGTGATGGTCGCATGTCGACCTGGTCGCGCGCCGCATCCACGTGCGCGAGTCGATCAACGGCCCGCTGAAGGACGGCGACTCGCGCATCGTGCCGGTGCTCGATGCGCTGCTACCGATTCTGTCGGAATGGAAGCTGAAGGCCGGCGCCAACGCGAGGGTCATCCCACCCCTTCGCTGCGACGCCAGGAAGATCGACAAGGCGACGCCAGGCAACTACCTGCACCCCGTGCTCGAGCGGCTCAAGCTCGCGCAGCCCGGCCTCGGCTGGTACCAGGCGACACGGCACACCTTCGCGTCGCAGTGGGTCCTCGCCGGCAACTCGATCGAGAAGCTGTGCGCGATCCTCGGGCACTACTCGGTCGTGATGACCGAGCGCTACGCTCACCTGCGACCTGAGCTGTTCACGGCCGGCCGACCTCGCGACCATCGCCGTCGATCTTCGGAACAGCAGTGCAAAAGTCGGTGAACTTGGCCACAAAATGGCCACGGCCACCCCAAACCCAACCGCCAACCACACGGAATCAGAAGAAAATGGTCAGAGCCGCCCTGTAAGCCGGGTTCTGTCACGCCGGGTCGTTGCCTTCCCGGCGGCAGCGGACATTCCTCTAGGACCGGCGTTGCCGCCGGCCTCGAGCGAGCTACCCGGGAGCGCGGCGGGCCACCGCATTGCTCCCCTATGTGCCCTTGCTCCGGGTGGGGCTTGCCGTGCCGCCCGTGTCGCCACGGGCGCGGTGCGCTCTTACCGCACCGTTTCACCCTTGCCGGCTTGCGCCGGCGGTTTGTTTTCTGTGGCGCTGTCCCGCGAGTCGCCTCGGCTGGCCGTTAGCCAGCACCCTGCCCTGTGGAGCCCGGACTTTCCTCCCGCGCTTTTTTACGGCGCCGGCGTCCGCCCGGGCGGCTCTGACCGGCCCGGAATCTAACCCAAACTTACGCCGGGCGCCTCAGGGCAAGGCGCCCGGCGCAACTCCGCGGCTCGGGGGGGAGCTGCCGCGGGGTGGTCGGGGGGGACCCACTCACTGGACTTCCGGCCCCTGCCCGCCGGAACAACTTTCAGCGCATCTCTTCGTCGATGGCGCGGTTGGACATCTCGTCCGCCAGCGAATTCTCCTCGCGCGGCACGTGCTTGAGGTCCACCTTCTCGAACCCGCGCAGCAGCCGCAGGGCCTCGGCATGCAGCGGTTTGAGCCCGGCGTGACGCACGGCGTACTCGCCCTTGAGCTGGCGGATGAGCAGCTGCGAGTCCGCGCGCACTTCCACCTCGCGATAGCCGAGCTCCTGCGCGTGCTGCAGTCCGAGCAGCAGCCCCTGGTACTCGGCGACGTTGTTGGTCTGACGGCCGAGGTAGCGCCCGAGGCGCGCCAGCACCCTGCCGGAGGTGTCGGTGAGCACCGCGCCGGCGCCCGCCGGCCCGGGATTTCCCCGCGCGGCGCCATCCGAGAAGACACGCACCACCTTGCCGGCCGCGGCGCTGTCCGCCTTCCGCTCCGCGATCCGCAGCTCTTCCTGCGTCGAGGGGACCTTCTCGCGGGCCAGCTTCTGCGCCGCGCCGCGGAGCAGTTTCTGCGCTCCCTCCCGCGTCAGCCCGGGCAGGGCCGCGCAGGTCTTCTCCAGCGACTCGTGCTCGGCGATCGCGAGCAGGAGCTGCGCGGGGGTCACGATCACTTACGCGTTTGCTGCGGCCTGCGGCTCTTCAGCCGCGTAGATGAAGCGGTGGCAGTTCGGGCAGGTGAGGATCTCGCTCGCCGTGAGCAGGTTGTTCGCCATCTGTGGCGGGATGTTGCGCTGGCAGCCCTTGCAGGTGCCGCCGATCACCGGCACCACCGCCACGCCACCGCGCTGCTTGCGGATGCGCTCGTACTTGCTCACCAGCGACTTGTCGCACAGCTCCACCAGCCGCTTGCGCTCCGACTCCAGCCCCGCCATCTCCGCGGAGACCCCTTCGAGGAGCGTCTTGGTCTCCGCGCCTTCGCGCTCCGCCACCGACTCCCTCTCCAGCAGCGCCTGCTCGGCGGCGTCCACCTGCGCCTTGACCTCCACGTACTCGCCGGCGAGGCGCTTGATCTCCTCCTCGGCGGTCTGGTTGGTCTTCTTGGCGATGTCCAGCTCGCGGGCCAGCGCCGCGTACTCGCGCGGCGTCTTCAGCTCGTTGAGCCGCGCCTCCCACTTGCGCACCTTCTCGCGCTCGAGCTGGAGAAGCTGCTCGTTCTGGCGGCGGGCGCGCTCGTTGTCCGCCAGCCTGCCGCGGGCGGTGTCGAGCGTGGACCTTGCCTGGGTCTTTTCCGACTCGATCTGCCGGAGTCGGGCGGGGTGCCGTTCAGCCTCGGCGGAGAGATCGCGAATTTTGAGATCCAGCTTCTGCAGTTCCTCGAGCGCCTTCAGCTTCTCTCGCGACAACGTTTGCCTCCCGAGCGGAGGCCCCTTTTCGCGCCTCCCGCCCGTGCTGTCAACGTTCGGCGCCGCCCACCCGTTCCCGCCGCGCCGGAAAATGGGCCCGGCAGGATTTGAACCTGCATGCGACCGGTTATGAGCCGGCTGCTCTGCCGTTGAGCTACGGGCCCCGCTCTTTCGCACACAGACTAGCCCGACCGGTGGCGTGCGCCCACTGCGAAGGCGATACTGCGCGCGTGCGACCGCTCGCCCTCCTGCTCATTCTCGCGCCGTCGCTGGCGCTGGCCGACGAAGTGGACCTCACCCGCGGGCGCTTCCGCGACGACACCTCCCGCCCTCCGCGAGTGGTCATCCGCGTCGAGGGAGGCAACGAGTTCGCGCCCTTCGGCGAGCTGGGAGGATCCCTGAGCTTCATGACCGATCCCCACGACGAGCTGGAGATCGGCGCCGGCGGAGGCTTCCCGGGGCTGCAGCTCGGCTTTGCCGCGCGGCATCTCTTCGGCGAGGGCGGCCAGTACCTCGCCGCCGAGCTGTTCCTCGCCGGCAACACCCGCGTGAACCGCGGCAGGGACGAGAACGCCCGGCTGATCAACCTCCAGGGCGCCAACGCGGAGAGCAGCCTCTGGACCGGCATCGGCTTCGGCTACGAGATGCGCCAGGACTTCTACAGCCTCGCCATCACCGGCAACATCGTCTTCACCAGCACCAGCCTCACCCCGCACTGGTCGCTCCACGGCGGCCTGGGGTTCGGGTTCTAGCGGCCTGTCACTCGAGGGCGAGGGTCATCCTGAAGACGAAGTCCACGGCGGTGGGCACGCCGTCGATGACCGCCGGAGCGTACCGACGGTGCTCGTATGCGAACCTGACGCTTTCGTTCATCGCGGGAAGACCTCGCAGGATGACGCAACCTTCGACCTGCGTGTCGAGCAACACAGCGCATCGCACCAGCATCATACCCTGCGATCTCTGCTGGAGCGCCTCCACCGTGTAGACCGGGTTGGGCCCGCCCAGCATTCTCGGAGGCTGGATGCGGCGAGGCGATGCCCACGGTCGAGCCCTTCTCAGCCGAACCACGGGATGCTGCATTCGCTCCGGGCCGCCGAGCTTTGCGTCCTCGAAACCGTCGAGTGCGACGGTGATCTCGTAGTTCCCGGAGGGCACCTCGAGCGCGAAAAAGCCCTGCCTGTCCGTCATGGCCATCTGCGGCCGGGCCGAATTGGCGACTAGGATCACGAAGGCCTGATCGAGCGGAGCCGCCGTTTCAGCATCGAACACCCGTCCCGTCAGGCCGCCGGGCACGACCGGTTCCGGGGCCGCAGGCGCCGAGGCGCACGCCAGCGCCAGCGAGAGCAGGAGCAGCCTTCCGCCAATCTGCAGCCAGTGCCCAGGGCGCCGAAGATGGGTTGGCGGGTTCAATAGCCGGGGAACCTGAGGGTGAAGACGTACCAGACCTGAATGGGCACTCCGTCGCGGAGCGCAGGGCGATAGCGCCGCTGTTCGAGCTGCCGGATGACAGGAGCCAGCTCCGGCACGTCCTGGTCCGGGAGGCAGTCCGTGACCTCGCCCTGGATTGTCAGCACGCATCGCACCAGCATCTTGCCCTGGAGCTGCGGCGTCAGGTCCGGATACGTGACCGCGGGCCCGGAGACGAACACCGGCGGGACGATGGAGCTCCCCGGTGGCGCGGGGGCCCCGAAGTCAGGGCCCCG
This sequence comes from Myxococcales bacterium, assembly GCA_035702105.1. Classification (GTDB taxonomy): domain Bacteria; phylum Myxococcota; class Myxococcia; order Myxococcales; family 40CM-4-68-19; genus 40CM-4-68-19. Next base: position 2,310 of record DASSQZ010000219.1, on the reverse strand, counting down.
GATCAGCTTGACCGCGAGGGTCGTGTAGTAGCCACGCTCCACGGCGATCTTCTCTGCCGACGCGGGCAGGTAGCCGGCATGCTCGACGGTGACGTCGTAGTTGCCGTCCACCAGCGGAGCGAGGGCGAACTCGCCTCTGCCGTTCGACATCGCGGACTGGCCATCGCGGACGCCGATCAGGGCTCCGCCCACGGGCTCTCCCGTGGACGCATCCAGGACCGTCCCGCTGATTCCACCCAGCGGCCGGCGCACCGGCGTGCGCAGCGAAGCGCAGCCGATCGCCGCCAGCAAGGCGAATCCAGCGCAACCTCGCACAGCCTAGTTCTCGACGAAGCTCCGGAGCCGCTTCGACCGCGACGGGTGCCGCAGCTTGCGCAGCGCCTTGGCCTCGATCTGGCGGATGCGCTCGCGGGTCACCTCGAAGTCCTGCCCCACCTCTTCCAGCGTGTGGTCGGACTTCTCGCCGATGCCGAAGCGCATGCGCAGCACCTTTTCCTCGCGCGGCGTGAGCGTGGCCAGCACCTTGCGCGTCTGCTCGGCCAGGTTCATGTTGATGACCGCGTCGGAGGGCGAGGTGATGGCCTTGTCCTCGATGAAGTCGCCGAGGTGGGAGTCCTCCTCCTCGCCGATGGGCGTCTCCAGCGAGATGGGCTCCTTGGCGATCTTGAGGACCTTGCGGACCTTGTCGAGCGGCAGCTCCATCTTCTCCGCGATCTCCTCGGGAGTGGGCTCGCGGCCGATCTCCTGCACCAGGTAGCGCGAGGTGCGGATGAGCTTGTTGATGGTCTCGATCATGTGCACCGGGATGCGGATGGTGCGCGCCTGATCGGCGATGGCGCGGGTGATGGCCTGGCGGATCCACCAGGTCGCGTAGGTGGAGAACTTGTACCCGCGCTTGTACTCGAACTTGTCCACCGCCTTCATCAGGCCGATGTTGCCTTCCTGGATCAGGTCGAGGAACTGCAGCCCGCGGTTGGTGTACTTCTTCGCGATCGAGACCACCAGGCGGAGGTTCGCCTCCACCAGCTCGGCCTTGGCCTTCTCCGCCTTGCGCTCGCCGGCGATGATGGCCCCGTAGCTCTTCTTCAGCTCGTCCACCGGCAGCAGCGCCTCTTCCTCGACCCGCTTCACCTTGCGCGGCGCGGCGGCGATGGTGCGGCCGATCTCGCCGATCTCGTCCTCGCCCAGCCCCATCAGGCGCAGCTTCTTGCGCGCGAGCTGGCCGCCCCGGGTCTCCTCCTCGGACTCGCGGAGCATCGCCTTCAGCTCCTTGAGCGAGACGCCGGCGCGCTGCTCGATCTGGCGCATCTCGCGCTCGACCTGGTCAACGCGCTCGATCAGCTTCTTGAGATTCTCGATGATGCGCTCGATCTGGCGCTTGTTCAGCTTCACCTCGGAGAGCGTCTCCGCTATGGCCGTCTCGTTGCGGGCAACGGCGTCGCGGTACTCCTTGCGCTTGCCCTCGGAGACCTTGCGGGTCTTGGAGCTCATCAGCTCGGTGAAGTGCTCGTTGTCGCGGTCGAGGCGGCGGATCTTGTCGATCAGCTTCACCACCTGATCGGTGCGGCCCTGCTCGTCGAAGGTCTCGTCGTCTTCGTCGGGCGCGTCGCGGATGACCTCGCGCACGCGCATCTTGCCCTTCTTCAGCCGCTCGCCGATCTGGATGATCTCCTTGATGGCGATGGACGAGTGCAGCACCGCCTCGAGAACCTCCTTCTCCCCGTCCTCGATGCGCTTGGCGATCTCCACCTCGCCCTCGCGGGTGAGCAGGGAGACCGACCCCATCTTGCGCAGGTACATGCGCACCGGGTCGTTGGACTTGGAGTAGGCGTCGTCCTCTTCCTCGCGCGGGGCAGGCGGGCCGCCCACCTCGCCGGTCTCCTCTTCCGCCTTGGCGTGAACGGGCTCGGGATCGGGCGGCTTGGTCTCGGGCAGCTTGACCTTGTTCGCCTCGTCGACGATGGCGATGTCGTTGTCGCCGAACATCGACATCACGTCGTCGATCTGGTCGGAGCTGACGATGTCCGAGGGCAGCGCGTCGTTGACCTCGTCGTAGGTGAGGAAGCCCTTGTCGCGGCCCAGCGCGAGCAGGTCCTTCACTTCCTTGCGATCGGGGGCCTTGCCGCCCTTCTTGGCGGGGACGAGGTCGTCGTCGTCCTCGTCGATGTCGTCGGAGGCCGCCACCTCCTCGTCGTCGGCAATGTCGGGAATCGCCGCCTCGAGATCGCCCTCCTCGCCCTCGAACTCCCCCTCTTCGCCCTCTTCTTCCGCCGCCGCGCCCGCGCCCTTCTTCGCCTGCTTCGGAGCCTT
>DASSQZ010000218.1:0-9115 GCA_035702105.1 Myxococcales bacterium | reverse complement strand
GGTGGTGCGCGCTCCGTCCACGCAGGAGGCGGCGAGCCCTTCGCCTCGCTGGCGAAGCTGTTTCACGCGCGCCAGGTAGATGAGGCCGTAGTTGATTCCGTTGCCCACCACGATGGAGCCGAGGAAGGCGGTCTGGGTGTTGAGGTAGCCGATCACCAGCCAGGTCAGGGCGAAGGTGACCCCCACCGCAACCAGCACGGCGGCTCCCAGCGCCGCGGTGCTGCGCAGGTCGCGGAAGAAGAGCAGGATGGACGCGAGCACGATGGTCACCACCAGCACCGCGGTGCCCGCCACGTCGCCGATGATGGACTCGTACTCGGCGATGAAGATGGGGAAGGTGCCGCCGAAGGCGATGCGCAGGTGCAGGTCCTTGATCTCCTGCGCATGCCGGTCGACCACGGCCTGGAGCCGCGCCATCAGCGCCTTCGATTCCCCGACGCCGAGCGAGGTGCCCGCCGGCCGCAGCACCACCGTGAGCGAGGTCTTGTCGGGATGGACGAAGAACCCGTCCACGTAGCGGTCGAACCGCTGCGCCACCATCTCGCGAGGCAGCGGCTGCTTCGGATCCATCCAGTCCGGTGCCGCCGCCGGGGCGGGCCTGGCGTCCTCGTCGTCGAAGAGATCGCCGCCAAGGGGATTGGCCGCGATCTTCCGCTTGCGGATCTCGTCGCGCAGCGTATCGCGCGCCTGGGTGAGCTGGTCGAGGGTCGCGAAGAGCGGCCAGTGGTCTTCGTACCAGGCCTCGACCCCGCGGACGTTGCTCTCCACCGACCGGATCACCTCCGGGCCGAGCGCGAGGAAGTCGCGGGCGAGCACGGGCGCCATGGCCTCGGCGTTCTTGAGGCCGGCGGCGCCGTCGAGCGAGTCGATCAGCACCAGCACGGTGCCGTCGCCGCCCACGCGCTTGATCATGTCCTGGACCTGCCGCACCGAAGGCAGGTCGGAAGGCAAAAGCTCCTGGAAACTCGAGCGGATCTCCAGGTGCGACGCCGCCCAGACCGACGCCGCGGCAATCAGCACCGAGGCGAGCAGGAACGCGCCCGGGCGTGCGACGGCGGCTTCGGTGACCCGTACGATGACGCCGCGGCGGGCGGAAGTGGGTGCGTTCACCGAGCGCGTCTACTACGCGGCGCGGCGGGGCGCAACGGGGGGAATGCTGACGTCCGTGAGCGGGATGGGCCCCGGCTGCCGGGTGCCTCCCCTGGGACATGTCAAACCCAAGTAGAAATGTCCGGTCGAGGCAGCGCGGTCAACCCGGGCGTCGCTGTCGCACGTCTTGAGCCAGTGCCTTGCGGCGGAGTGCGACATTTTCACTTGGGCGCTACAGGACAACGTCTGATAAGAAAGATTACGTCAACTCACCGCCTGCCCCGGACTGGACCGGCTGGGGAGCCATGCGCGAACGGACGGCCCGGGTCAGCTCCGCTCCGGTGAACGGTTTCGGCAACACGGCGCACGCCGGGCTCGGCGCGTTTCCCCCGTCCCCCTGCGCATCGCCAGTGATCAGCAGCACGGGCAGCCGGGGATCCACCTGGAACAGGCGCCGCGCCAGCGCCGGCCCGTCCATCAGCGGCATGCGCACGTCGGTGATCACCAGGCTCGCGCGGACTCCGCGGTCGCGGGCATCCGAGAGCCAGGCCAGCGCCTCCACGCCGTTCCCGGCAGTCTCCACCGACAGGCCCTCCGCCTCCAGCATGCGCTGGATGGCGCTGCGCACGCGCGGATCGTCCTCGACCACCAGGACCAGCGCCTCGGGTGCGAACTGCTCCGCCTGTTGCGGCGAGCCAACCCCCGCGGCCCCGGTCTGCAAAGGCGCCGCCGGCCAGAAGATGCGAAAGACGGAGCCGCGCCCCGGCGCGCTGTCCACCCGGATGCCGCCGTGCGCCTGCCGCACGATGCCGTGCACCACGGCGAGCCCCAGTCCGGTTCCCTTGCCCGCCTTGGTGGTGAAGAACGGCTCGAAGATGCGGCTGCGCACCTCTTCGGTCATGCCCGAGCCTTCGTCCGCCACTTCGAGGACCGCGAACGTTCCGGGCTCCACGTCGAATCCCACCACGTTCAGGACCTCGCCCGCCGGCACGCTGAGCGAGCGGGTCCGCACCCTGATCCGGCCGCCGTCGGTCATGGCGTCGCGCGCGTTGATCACCAGGTTGAGCAGCACCTGCTCCAACTCGGTGGGATCCGCGAGCACCTCCGGGACGTGCTCCGCGAGGTCGAGGTCGAGGATGGTGGCGCCGAGCAGCGGCTTGAGCATCCCCACCGCATTGCCGATGACCTCGTCGACGCGGACGCGCCGGGGCTCCACCGGGGCGCTCTTGCTGAACCGGAGAAGCCTTCGGGTCAGCGCGATGCCGCGGTCGACCGCGGACAGGATCTCGTCGGCATCGCGAGCGGCCACCGGCTCGCCCGAGACCGACCGGCGGCGCGCCTCCTCGGCATAGAAGCGGATCACGGCGAGCAAGTTGTTGAAATCGTGAGCGATTCCGCCTGAGAGACGGCCCAGGTCTTCCAGCTTCTGCAGCTGGCGGCGCTCGCGCTCCTGGCGCCGCTCCTCGGTGACGTCCCGGCCGATGCAGAGCAGGTAGGTCACGCCGTCCACCACGGCCGGGCGCGCGGCGAGCACCGCCACGCCCTCTTCGACGGCTCCGCCGGGGCCGTGGCGATGGAAGCCGAACTCGAAGGCCGCGACCGAGCCGTGCTCCCGGATGATGGCCGCGAGGCGGTCGGAATCGGCAGGATCTTCCCAGAGCCCGAGCTCCTTCTGGCTCCTGCCCACCACCTCGTCGCGCGAATACCCGGTGGTGCGGCACCAGGCTTCGTTGACGTCCACGATCAGCTCGTCGCCGGCGCGGAACAGGACCATGGCGTCAGGGCTGGTCCGGAACACCGTCTCCAGCAGCTTCTCCGCGCGCTGGCGGCGGGCGTCGACCGCCTGGTGTGCCGCCTGCGCGTTGCGCAAGTCGGAGACGTCGGTGACCATGGCGACCGATCCCACCGTGTCGCCCCGGACGGCGCTGCGCACCGGGCTCGCGGAGACCAGGACGTTGCGCCGCGCGCCGCTCGAATGCACGACCGAAGTCTCGTACACCGCCGACTCGCCCAGGACCCGCCGCGCCCGGCCCTCGCGCCATGCCGGGAGCGCCTCGGGCGCGATGAACTCGCCCGCATCCCGTCCGATCACGCGGTCCTCGGTGACCCCGAGGATCTCGCACATGCGGGCGTTCAGATAGAGGGTGCGGCCCGCCGCGTCGAGTTGCCAGATGCCTTCGTTGGCCGTCGCCAGCAGGTGCCAGTAGCGGGCGTCGCTCTCCGCCGTTTCGCTGCGCGTGGCCCCGATGAGCAGGCCTGCGAGCGCGAGCGTCAGCAGGAGGATCTGGGCCGAGAACATCGCCTGATCGCCGAGCGGAAACCAGGGCCCGGAGGCGGTGAGCGCCACGGCGTAGACGCCGTTGACGATGGCGGCGCCGCGGACCCCGTGCCGCTGAGCGGTCCACGAAAGGGGCAGGAACCAGAGATAGCCGCCCAGGGAGCTGCCGCGCCTCTCCAGGGCGAAGTCGAGGAGCATGGCGATCAGCGCGAGGGCGACCGGCCCGGCCAGGCTGCGGACGGGGGGCCGCGCCCTCCATCTCGACCACGGCAGCATGAGCAGCGGCGCGAGCAGGAGCACGCCGGTGGCGTCCCCCAGCCAGAATCCGAGCACCTGGCGGAGGAAGACGGCGCTGGGCAGATGGAAGGAGATCGCGGCCGAGGAGGCCCCGACCAGCGCAGTCAGGAGCGGCGCCCCCAGCATGGCCAGCAGGCAGACCGCGCACTCGCCCACGCTCCAGGGCCGGGCTCCCCGCAGGTGCGAACGGAGGGCCCGCGCGGCGATCGCGTAGATGGAGATGACCAGCGTCGCCTCCACGAGCACCATCCAGGGCGGGCGCGCAGGTCCGGTCGGCCAGAGCGAGAGGAGGCTCCGCGCCACCACGAGGGCCGGGATGCCGCGCGCGCCGGCGCGCACCAGGAACGCAAGCGCGAGGCCTGCTCCCGGATACCAGAGAAGGATGTGAGAGGCTGGCAGGCCGAGATGACGCACCAGGAGGTCCGCCGCGATGTAGGCAAGCCCCCACGCGAGCATCTCGACGAGGCCCGGGCGAGCGCCTGCTTCTCTGCGGCTCTCACCGGTCATCCGTCCAATCTAGGTCGCCTGCCGGCGCGGACCAGCAGGCCTACCAGCGATACCCGACGCCCGCGGAGATGGTGCCGGACCGTGTCGCGTTGCCGGCCTCGTCCACGTCTCGGCGGCCGGAGAGCCTGACCCAGGCCCGCCAGGCCTTGCTGAACCGGTACTGGAGCCTGGTGCCGATGCCGGTGGTGCCCTGGCCCGTGCCGGAGACGTACTCGCCGGCCTCTACCCAGACGCGGGCGGAGAAATCGCCAAAGCGGTGCTGCACCTCCGGCCGCACCAGGTAGCGAAGGGGCGCGATCGGCACTTCCGGAGCGCGCCCGGCGGCGGCCAGGCCGAAGTAGCTCACCCCTGCGGGATCCTGCTGGTAGAGGAATCCCGATGCGTCCAGCGTCAGGTCGGTGTCGCGGAAGAGGATTGCGGTGACGCTCGCGGAGATGCGCTCGAAGTCCTGCTGCACCGGCACGTTCCGGAGCACGGTCAGGAGCGACTGGTTGCACCGGCGCGGGTGCGCCTGGCAGTCCGCCAGGAGCGTGTCGGCGGTCTCGGTCCTGGTTCCGACGCGGATCTCGGAGACGCTCTGGTCGACGGCGTAGTGCGAGTAGTCCACGGCAAGGTCCAGCGACCACTCCAGGTCGGAGATGCCCAGGCTGTCCCAGGACACGTCCGCGCCTACTCCGAGCTGCGAGATCTGCGACCGGACCAGCGCGTCGCCGGTCTGCTGATCGCCGTTGGTCGTATCGATCGTCACCTGGGTCGCGGCAAACTGCGTGCTCCGGGGCGAGATCACGAAACTGGTCCCGAGGGTGAAGTTCTCGGTGGGCGACCAGTCGGCGCCTGCGGTCAGCAGCGTCACCACGCTGCCGCCCTGGCCGAACCGGGACGCGGCGGCAGTCTGGCTCTCGAGCGTCAGGGCCAGGCCCGCATTGAGGGTCCATGCCTCGCCCAGATCGAAGCTGGCGTTGAGCGCGTTGGTGAAGGTGCCGGACTGGGGGTTGGCGTCGGTGGCCTGGGTGGCGTTGGCGATCACCTCGTTGGTGAGGCTGCTCGCCTGGGCTGCGGCCGCAGTCGCGAGAATGGCCAGCGCTGCGGCTCTGCCATGCATTCCGTCAACTCCGTGTGCGTGCCCGTCCGGAAGACCCGCGCCGGGGCCTGCCGCCCACTACTCCCACTCGATGGTGGCCGGCGGCTTGCTGCTCACGTCCAGCACCACCCGGTTGATTCCGCGCACCTCGTTGGTGATGCGGCTGGAGATCCTCGCGACCAGCTCCCACGGCAGCCGCGCCCAGTCGGCGGTCATGCCGTCGAGGCTCTCCACCGCGCGCAGCACGCAGGCGGACTCGTAGGTGCGCTCGTCCCCCATCACGCCCACCGACTTGACCGGCAGCAGCACGGCGAAGGCTTGCCAGAGCCGGTCGCGCACCGCGGGGTCGCTGTTGGCGATCTCCTCGCGCACGATGCTGTCGGCCTTGCGGATCAGCGCCAGCCGCTCGTCGCTGACCGCGCCGAGGATGCGGATGGCGAGGCCCGGCCCTGGGAACGGCTGCCGGCTGACGATGGCCTCGGGCAGCCCCAGCTCGCGGCCGAGCGCGCGCACCTCGTCCTTGAAGAGCTCGCGCAGGGGCTCGACCAGCTGCATCTTCATCCGCTCGGGCAGGCCGCCCACGTTGTGGTGGCTCTTGATCACCGCGCTCGGGCCCTTGAAGGAGACGCTCTCGATCACGTCCGGGTAGAGCGTGCCCTGGGCGAGGAAGCGCGCCTCGCCGTGCTCCTTGCGGTCCTTCTCCACCTCCGCCTCGAACACGCCGATGAACTCGCGGCCGATGATCTTGCGCTTCTGCTCGGGGTCCTCCACGCCCGCGAGCGCGTCGAGGAACCTCCTGCGCGCGTCCACCGTGCGCAAGGGCACGTGGAAGCGGTCCTGGAAGGTCTGCTCCACTTGACGGGCCTCGCCTTCGCGCAGGAGCCCGTTGTCGACGAAGATGCACTGCAACTGCGGGCCGATGGCCTTGTGCAGGAGCAGCGCCACCACCGCGCTGTCGACGCCGCCGGAGAGCGCGCAGATGACGCGCTCCTTGCCCACCTGGGCGCGGACCTTCCTCGCGGCCTCCTCGGCGAAGGCGCCCATGCGGAAGGAGAAGGTCAGCCCGCAGCCCTCGAGGAAGGCCTCGTAGAGCTCGCGGCCGCGCGGCGTGTGCGCCACTTCGGCGTGGAACTGGACGCCGTAGAGCTTGCGGGCGGGATCGGCGACCGCGCAGTAGGGGGAATTGGCGGTGCGGGCGATGGTCTTGAAGCCGCGCGGCGGCGCCGCGACCTTGTCGCCGTGCGACATCCAGACGTCGAGGTGGTCGCCGGCCTTGAGATCGCGGAAGGGGCCGATCGGATCGGTGACCTCCACCCGCGCCGGACCGTACTCGCGGTGGGCGGTCCGGTCGATGGCGCCGCCCAGCAGCTTGGCCATCAGCTGCAGGCCGTAACAGACGCCCAGTACCGGCACGCCCAGCTCGAAGACGCGCGCGTCGATCATCGGCGCGTCCTGTGCCTCCACGCTGGCGGGGCCGCCGGAGAGGACGATGCCCCTGGCGCCGAAGGCGCGGACCTGCTCGAAGGGCATGGTGCAGGGGTGGATCTCGCAGTAGACGTGCAGCTCGCGGATGCGCCTGGCGATGAGCTGCGTGTACTGCGACCCGAAGTCGAGGATGAGGATCTTCTCGGCGTGGATGTCCGCCACTCTGCCTCCTTGAGGCGGCGCAGTGTAGTGGCTCCTCCGACCTTCCACAACGAACGTTCGGCAGTCGCGGCCGGCTACCCCGGCCTCAGTCGGACGGGCTCGTCGTAGAGCGCGGCGCCGCCGCCCAGGTCGGTGGCGCGGGCGCGGGAAAGGACGTTGGCGTTGCGGTTCTCGCGGAGGTGGCCACCCTTGGCGAGGAGCGCCACGTCGCGGCGCTGCAGGGGGTCGTGGCGCACCTGGATGGGCAGGGATCCGATGGCGCTCTCCAGCCTGCCGAAGCCGCCGTCCGGGATCCCCTGCGCGGAGTCCGGGTGGACCGTGACCACCGCGGGGCCCTTGGGCTGGCCCTTCGACCATTGCGAGTTCTGCGACTTCTCCGAGGAGATGGCGGTGAGGTAGAGCGGGAACTCCGCCGAGACCTGCGAGCGGGCGGGCGCCGAGGTGATCAGGTTCACCCTGCCCGTCTTGGTCGCGAACTTGCGGCCCGCGAAGAGCACCTTGGGCGAGAGCGCGCTGCGCTGCGGGCCGTCCGACTCGAACTGGGAGACGGTGAAGCCTGCGTCCTTGCGCAGGATGCGCTCCTTCCAGTCGCGCGCCGAGCCGTCCAGCACCCCGGCGAGGCCCACGCGCCCGGAGAGCGCCTGCAGGATCTGCAGATCGGTGCGCACGCCGGGCGGCGGCGGCACCACCGGCCGCGAGACGCCGACGTAGTGATTGCCGTAGGCGCCGAGGAGATCGTCGTCCTCCAGCAGCGTGGTGGTGGGCAAGACCAGCGTCGCTGCCCGCGTGGTGTCGGTGGGCCAGGAATCCACCACGCAGACGAACTCGCGCGAGCGCAGCGCGCGATCGGTGGTGGCGGATTCCGGCAGCATGGCCACGGGGTTGCCCGCGGTGATCCAGACGGCGCGGATGGGCGGCTCCTTCGCCGCGAGCACCTCAGGCCCGAGGAGCGGCTCGAGGATGGTTCGCGGCGCCGCCGGGATGCCCTTGATGAAGGTGTGATCGAAGGTCTTGCGCCGCTTGAAGTAGTACGAGACGCCGCCTCCGGGTACTCCCAGGTTGCCGCTGATGGCGCCGAGCGCATCGAGCGCGCGCACGATGGCGCCGCCGTTGATTCGCCGGGCCATGCCCCACCCCACCAGGATGGCGGAGGGACCTTCGTGCAGTCGGCGGGCCACGTCCTCTGCAGCGGCCGGCGGGACGTCGGCGTCCTCGCACCAGCCCGCCACCGAGTGCCGGAAGGCCAGCGCGCGGAACTCCGCCAGGTTGTCGCAGTACTTCTCGAAGCCCGGCTCGGTCCAGCCGCGCTCGAAGAGGATCCGCGCCGCGGCCATCGCCAGCGCGAAATCGGAGCCCGGACGCGGCTGGATGTAGCCGTCGCAGAGCCGCGCCGTCTTGTGCCAGACCGGATCGATCAGCAGCTTGGAGGCGCGCGAGTCCTTCAGGATCGGGACCAGGTGCGGCGAGGAGATGACCGGGTTCTTCCCCCAGACGATGACGTTGCGCGAGTTGTGCAGATCGAAGATGTCGTGGGCGTCTTCCTCGCCGAAGTCGAGCATCTGCGCTTCGTCGCCGGCGCCCGAGCAGATGTCTCCGCGCTTGGTGGTGACGGGGCCGAACTTCTCGAAGAACCAGTCGGAGAGGTGCTTGAGCGCGCCCAGCGATCCGCCGCTGCGGTAGTGGAAGATGGCGGCGGGGCCCGACTCGGCGCGGATGCGCAAGAGCTCTCGCGCGGCGAAGTCCAGCGCCTCGTCCCAGGACACCGGGTTGCCGCGCAGGAGCGGCGTGGTGAGCCGCTCGGGGTGGTACTGCAGCGGCAGGAAGTTGTTGGTGCGCCAGCAGAGGAAGCCCTGGGTGACGGGATGCGACGGATCCCCGCCCAGTTCGACGACGCGGCCGTCCTCCACCTGCGCCACGATGGAGCAGGCGTCCGGGCAGTCGCGGTTGCAGACGGTCTTGCGGATCTCTCGGGTGGTCTCGGCCATGCGCTCCGCATTCTACCGGATGCCGGGGCTGGCGCCCGCGTCTTACCTTCCGGACGAGACAGGGGGCGCTTCATGGTGCAGATGACGAGCGGGCAGGCGATCGCCAGCCCGATGCCGCCGGGACCGCGCGAGCTTCGGCCGAGGCCGGTGAAGGAGCGCAGGCCGCCGCGGGCAAAGCTGGCGCTGGCGCACGGCGCCTATCTCGTCGCCGCCGGGCTCTGGCCCCTGCTC
>DASSQZ010000217.1:0-24951 GCA_035702105.1 Myxococcales bacterium | reverse complement strand
CGCATGTTGTGGGTGCGGTCGGCGAGCTTGACCAGGATGACCCGGATGTCCTTGGCCATCGCCACCAGCATCTTGCGGAAGTTCTCCGCCTGCTTCTCCTCGACCGACACCGCCTGCGAGGACTGGAAGGTGCCGAGCTTCGTCACCCCCTCGACCAGATCGAGCACCTCGGCGCCGAACAGCTCCTTGATCTCCTCGGGCTGGGCGAGGGTGTCCTCGATGGTGTCGTGGAGGAGGCCGGCCACGATGCTGGCCTCGTCCAGCTTCAGATCCGCCAGCAGGCCGGCGACTTCCAGCGGGTGGACGAGGTAGGGCTCGCCCGACTTGCGCACCTGCCCCTGGTGCACCTTCGCCGAATAGACGTACGCCTTCTTGACCAGATCGAGGTCGGCGTCCGGATGGTACGCGTTGACCTTCTCGAGAATGTCATTCAGCCGGATCATCTGCAGGGTATCTGTCGAGCGTACCTTGTCGCCGGTGCGCCGGCAAACGTGAGTCACCCTGTTCGACGCACTGTGCCACCGCGGGATTCACGCTCTGTTGTCCACTGATTGACCCCTCGGGCGAGCGGCCCGTATTCTCGCGCGCGGATGAAGATTTGCCCGGCGTGCGGCAAGGAAAACGAGGACTTCTGGGGTAGCCGCGCCCGCTGTCTCGACTGCGGCTCCGAGCTGACGTCGCAGGAGCCTGCCGCTCCCGCGACGATGTCGGAGGAGATCTCCGCGCTGGAGATGTCGGCACAGGAGGCCGCGGAAGCATCCGAGCCGCCGGCAGCTCCGGCGCGCAAGGCGAAGGCGTGCCCCAGGTGCGGCGTGGTCAATCCTGGCGTGGCCCGCTTCTGCTTCGGATGTGGAGCTCGCTTTCCCGAGGGGCGGGGTGCCGAGGGCGAGCCGCCCGCCGCAGGTGCTGCGCAGGACGATTCGCCCGCCGAGGCGGCGGCTGAATCCGTACTGGAACCGCAGCCCCCGCCGTTCACGGTCACTGTGGCGGTGGAGCACGGCCATGGCCAGGGCGCAACCTTCACGCTCCAGCACGTGGAAAACACCCTGGGCGCGCTCGGCACCAACATCGAGCTGGGCGACGACCTCTTCGTGGCCCCGCACGCCGCCACGCTGGCGTTCGTCGACGACCGGCTGGTGCTGCGCGACGAAGGCAGCGTGAACGGCGTGTACGTGAAGCTGCTGGAGCCCGCGGCTCTGGAGCCGGGCGACCTGTTCGTCGCCGGCGCGCATCTGTTGCGCTACGACGGCGCGGTCGACCTGCCCCGCGAGCCGGAAGGCGAAACGCCGCTCCTCGGGTCGCCGCGGCCGCAAGGACGCGCCGTCCGGGTGGTGGAAGTGCTCGCCGGCGGCCGCACCGGCCGCACCTGCCACTCGAGCGGGCCGACCATCGCCGTGGGCCGGAGCGGCTGCGAGCTGAACTTCGCGTCCGACACGGAGCTCGCCACGCGGCATGCGGAAATCCGCATCGCCGAGGACGGCAGCGCCACGCTGGCGGATCCGGGAAATGGTCCCGCCGGTGTCTTCCTGCGCGTGCGCCCGCTGCAGCACGTCGATCTCCGGTCCGGGGACGTGCTGCAGGTGGGCGAGGAGTCGTTGCGGGTCGAGCTGAAGTAGCGCCTCAGCGACGTTTCAGGATGGCGTCGACCGCGGCCGCGTACCTGCGCGAGTCCAGCCGCTTTGCCGCCTCGTACTCGGCGCGGCTTCGCTGTGGATCCGTGCGCAGGAGCAGCGCGCCCAGGCGGTAGTGGGCCTCGGCGTCGTCGGGATCCAGCGCCACCGCCTCCAGAAGCAGGTTCCGCGCCACGTCGCTGCGACCGGCCGCCTCCTGCTGCTCGGCGCGGAGCAGGAGCTCGTGCGCCTTCTCCGGATCCCGCCTGGAAGGCGCGCCCGCCGGCGCCTGAAGGCCGGCGACCCGCGGCCCGCCGCCCGGCCTCGACCACCGCACGATGGCCGCCATGCCGAGCAACGCCAACCCCAGCGCCCCGGCGGCAAGGACGGTGCGGGTGCGTCGCAACGGCTTGCGCAAAACGCCGACCGTGGGCGTCGGGTAGGGCAAGGGCGGCGTCAGCGCCTGCGGGACGGCGTCGGGACGCGGCGCCGGCACCGGCGGAACTCCCTTCTGCCGGGGCACCTCGAGCAGGAGCTGCCGGAACTCCTCCGCCGTCTGCGGCCGCGCTGCGGGCTCCTTCTCCAGCGCTCTCAGGATCAGCGCCTCCATCGCCGGCGAGATCGGCGCAGAGGGAGCGCGCTGCCGCGGAGGCATCGGGGCCTCGTTCACGTGCCGGGTCAACACGTCCATGGAGTTCTGCCCGTCGAAGGGCAACTGCCCCGTGGCCAGCTGGTAGAGGATCACCCCCACCGCGTAGAGGTCGCAGCGGGCGTCGAGCTGCGTGCCGGTGGCCTGCTCCGGCGCCATGTATTGCGGCGTCCCGCAGACCACGTCCGAGCGCGTCAGTCCGGGCAGGTCGCTGTCGAGGATCTTGGCGATGCCGAAGTCGAGCACGGTGACGCGGTCGGTCTGGTCAGGACGCTGCTCGACCATGATGTTCTCGGGCTTGAGGTCGCGGTGGACCACGTTGTGCGCGTGCGCCTCGCCCAGCGCAGCCAGCACCTGCGCCATGATGTTGCAGAGGCGCTCCTCCGGGAGCGGCCATTCGTCGCGCAGCACCACCCTGAGGTCCTTGCCCTGCACGTACTCCATGGCGATGAAGAGCGTGCCGTCGCTCTCGTTGCGGCCGAAGTCCAGGACCTGGATGCTGTTGGCATGGTTGAGGCGGCTGGCCGCGGTGGCCTCGCGCTCGAACCGGCCCACCACCGTGGGATCCTCGAGCAGCGCCGGCCTGAGCATCTTCAGGCAGACCAGGCGGTCGAGGGAGAGATGGCGGGCCCGGTAGACCTTGCCCATGCCGCCCTGCCCGATCACCTCCTCGATCCGGTAGCGGCCCGCGACCACCTCGCCGATGAGCGGATCGCGCTGACGCGAGGTGAAGCCGGCGCCGATGCCTCGCGCGGCCGGCGGAGGAAGCGCCGCGCCGCAATGAGCGCACGCCCGGGCAGAGCCCGGCTTCAATGTGCGCGCGCATCGCGGGCAGGTCGCGACGGCTGCTTGCTTCGCTGACAATGGCCCTCCGCGATCCGAGAGTGGCACACAAGCGGGTCTTTGACCAACCTGCAAAAGTGTCTTTCCGATCGCCGCCTTGACCCCTGTTTGGACAGCGTCATAGAACCTTTGCATGCAGTGTCCCCGGTGCGGCGCGCGCAACGACACCGGCGCCGGCTCGTGCGAGGCCTGCGGGGCCACCCTGGCGCGGAAGGCGGCGGCGACTCCTGCCCCCGCCGCAAGAGGCGCACCGCCAGCGCGTCCTCCACCGCCGCCGCCTCCCCGACCGGTGGCGGGCGCCACCCAGCCGCCTCCGGCACGCACTCCGCGCAGGCCCCGCGCCCGCGTCTCCGCCGTGTCCCGTGACGGCAGCCGCTCGGCTGACTTCGTCCTCGTCAAGGACGAGACCCGGGTGGGCCGCGCGGTCGGCGCGGACGAGGTGAAGCTGGAGAAGGATCCCTTCGTCGCGCCTCTCCATGCGCTCTTCCGGTTCGAGGGGTCGCGCCTGCTGGTGCGCGACGGCGGCAGCCCCAACGGCGTCTTCCTCTGGGTGCGGGAGCGGGAGCTCGCGAGCGGCGACGAGCTGCGCATCGGCCGCCAGCGGCTTCGGGTGGAGTGGATGCCGGAAGAGCCGGCGCCGGTTGCCGACCAGCCTATCTGGGGCAGCCCCGACCCGGGTTACGGCGCCCGCGTGGTCCAGCTCCTCGGAGGCGGCGGCGAGGGCGACGTCTTTCCCCTCAAGGGAGGCGAAAACCTGATCGGGCGTGGCACCGGCGACGTGAGCTTTCCGCACGACGGGTACGTCTCGAGCAAGCACGCCGTCATCGTGGTGGGCGACGGAACGCTGCGGATCCGCGATCTCGGCTCGGCGAACGGAACCTTCGTCCGGGTGAGCGGCGAGGCTTCACTGAGCCCCGGAGATCTGCTGCTGGTGGGCGAGCAGATCCTCCGCGTCGATCCGCCCTAGCCGGCGATCGCCGGAGCCGCTAGCACGGACCCGAGGGCTGCGCGGAGCAGACCAGCGCGAGCTTGCGCAGGGCCGGCACCGGGGGATCGCCCTGCAGCGTAGCGAAGACGGCGCCCAGTGCGATCGCGATCAGGACCTGCTTCCACGAAAGACGCGCCATGACTCGCTCCTGCCCCCTTGGATTCCCACACCCAGGGACGGATTCGCGTCCCTTTTGTTACGCTATGACGCGAGGCGCTCGCAGAGCTGCGCCTTGACCTTGGCGCGGAACCGCTCGAGCCGCATGGTCACGGCGCTCTTGCCCACGCCCATGCGCAGCGCGATCTCGCGGGCGGAAAGCGTGCCTTCCAGGTAGAAGAGCCGCACCGTCTCCTTCTCGGGGCCTTCGCGAAGCCCGTCGATGACCTCGCGCACGGCCCGGAGCTCGGATTCCTTCTCCAGCGCGTGCGAGGCCGCCGGTACGTGGTCGTCGAGGAGCTGGGCCTCGCGGGTGGCCTCCTCGGCAGCCTTGGCGTGCGTGGCGCGCGAGGTCAGGTAGCTGCGGGCGCGGTTCCGGGCAATGGTGAAGAGCCAGGCGGCGAAGCGCTCGCGATCCTTGAGGCCGGCCAGGGCGCGGAAGGCGCGGACGAAGGCTTCCTGCGTCACGTCCTCGGCCTCGTCCGGATCCAGCTCGGAGAAGCTGAGCGCAAGCCGCGACACCGCCGCCCGGTATCGCCTGTACAGCTCCTCTTCCGCCGCCCTTCCGCGCGGCCCCGGACCGAGCGCGCGGCCCACCAGGGTCGCGTCGGTGAGGTGACCGTCGAGCAGCGTCAGGCGTGGGCGCGCCTGCGGTTCGGCAATCTTCTGGATGGCCCGGTTGGTCGCGAGGGTCATGGTTTCTAGCACCCGCCGTGCCCATGCCATTTGCCGCATTGCCCCTCTGGAATTCCAAAGGGTTATGCGCTGCGCACTGCGCGGAGGGTCCCGGCGACCGCGACACCGCTGTCATGGCCGGGGTGGTTCTCCACGCACCTCCGGCGTGACGACGCTCACCTCGAAGGATAGCTTGGCTCCCGGATGCTGGGCGTGGTCAACGAGAAGACCCTCGACGAGCTGGCCTGGCCGCAGCTCTGCGCGGAGCTTGCGGCACGGGCGCGGACCCCCATGGGGCGGGAACGCTGCCTTGCCCTGCTGCCCGGCGACGATCCCGACGAGGCCCGCCGCCGGCTGCTGCGCGTGGAGGAGGCGCGCCTGCTCGCACGCCACGAGCGCGAGCTGCCGCTCGCCGATGCGGTGGACGTGCGGCCGGCCGTGGGCCGCGCGCAGCGTGAAGGGACCCTGGAGCCGATGGAGCTGCTCCAGGTGGCGCGCCTGATCCGGGCCTCCGACTCGGCCCGCCGGTTCTGCTTCTCGCAGGCGGACCGCGCCCCGCTGCACTTCGAGCTCGCCCAGCAGCTCTCGGAGCTCGCGCCGCTGGCGCGCGAGCTGGAACGCGCCTTCGATCCTGCCGGCAAGCTGCTCGACTCGGCCTCTCCCCTTCTCGCCGAGCTGCGAGAGCGGGCGCGCGGACTGCACCGCGCCATCAAGCAGCGCATCGAGGAGCTGCTCAAGGACGAGAAGATCGTCCCCATGCTGCGCGACGTCTACTACTCGGTCCGCGGCGACCGCTACGTGCTGCCGGTGCGCGCCGAGCACAAGTCGCACCTGCCCGGCACCGTGCACAACGCCAGCAACTCCGGGCAGACGCTCTTCGTCGAGCCGCAGCAGCTGGTGGAGCTGGGCAACCAGCTCACCATCGCGGAGGCCGGCGCGCTGGAGGAGGAGCAGCGCATCCTCCACGAGCTCTCGGGCGCGGTGGGCCGGCGGGCGCCGGAGCTGGAGCGCGACGTGGAGGTGATCGCGCTGCTCGACGAGTCGGCGGCGGGAGGGCGGCTCGCCGACGCGCTGGAGGCGGGCGCGCCCGAGCTGGTGTCCGCCGCGGAGCGGTTCGACCTGCGCCGGGCGCGGCACCCGCTGCTGGTGCTGCGGCGCAAGTCCGCGGTGGTGGCCAACGACGTGGCCCTGCCCCCGCCGGCGCAGGCGCTGATCGTGAGCGGTCCGAACGCGGGGGGAAAGACGGTCACCATCACCGCGGTTGGCCTCGCCGCGCTGATGGCGCGGGCCGGCCTGCCCATCGCGGCGGAGCCGGGCTCGCGCATTCCGCTCTACCGCACCGTCTACACCGCCATCGGCGACGAGGGAGATCTCTCGCGCGATCTCTCCACCTTCACCGCGCACCTCTCCGCATTGAAGTGGATCCTGGAGGCGGCCGGGTCGGGAACGCTGGTGCTGATCGACGAGATCGCGGCGGATACCGACCCGCGGGAAGGCGCGGCCATCGCGGTCGCGGCGCTGGAGAAGCTGGTCGCCGCCGGCGCGCAGGTGCTGATCACCACGCACCTCGAAGAGCTCAAGGCGCTGGCGCTGGCGGATGCGCGCTTCGCACCCGCCAGCGTCGGGTTCGACGTGGAGCGGCTGGCGCCCACCTACCACCTGCGGCTCGGCGAGGTGGGCGCGTCCTCCGCCATCGAGATCGCCCGCAGGGTCGGGCTGCCTGCGGACGTCTGCGACCGCGCGCGGCAGATCCTCGGCGGAGGCGTGTCGGCCGTGTCGCAGGCGGTGGAGATGCTGGAGAAGGCGCGCGCCGAGGCGGCGCGGGCGCGCAGCGAGCTGGAAGCGGCGCGCGCGGAGCTGGTGCGCGAGCGCGAGGGGGTGCAGCGCGAGCGGGAGCGGCTGCGCGAGTTGGAGCGCCAGACGCGGGCGGGCGCGCGGGCGGACCTGATCCAGGACCTGCGGGAGCGGCGCGACGAGGTGGCGGCGCTTGTCGCGCAGCTCCAGGCGGCGCCGGCCATGGCGCAGGCGGTGGAGGCGCAGCGGGCCGTGGACGAGGCGGCGGCCGCCGCGGAGCGCGACCGGGCGCGCGAGGAGGAGCCGCAGGCGCTGCCGGAGGGCGCCATCGAGGTGGGCGCGCGCGTCAAGCACGTGCGCCTCGGCACGCCGGGGGTGGTGCTGGAGGTCGGCGACGGGACCGCGATGGTGCAGATGGGCGCGCTTCGCAGCAAGGTGGCGCTGGAGGACCTGGTGCCGATCTCCGGCCAGGTGGCGCAGGCGGCGTTCCGCAAGACGGCGCAGGAGCGGCTGAAGAAGGCAGAGCAAGCGCGTCCCGCGGCGGTGCAGGTCCGGGTGCCGACGGTGGACGTGCGCGGGATGAGGGTGGACGACGCGCTGCGCTCGGTGGAGCTGGAGATGGACCGGGCGATGCGCGCGGGAGAGGAGCGCGTGCACGTGCTGCACGGGCACGGCAGCGGCGCGCTGAAGGCGGCGGTGCGGGAGCACTTGCAGAGGAGCCCCTACGTGAGGAAGGCGCGGCCGGCGGAGCAGCACGAAGGCGGGGACGGGGTGACGGTGGCCGAGCTGGCATAGGCGTTCGGTTTCAAGGGTTTGCGTTTGTGGTTTGGCCGGGTGACTCTCTGTTCTATAGAATCGAGACATGCACCCCTGGCTTCGCGCCGTCCGGCATGATCTGGTGAAGCGCGCGGTCTGGGCGGCCCGCGACCTGCGAGATTCCGGCGAGCAGGACGTGGAGGCGCTGCGGCGCGGACTGTTCCAACTCACCGATGCAGAGGGCGTGCCGGTTTCCGCGACCGATCTGTTCGCGCGCATGCGCTCCGGCGCGCCCGCCGGCGCTGCCTGCGAGCCGTTCGCGGGCGCAATTCGACGTGCCGTCTCGTCGTTGGAGCTCCCCTGGCCGGCGCCGCTCGTCGCGGTGCTCGGCCTGGAGGACGCCTTCGACGCGCTCGCGCGTTCTGTCTCGAAGGAGTGACCCGTGCCCAGACTGCTGGTCATCGACGACCGCGACCAGACCATCGAGATGTGCCACCGGCACCTGCCGCAGTTCGACTACGTGACCCGCTGCGGGAAGCCGCATCCGTGCCAGGTCTGCGAGGAGCGCGACAAGGGCTGCCCGTTCAAGTGCGCGCACGATTACTTCGAGGCGGCCGAGGCGCTCTCCCGCGAGGGCGCGCTGCCCGACCTGGTGGTGCTGGACCTGCACTTCGCGGTGCCGGCGGCGAGGCTCCTGCCCAGGGACCGGCCCCCCGCCGACGCGTCGGCGCCGGGCGCGCTCGAGGATCTCCGCCGGCGGCAGGGCCTCTTCATCCTGGAGCAGCTTCGCAAGGACTACCCCACCCTGCCGGTGGTGATGCTCACCACCACCGAGGCCGACGTGGGAGAGCGGCCCCGCGATCCGCTGGTCCACTTCTGCGAGAACGAGGTGGTCGACTCGCGCACGCTCGCGGCCGAGATCTCCCGCGCGCTCACGCTGCAGCACGCGGCGCAGGAAGGGCCGGTGTTCTGGGGCCGCGCAAAAGCCATGGCCGAGCTGCGCCGCCAGCTCGCGGTGCTGGCGCGGAGCCCGCTGCCCGTCCTCATCGAGGGCGAAACCGGCACCGGCAAGAGCTTCCTCGCAGAGCACGTGCTCCACCCCCGCTCGGGTGCCAAGGGACCGCTGGTGGTGACCGATCTCTCGACCGTGCCCGCCACCCTGATGCCGGCGCACCTGTTCGGCTCGCGGCGCGGCAGCTACACGGGCGCCGCCGAAGACCACGCCGGCGTCTTCGAGCAGGCCCACGGCGGCACCCTCTTCCTCGACGAGATCGCGAACCTCGACCTCGAGCTCCAGCGCCAGCTCCTGCTCGTGCTCGAGCGCGGCGCCGTCACCCGCCTGGGCGATTCGAAACCCCGCGCCGCGGCGCCCAAGCTGGTTGCCGCGACCAACCAGGATCTGGCCCAGCAGGTGCGCGAGGGCCGCTTCCGCCAGGACCTCTACATGCGCCTGAACCCGGCCACGCGGCTGCGCGTCCCGCCGCTGCGCGAGCGCGCCCTCGACCTGCCCGATCTGCTCACCTTCGCGGTGATGGGCGCGCTGCGCTCCGACGGGCTGCGACCGCTGGTGCGCGCCTACCTCGCGCGCTATCCCACGCCCGAGGACTACGCCGAGGAGCACAACGCCGTCGCGTTCGGAAAGGCACAGGCGCGGGCGGCCCGGCGCGATGCCTTCTCGGTCTTCTTCTCCCAGGCGGCGCTGCAGCGGCTCTGTTCGTACTCCTGGCCGGGGAACCACCGCGAGCTCAAGCTCCTCGCCACCAACGCGCTGGTCTTCTCGCTGGTGCAGCAGCTCGACGCGCCCGACGAGGGCCGCACCCAGCGCGCGCCCGCCGTCCTCGCGGTCAGCGACCAGCTCGTCGATCAGCTCCTCGGCAAGCCCGCGGCGCCGGCGCCAGCAGCGCCCGGTCCCGTGATCTCCGGCGCTTCCGGCGAGCGGCGGGTGGAGATCGCGCTCAAGCCGGGCCAGACCTTCGCGGAGATCTCCGCCGACGTAGAGCGGCAGTACCTGGTGGCGCTCTTCCAGGCCCACGGCGGCGACCTGGACCTGATGGCCCGCGAGCTGTTCGGGCCCGGCGCGTCGCGGCGCAAGGTCCACCTGCGCATGAACCAGCTCGGGCTGCGGCTGCGAAACCTGAGGGCGGCCTCGGCATGACGGCGCTGTTCGCGGTGCTGCTCGCGGCCTCCGCCGCGCAGGCGCGCCCGCCGCGCGAGGGCACGGCCCCGGCGCCCGGCGCCACGCGGGAAGAGGCGGAGCGCGCGTATCGCGCCTCCATCCGGCGCGCGCCGTCGCGCTGGTCCAGCTACGCCGGGCTTGCTGCGCTGCTCTCCGAAGAGGACGACCGCTGGGAGCGCGCGGACGAGACGCTGGCGCTGCTCGAGCGCGGCCTCTCGCTCGCGCCGCCGCGGGGCAAGGTGAGCCTCGCAATCCGCGTGGCGGACTTCGAGCGCAGCGTGGGACGGCTGGCGCAGGCGCGCGAGCGGCTCTCCTCGCTGGCCGCCCAGAAGCCGGACCCGTCGCAGTCGCGACGCATCCGGGCGCTGCTCGATCGCATCGCGGAGGAGGAGCGCGCCCGGGAAATGGAGGACTGGCCGGAGCCGCAGCCTTCCGCTGCGCAGCAGGCGGCGCTCTCGGAAGCGGAGCGGAAGCTGCAGGGCAACGACGCCCGGGGCGCCCTGGCCGCCGCCGACGTGCTCTGCGCCGCCGAGCCTGGGTGGCGGGCGGCGCACTGGCTGCGGGCGCGCGCCCTGGACGCGGTCGGGCGGGTGGACGAGGAGGCGCGCGAGCTGCGGGCGCTGACCCAGCTCTCCCCCTCCCACGCCGCCGCCTGGCGGCGGCTGGGCGAGATCCTCGCCGCGGAAGGCGGGCTGCTCGAGGCGGACCGTGCCGACGAGGCGCTGCGGCAGGCCCTCTCGCTGGAGCCGTCGTGGAGCGAGCTGTGGATCCTGCGGGCGCGCGTCGCGCTGCGCCAGGGTCGCGCGCAGGACGCGATGCGCGACCTCGACCGCTACGCCCTGGCAGGAGGCGTTTCCGGAGAGGCGGCGCGCCTCGCCGCCGCCTCCCGGGCGCAGGCGGGGCTGGCCGGCCAGGCGCTCACCTCCGGCGGATCCGCGGCGCGGGAACCCTCCGCAGCGGCCCGCGCGCTGCTCCAGCGGGCCGCCGGCGAGCCGCCCGAGCGCGCCCGCGACCTGCTCGCCGAAGCGCTCCAGGATTCTCCCGCGTTCGTCGAGGCGGCGGCGGCGCTCTACGCGCTCTCGGGCACGCTTCCCGATGCCACCCTCGAGGCGCTTCGCGGCGACGCCGAGCGCCTGCTCGAGCTCGCCGCGCAGGTGCGGCGGGCGGGCGGCCCTCCGGCGCTGGTGGCCCCCTGGATCGATCGCGCCGTGGAGCTGGGAGCGCCCGAGTCGCGCTACGTCCGGGCGCAGCTCCGCATCGAGCAGGGCGACCGGGCCGGCGCGTTGGGCGATCTGCTCGCCTACGCGGCCTCTCCCCAGGCGCCGCACCTTCGCGAGGCGCGGGCCTTGCGGGCGCAGCTGGTTCCGCCCTCGCGGGGGGACCTTGCGCCGCTGGAGGCGCGGCTGCGGCTCGCGGAGGATCGCCCCGAGGCGGCGCTGGCGGCGCTCGGTTCGCGCTGCGAGGCGGGAACGGCCCCGGACCGCCTGCTCCTCCTCGGCGAGGTGCACGAGTTCGCCGGCGAGCTGCCCCAGGCGTTGGAGTGCTACCGGCTCGCGTCGCCCTTGCCCGCTGCGCTGCGGAGGCTCGCGCGCGTGGCGGAGCGCGCTCCCGACGCGCGGGCCGGCACCGAGCTGGAGGCTGCCGCCGCGCAGGGAGTTCCCGAGGCGCTCTGGGCCCTGGCGCGGATCGACCTCGCCGCCGGACGCCGCGACCAGGCCCTGCCGCGCATCGAACGGTTCCTCGCTGCTGCCGCGCCCGACGACGCGGGGCTCGCTGCCGCGCGTGCCGCGCGCGACGCTCTTCTCGAGGCGAGCAACGAAAAGGCGCTGCAGCGGTCGCGCCGGCGCGCGGGCGGGGCCGCGGCGGGGCTCGCGCTCCTCCTCGGCGCCGCGTCGTGGCTCTGGGCCGGGTCGACGCTGCAGTCCGCGCTCCGGCGCAGGCCGCGGCTCTTTCCCCCCGCCGCGCGCGCGGTCAACGAGCTGCGCCACGATCTGCTCAAGCACCGCGCGGGAGTGCTGGGCATGCTGGCAGAACCGGGCGCGAGCCGCGAAGACGTGGCGCGTGCGCTGCTCTCGCCCGAGCCCGCCTCCGCCACTCTCGCGCGTCACTACGAAACCCTGCGCACCGCCGCCCGGGGGCAGGGAGTCTCGCTGCGGCGGCTCGCCCGCGAGCCCACCTTCGGGCCGCTCGCGCGCGACCTCGCGCGGGCGGAGTCGCTCTTGCGCGGCAGCGGCGGCGACGGCGAGCTCCTCCGCATCGATGCCCGCATCCGCGGCGAGCACGCGGCGCGCCTCGCGGCCTTGCTGCGGCTGGGCCCGCGCACCAGGCTCGATGCCGCCGCGGTGGCCGGCTGGATCCGCGACGTGGAGGCGGAGATGCGCCGCGGCGGCTCCAGGTGGACGGCCCCCTCCATCCTCCTGCAGGGGATGGGGGTGGAGTTCGCCGTCGAGCGGGAAGCGCTCTCCACCATCTTCGCCAACCTGCTGCGCAACGCGCAGGCGGCCGCTGCCGGCGGCGAGGTGATCGTGAAGCTGGGCGAGGAGCACGACGCCGCCGGCAGGAACCTGACCGTGCTGCTGGTCGGCGACTCGTCCGCGCACACCATCTCGCTGGAGGCGATCGAGCAGCGGGAGAGCGGGCGCGGGCTGTCGCTGGTGCGCGACCTGACCCGCGAATGGCAGGGCCACGTGGTGGTGCGGGCAGAGGAGCCGCCCTGGAAGAAGGCGGTGGGCGCCTGCTTCCCGGCGCCGCCGTCATGACCTTCATCGTCTGCGAGGACGGCGCCGAGTACACCGACCGCTTCCAGCGGTTCCTCGGCGGCCGGTTCGTCTTCGTGCGGGCCGGCCATTTCGCCGACGCGCTGTCGCTTGCGCCCGGCGCCTGCGGCGTACTGCTCGACCTCGATTTCCGCCGCACCGCCTCCACGCTCCTGGTCGACGAGCGGGGCGAGCGGGCCGATGCCAGCGCCGCGGAGGTGCAGGGCATCCTCATCCTGCGCGCGCTGCGCGCCCGCGGCGTGCAGCTTCCGGCGCTGCTCTTCGCCGATCTCGACGACGATGCGCGCAGCGCCCGGCTGGAGGCGGAGCTGGCCCCGCTGCGCGTGGTGCCCCTCAGCGCGGGCCTCGCGCAGATCGCTCAGCTCCTGCGCGAGATGAGCAGCGCCACCGGCAACGTGGCGAAGAGTTGATCCACCGCCAGCCCGGCCTCGGAAACGCCGCGCTCCTCGCCGGTCAGCACGTCGCGGAGCTTCTCGCCGGGGTGCAGGCGCGGCACCGGAACGAAGGTGCCGGCGAAGATCCTGGCGGGCAACACCGCCCCGTCCAGCAGGCCCGCCACCAGCCGCGGCGCGACCGCGACGGCCATCTGGCCGTCCGGCCCGGTCCGCGCGAACGCGCAGAGGTTCCCCGCGCGCGGCCCCTGCGGAGCGAGCGGCAAGTACCCGCCTCCGGCGAAGAGGTCGGGATGCTCCTTGCGCGCCGCCAGTCCCGCGTGCGTGAGCAGGAGCTTGATGCGCCCGTCCTGCCAGCGCGCGTAGAGGGCGCGCGCCTGCTCCGCACGGGAGAGGGACGAGCCGCGCAACTCGTCGAGCATCCTGCGGCGCAGCTCGTAGTCGACCGGCCGCCGGTTGTCCGGATCGACCAGCGAGAAGTCCCAGAGCTCGCACCCCTGGTAGAAGTCGGGCACTCCCGGTGAGGCGATCTTCAGCACCACCTGCGAGAGCGCATTGTGCAGTCCGGCGTGGGCCACGCGCTCGGCGAACGGCTGCAGCCCCTTCCAGAGCGGGTGCCGCGGCGGCAGGGCAAAGAGCCCCTCCACGTAGGCGCGCAGCGCGTCCTCCCAGCGCGGGTCCTCCTGGATCCAGCTGGTGTTGGTCTTGGCCTCCTTGGCCGCCTTGACCATGTACTGGACCAGGCGATCGCGCAGCGCCGGGAGCTGCGCGAGATCGGTCGGCCAGGCGCCGATCAGCGTTTGCAGCAAGAGCATCTGCTCGTTGCGGTCGGGAGCGAACCGCCCGTCCACCTCGCGGCGCAGCCCCTCGGTCCGACGGGCGAAGGCGATGGCCGTCTTGCGCCACTCCTCTGGCAGCTCGGAGAGCGTGTCGATGCGCACGCGGATGTCCTCGCCGCGCTTGGTGTCGTGGGTGGCGGTGGCGAGGAGCGAGCGGGGCCATTTCTGCGCGCGCTGCGCATTCTCCTCGTGGAACGACTCCACCGTGGCGCCGAAGTGCTCGGGCTCGCCGCCGACCTCGTTGAGGGAGACGAGGCGGTTGTAGACGTAGAAGGCGGTGTCCTCGAGGCCCTTGGCCATGACCGGGCCGAGGATCTGCTGCAGCTTGAGCGCGAAGGCGTGCTGCGCCGGCCGCTCCCGCTCCTCCACGTAGGCGGCGAACTTCTGCAGCAAGATGTCGGCGATGAACTCGTAGATGCTGGCGTTCTCGGCCGGGTTGCGCCGCCGCGCGCAGGCCACCGCCTGCAGGATGTAGCGCCGGTCGCGCTCGTCCACGTGTCCCGGCTCCTCGATGTAGGAGCGGTAGACGGGGAAGCAGGCGATCAGCTCGATCAGCGCCGCGCGCAGGG
Source organism: Myxococcales bacterium (assembly GCA_035702105.1). Classification (GTDB taxonomy): domain Bacteria; phylum Myxococcota; class Myxococcia; order Myxococcales; family 40CM-4-68-19; genus 40CM-4-68-19. The sequence goes on along the minus strand of DASSQZ010000217.1, from coordinate 10,727 downwards.
CGTAGAGGGTGAAGTCGCGGGTCCAGCGGTTTCCCTCGGAGATGCGGTTGAGCTGCCGGGCGAGGAGGTTCATCTCCGCCGCCATCGCCGTGTAGAGGATGAGCTTCTTCTTCTGGTAGACGAGCTCCTCGAAGTCGATCTCGCCGTGGATGAAGCGCGAGTAGATCTTCTGCAGCTTCTCCGCGTTCTCGCGCTCGACGAAGATGCCGTTGAGCGAGTTGGCGTAGTCGTAGCCGGTGGTGCCGGCCACGTCCCAGGTCACCGGCAAGGTCTCGGTGCGGCCGAGGATCTTCTCCGCCACCACGTAGAGCGGCCGGCGCAGGCGCCGGTCGTCGCTGACCGCCAGCTCCTCGCGCACCGCCTCTTCCAGCTGGCCCCAGCGCTCGCCGGCGCGCGCCCGCGCCCGCTGGAGGATGTGCGCGTCCTGCAGCAGCCGGAAGTAGCGGCGGGGATAGGCGAGCCCGTCCGGGTGGTCGATGCGCAGCCCGTTGATGCGCCCCTCCGAGAGCAGCCGCAGCGGAATGCGGTGGGCGTGCTCGAAGACCTCCGGGTCCTCCATGCGGATGGCGGCGAGCGAGTTGATGTCGAAGAAGCGCCGGTAGTTGATCTCCTCGGAGGAGACGCGCCAGTGCGCCAGCCGGTAGGCCTGCGAGTCGAGCAGCTTGTCGAGGAGATCGAAGCTGCGCGGCTTTCCCGGGACGCCGTTGAAGATGCGGACGTTCTCCTCCAGGTGCCTGCGCACCGCCGCGCTGGAGGCGAAGAGCGTGGCCACCCGCCGCTTCACCACCTCCTTCTCCCGCCTCCGCTCCTCCTGGCGGACCGGATCGAGCTCGTGCCGCGAGGGCATGTGCGCGAGCAGGAAGAGGATGCTCTTCAGCTCGTCGAGGGTCTCGCTCGGCCCCAGCTGCTTCTCCAGCGCGTCGAGCCGGTGGGCGAGGATGTGGCCGTAGGAGCGGGGGTTCACCGGGAAGAGGTGGTCGTAGTAGCGGATGCGGAAGGCGCCGTCGTGCAGCTCGAGGTGGATCTCGCCGCGCTCGAGCACGGCGCCGTAGCGATCGCCCAGCACCGGCACCAGCACCTTGTCGGCCAGCTCCTCCTTGACCGGGTGCCACTCCACGTCGAAGAACCTGGCCGCGCGCGCCGAGGGACCGCTCTCCAGCAGGTCCATCCAGAGCGCGTTGCCGGGCCCGAGGCCCATGTGGTTGGGGACGATGTCGAGCACGTAGCCGAGCCCGGCCTCGCGCAGGGAGCGGGAGAGGCGGTCGAGCCCCTCCTCGCCGCCCAGCTCCGGGCTGACGCGGTCGTGGTTGATGACGTCGTAGCCGTGCACCGACCCGGGGGCGGCCTCGAGGATCGGGCTGCTGTACAGGTCGGTGATTCCCAGATCCGAGAGGTACCGGGCGACGTCGGCGGCGGCGTCGAAGGGGAACTCCTTGTGCAGCTGCACGCGATAGGTCGCGAGCGGCTGGCGCGCGGCCGCAAGCTCGCCCGCCACCTCGTCGAGCAGGCGCCGCGCCTGCTCCCTCACGAGTTCGCGCTCGATCCTCACATCCCCGATCCGTTCTCCCGCGCCGGCAGGGCGGGCGCCGCGCTCACTGCTTGCGGCCGTGCTGCCCCGCAAGATGTGCAAGCTCCCGCGCGGTTGCCAGCGGCTCGGAGGCAGAAAAGAGCTCGTCGAGCGTCCAGGGCACCCGGAAGGTCCAGTTGTGCGGGCCCACCGTGCCCGGCGTGTTCATGCGGACTTTCCACCCCAGCGCGTCGGTGATGGGGGTGAGCAGGGCGTCACTCCCCGCGGCGTAGGCGAGCTCGAGCAGCGCCCTCAGGGTGGCGGGCGTGAACTGGCCCTGCGCAGGGCCGCGCAAGGGCGCGAGCTGCGGCTGGGTGAGCTGGAGCTCCCGCTCGCGTTCGGCGAGGCCCTCCCACCAGCTGGCCAGCGATTCCGTGTCGTGCGTGCCGGTGACCGCCGCCGAGACGCGGGAGAAGCGGGTCACGTCCCGCGGCACTCCCAGATCGTTCTCCCAGCGCAGCACCTTGGTGCCGGGGATTTCCTGCGCCGCGAGCGAGGCGCGGACGAAGTCGGGGACGGTGCCGAGGTCCTCGGCCAGCACCTCGGCCTTCTCGCCCAGGAGCGCCAGCACGCGCTCGCCCTGCTCCTTCTGGCGCGCCTCGTCCGCGGGGACGAAGAAGGGCGCCGCGCGGTCGATCGGGCGCGCGTAGGTGCGGTAGAGGCCGACCACGTGATCCACCCGGAACGCGTCGTACAGCTCGGCCGCCCGCTCGGCGCGCTGGTGCAGCCAGGGATCGCCCGCCTCGCGCATCTCATCCCAGCGCGGCACCGGCAGGCCCCAGTCCTGCCCGTCGTCGCTGTAGGCGTCGGGAGGCACGCCCACCGTCGCATCGAAGCGGAAGAACCGCTGGAAGCTCCAAACGTCGGACGAATCCTCGGCCACCATGAAGGGAAGATCGCCGATCACCTTCACGCCCCTGGCGTTGGCGGCGGCGCGGCCCGCCCTCCACTGCGCGTCCGCGATCCACTGCACGTAGCAGAGCTCGTCGAGCTGGGGGCGCAGCCGGGCGCGGGCGTGGTCCAGCGCGGCGGGATCCCGCGAGCGCAGCTCCGGCTCCCAATCCCGCCAGCTCTTCTGCCGCTCGGCGTGCAGCGCCCGATAGAGCGCCCAGTCCTCGATCCAGCCCGCGTGCCCGGCGCGGAAGTCGCGGTATTCACGCTCGCGGGCGGTTCCCCTCTCGCGGCGCAGGAACGACTGGAAGGCCCGCGACAGAGCGCCGCGCTTCACCCGCCGGTAGCCCTCGAAATCCACCCGCGGGTCGGCCCGGAGCCTGTCCAGCTCCGCCTCTTCTTCCGCGGTCAGCGAGTCGAGGTCGGGCACCGCGCGCAGGTTCACGTAGACCGGCTCCAGCGCGCAGGAGCTGGAGGCGGCGTAGGGGCTGTCCTGCCCGGGCGAGACCTCGTTGAGGGGAAGCAGCTGCCAGAGCGTGCAGCCGGCGGAGAGGAACCAGTCGGCGATGCCGCCCGCGTCGGTGTAGCTGCCCAGATCGCCTGCGCGGCCCCGGATCGAGGACAACGGCAGGAGCAGGCCCGCCCTGCGCCCGAGACTGAACCTGTGCGCCACGAGGGGGACATTTACGCCGGGCGCACCCCATGGCAAGCGATGATTGCGCCGCCGTTGCGCCTGAGATACAGCGGGCCCATGGTGAAGCGAGCGACCACCGATCACGGCGAGATCATCCACTTCGCCGGGAAGCACCACCTCTTCCCGGTGGCGGCGAAGGCGGACCCTTCGCAGGTGCGCCTCGCCTCGCGCGAGGACGTGAAGGAGGACGAGGTCCGGGTGGGCTGGCCCGTCTACTTCCGGCCGTTCATCGACCGCCGCCTCGTCTTCCTTTACGACGACTCGGGCGGCCAGGCGGTGGGCCGCGCGGAGGCCGACGCTGCTCTTGCCCGCCCGCCCGCCGGGCCGGCCGGCGAGGCTTCGGCGGCGCAGCAGCAGCCAGATCCGCCGGGGTAAGCCAGCGGTCGGCCTGCATCACGCCCTTCTGCGCCAGCGCCAGCGTGATTCGTCGGCGCGGCGCGTCGGCGGCGATGACCTCGACCAGGACTTCGTCGCCGATGGAGTAGACGCGGCCGGAATTGCCCACCACCAGCCGCTGCAGCTCCTTGTCGAGATTGACGCCCTCGCCCAGCGACTCGGCGGGGATGAGCCCCTCGACGAACACCTCTTCCAGCTCGCAGAAGAGGCCGAACTCGGCCACGCCGGAGACCACCGCCCTGAACTTCTGGCCGACCTTGTCCTGCATGTAGAGCGCCGAGTAGAAGTTGTCGACGTCGCGCTCGGCCTTCATGGCGGCGCGCTCGCGGTCCGAGCACTGCGCCGACACGCCGGCCAGGAACGCCTCCTGCTCCTCGTGCTCGTGCTCGCGCAGGGGCCGCCCGCCGCGCGCCCAGTGCTCCTTGAGCAGGCGGTGCACCATGAGATCGGGATAGCGCCGGATGGGCGAGGTGAAGTGCAGGTAGGTGGGCGCCGCCAGCCCGTAGTGGCCGATGTTGTCGGGGCTGTACTGCGCCTGCATCATGGCGCGCAGGAGCAGCGAGTTGAGCGCCTTCTGCGCCGGCTTGCCCTCCACCGCCTTGAGGAACTCGTTGAGCACGCCCGGCGTCAGCTCGTCGCCGGCGGGCAGCTCGAACCCATGCGTCCGCGCCAGCGCGGCAAAGGCGTCCAGCTTCTCCTGGTCGGGCTGGTCGTGGATGCGATAGACGGTGGGCAGGCCGCGCACCTCGAAGAAGCGCGCCACCCCTTCGTTCGCCGCGAGCATGAACTCCTCCACCAGCCGGTGCGCGTCGTTGCGCGGGCGGCGGACGATCTCGGCCACCTTTCCCTCGTCGTCGAGCACGATCTTGGCCTCGGGCAGGTCGAAGTCGATGCTGCCGCGCTGGCTGCGCTGCTGGGTGAGCTTCTTCGCCAGCTCGTGCGCGACGCGCAGATCGTCGAGCAGCGCGGCGATGTCGGCGTCGGGAGCGCCGCCCAGCGCCTCGGCGACGCGGGTATAGGTGAGCCGGGCGTGGCTGCGCATCACCGCCTCGTAGATGTCGGCCTGCAGCGGCTTGCCCGCCTTGTCCAGCGCCAGATCGCAGACCATGCAGAGGCGATCCACGTCCGGGTTCAAGGAACAGATGCCGTTGGAGAGCTTCTCCGGGAGCATGGGCAGCACGGTGCCGGGAAAGTAGACGCTGGTGGCGCGGCGCAGCGCCTCGCGATCGAGCGGCCCGCCCGGCCGGACGTAGTGGGCGACGTCGGCGATGGCCACCACCAGCCGGTACCCGCCCGGGGTGCGCGAGACGTGCACCGCGTCGTCGAAGTCGCGCGCGTCCTCGCCGTCGATGGTGACGAGCGGCAGGTGGCGCAGGTCGCGCCGCGCGGCCAGGTCCTCGGGATGCACGCGGTCGGGCACGCTCTCGGCGGCAATGCGGGTGGCGGAATCGAACTCGTCCGCGAACCCCTCCGCGTAGGCGCTGGCGAGGATCTCGAAGCGCGGGTCGCCGTGGCTGCCCAGGACGGCGATGATCTCGCCGGAAAGCGCCCCTTGCCGCTCGCGGTGGAGCCGCACCTTGACCATGTCGCCGTCGTGCGCCCGGGGGTGCCGCGGCACGTCGATGTTCTGCGAGAGGTTCCGGTCGTGGGGAATGACCCACTGGGAGGTGCCCTTGGCCTGGTAGACGCCCAGGGCGAGCTGCCTGCGGCGCTCCACCACCTCGAGGACCTCGGCGGCGAGGCGCCCGTCGCGCCCGCGGATGGCCCGCGCCAGCACCACGTCGCCGTCGAGCGCGCCCTGGACGTGCTGCGGCGGCACGAAGAGGTCGTTCTCGCGCCCGCCTTCGCCGAGCAGGGGAGTGACGAACCCGTACCCTTCCGCCTTGACGTGGATGACGCCGGTGACCTGCGCGCCGGGCTTCTTCGCCGCCGAAGGCGGCCCCTTCTCCCGGCGCAGGCGGGCGCCCTCGAGAAGCACCGCCGGAGCGCGGCGGGGCTGGGACCGCGCCGCCGCCTGCGGCTCCTTGCGCCGCTCGGCGCGGGAGGGCTCGGCGCGGGAGGGCTCGGCGCGCACGGCCATGCGGTAGATGCGGCCGTCGGAGTGGATGCGGCCGGCGGTGAGCAGGTCCGAGAGCGCGCGCCGCAGCGGCTGGCGCGCGGCCGGGCCGAGATGGAGCTGCCCGGAGAGCTGTTTCAGGGACAGGCCCTTCCCGCGCGCCTTCTGGAGCGCAGAGACGAGAGCCTCACGATCGATGTTCATGAACGGTCTTCTAGACTTTCTTGGGTCCGGCGTCGGCAGCGGCCATTTGCGGCGCCGCCTCGGTGTCGGACTTCGAGCAGGTGAATCCCGGCACGTGCTTGCCCAGGAACGCCGAGAGGGAATTGACCAGCTCCTCCGGCATGTCCTTCTCCAGGGCGTGACGGCAAAGTCTGCGCGTCGCCTTGTAGGTGCGGACGAAGGTGATGCAGGGAGGGCAGAGGCTGAGGTGCTCTTCTAGGGCCTTGGCGCGATCGGGCGGAAGCACGCCCTCGACATAGTCTCCGAGGAGATCGACGCAATCCTTGCAGTGATGAAGCGCGCTGGTCAACGGCGATTCCTGGCGGGGGGATGTGTGCAGATGGCCGCTCGATATCCTAGCCGAGCTGCATGAAAAGATGCACGCGGGAAGGCCGGGATTCGCAAATTCCCCTTACCGGGCGGAGCCGTCGAAGAACTCGCCCAGCTTCTCGCGCAGCGCGAGGCGCGCCCGGTGCAACCGGCTCTTGACCGCCGGGACGGTGAGCTCGAGGGCATTGGCGATGTCCTCGTTGGAGAGGCCGTCCACGTCCTTGAGCAGGAACACAGTGCGATAGTCTTCGGGAAGCTGCTCCACCGCTTGGTTGATGGCCGACCCGAGCTCGCCCGACATCATCTTCTCGTCGGCGCGCTGCGACCAGTCGCTGTTGGAGGTGGGCTCGAGATAACCCTCGGCGGAGAAGCGTGGGCCCGCCAGCTCGAGCGGCTGCTCGGCGAGGGCGTCGGGGGCCCGGCGCTTGCGGCGCAGGCGCATCAGCGCGCTGTTCGCCGCGATGCGGTAGAGCCAGCTGGAGAACTGTGCCTCGCCCCGGAAGAGCGGCAGCTTCTGGTAGGCGTTGAGGAAGGCCTCCTGGAGGACCTCCTGCGCGTCGGCCTCCGAGCCGGTCATGCGCAGCGCCAGCCGGTAGAGCTGGCGGCGGTGCCGCTCCACCAGCATGGCGAACGCCGCTCCGTCGCCCTGCTGCGAGCGCGCCACCAGCTCGGAGTCGCCGGGCTGTCCGTCCGCCCGCGGCTCCTCTGGCGCAGGCCCATGGTTCTGGGGGTTGTCGGCCAAGGGGCGGGGACCCTAAAGCAGCCGCAGGGGATGGTCAAGCCCGCGCCGCGACTGGCGCATATGGCCGGATCTCACGCTTGCCGGGGCGGCTCTTCCTGGGGAAAGATCTTCCCGGGATTGAGCAGATCGTCCGGGTCGAACGCCTGCTTGACGCGGCGCTGCAGGGAGATCACCTCGGGCTTCTGCTCCCTGCCGAGGAAGGCCCGCTTGGCGAGCCCGACGCCGTGCTCGCCGGTGATGGTGCCGCCCAGATCGATTGCGGCCTGCAGCACCTCGCCCACCGCCGCGTGCCCCCTTTCGCGCTCCTCGGCCGAACCGAAGAGCAGGTTCACGTGCAGGTTGCCGTCGCCGGCGTGGCCATAGCAGGCGGTGGGCAGGCCGTGGCGCGCGCCGATCTCGCGCACGCGGCCGATCATCCGCACCAGCTCCCCGCGCGGCACCGCCACGTCCTCGCTGATCTTGTGCGGACGGATGGCGGTCAGCGCCACCGAGATCATCCGCCGCGTCTCCCAGATCTTGCGCCGCTGCGCCTCGTCCTGCGCCGCCACCACCTCGCCCGCTCCCGCCTCGGTGCACATCTCGCCGCTGCGCGCGAGCTCGTCGAAGACCGCGTCGCCATGGCCGTCGTGCTCGACCACGAGCGCGCCGCCGACGCCGTCGGGAAACTTGAAGGGCGCCCGGGGGCTCACGGCCCGCATGGTGGGACCGTCGAGCAGCTCGCAGGCGCGCGGCAAGAGCCCGGCGCCGAAGATCTTCTGCACCGCCAGCGCCGCCTTGTCCTCGTCGGGAAAGAAGGCGAGGAGCGTGGCCACCGAGCGCGGCAGCGGGATGAGCTTGAGGGTCGCCTGCACGATGACCGCCAGGGTGCCCTCGCTGCCGACCAGGAGCTGCGTGAGATCGTAGCCCGCCACCCCCTTCCAGCTCCGGTGGCCGGTGCGGATCAGCTCTCCCGTGGGCAGGACCGCCTGCAGGCCGAGGACGTAGTCGCGGGTGACGCCGTACTTCAGGGCGCGCGGACCGCCGGCGTTGTGGGCGAGGTTGCCGCCGATGGAGCACATCGCCTGCGAGTTGGGATCGGGCGGGTAGAAGAGGCCTTCCGCCTCCACCGACTGCTGCAACTTCTCGAGGATGACGCCGGGCTCGACCACGCAGACCATGTCCGCCCGCGACACCTCGACGATGCGGTCCAGCTTCTCCAGCGAGAGCACGATGCCGCCGCGGTCGGCGAGGGCGCCGCCGCTCTTTCCCGAGCCCGCGCCGCGCGGCACCACCGGGACGCGCTTGCGGCGCGAATAGGCGAGGACCTTCTGCACGTCGGCGGCGTCGCGCGCCTGGACCGCGGCATGGGGCGGGAACTCGCCGGTGCCGCTCTCGTCGTGCGAGTACGGCTCCACGCCCACCACCTCGAGGCCGAGCGCGCGCAGGTCGCTCTCGAGCGGGCTCATCCGAACACCTCCACGGCGCTGCCGGTCATGGCGAAGGGCGCCTCGGCGCAGAGGAAGCGCACCACCCGCGCCACGTCCGCGGGCTGCATCTGGGCAGGAAACGGCGTCTGCCGGATCATGTCGGTCTCCACGCCGGAGGGCAGCACCGCGGCGCAGAAGATCCCGCGCTCGCGTCCCTCCTCGGCCAGCGACTTGACGAGGCCGGTGAGGCCCCACTTGCTCGCGTTGTAGGCGGCGGCGTGGGCGGTGCCCAGCGTGCCGCTGATCGAGCCGACGGCGACGATGCGCCGCGCTCCGCGCCGGAAGGCCTCCCGCGCGCAGAGGAAGGCGCCGCGCAGGTTCACCCCGAGAACGCGGTCGAACTGCGCGGCGGTGAACTCCTCGATGGGCCCGCGCTCGAGGACGCCCGCGTTGAGGATCACCCAGTCGGGCCGGGGGAACTGATCGAAGAGGGCGCGGACCTGCTCCTCCTGCGCGACGTCGCAGCGGCAGGCCAGCGCCGCGCCGCGGATCTCCGGCGGCGCCCGCACCGCGCAGACGGCGACTTCGACCTGGTCGGCGATCAGCGCCTCGGCGATGGCCCGCCCGATGCCGCGCGAGGCGCCGGTGACGACGGCGCGCATCAGCCTTCCGCGCGGCGGGCCAGCGAGCGCCGCAGCTCGGCGTCCCGTTCGAACACCCCTGCCCACGCCTCCACGGTGATGCGGCTCTGCCTGCGGGTGGGCCCGCGCACCTGCATGCAGCCGTGCTCGGCGGTGATCACCACGCCTGCCCCGAGGGGCGAGAGCGCCGTCATCACGCTCTCGCAGAGACGGTGGACGAGCTGCTCCTGGAGGATGAGCCGGTGGGAGAGCGCGTCGGTGGCCTCGGCGATCTTGCCGAAGCCCACCAGCCACTGATCGGCCACGTAGCCCACGGCGGCGATGCCCTTGTAGGGCAGGAGGTGGTGCGGGCACATGGCGTGGAAGTCGATCTGCGAGGCGATCACCAGCTCGCCCTTGCGCGGGGCCGGCACCAGCGAGCTGCGCAGCGTCTCCACCGGATCGCGGGCGTATCCGTCGAGCAGATCCTCGGCGAAGGCCTTGGCCACCCGCGCGGGCGTCTGCAGCGTCTCGGCATCCAGCTCCGCTCCCGAGGCGAGGAGAAGATCTTCCACCGCCCTGGCGAGCGCCTTGCGGTCCGGGGCCTGCGCCTTGCGTTCCGGAAGCGCCATCACCACTTCCCGTCGGGCCCGCGGTAGACCACGCAGCTGGTGGGAATCTCCCAGAGCCGCACTTCGGAGAGCCCAGGGAGCTTGCCGAGGAGCCGGTCCCACATCCAGGTGGCGATGTTCTCCGCGGTCGGGTTCTCGATGAAGTCGTTCAGGTTCGTGTGATCGACCTTGTCGAGGATGTGCTGCTTGACGATCTTCTCCACGTCGCCGAAGTCCACGAAGATTCCGGAGTACGGATCGGGCGCGCCGCGCAGCACCACCTGGAAGCGATAGTTGTGGCCGTGCAGGTTGAAACACTTGCCCTGGTAGCGGGGCAGCCGGTGGGCGGCGGCGAAGGTGAACTCGGCTTCGATCTGATGCATGGCGTTCGTCTCCTAGCACTTCGATGCGCGCCACGGCAAAAGGGCACGGGCGTGAGCGGTTTGAGCGATTAGCGGAACCTTTCCGAGCAGGACGCATCCAATCCCGCGAGGAGGCAACCTTGTCGACCGCACATCTGCACGCCGTGCCTGCATCCAGGACCCGGGTGGAGCTCTACTCGGAAGCGCCGCTGCCCACCCGCAACGGGCTGATGCGCGCCATGGTGTTCCGGGAGAAGGGCACCGACAGGGAGCACGTGGTCGCCGTCAAGGGCGACGTCCGCGGAGAGGACGGCGTGCTGGTGCGGGTACACAGCGAGTGCCTGACCAGCGAGATCCTCGGCTCGCTCAAGTGCGACTGCCGCGAGCAGCTCGAGCACGCTCTCGCGCTGGTGGGAAAGTCCGAGCGCGGCGCCGTCATCTACCTGCGCCAGGAGGGACGCGGCATCGGTCTCGGCAACAAGATCCGCGCCTACGCGCTGCAGGCGCGTGGCGCCGACACCTACGAGGCGAACCGCGCGCTCGGCTTCCAGGACGACCTGCGCCGCTACGACATCGCGGCCGAGATGCTCAAGCAGCTGGGCGTGCAGTCGATCGACCTGATCACCAACAACCCGCTCAAGATCGCGGGCCTCGCGGCGGAAGGCGTCCAGGTGCGGCGGCGCATCGCCTCGGTGGCGCAGACCAACCCGCACAACATCGGCTACCTGCGCACCAAGCGCGAGCGGACCGGCCACCTGATCGAGCTTGAAAAGTCGTCTGCGTAAACTTGCCCCAAGGGCTGGATTTCGGCAGTCTTGAGGTGTGCCTCC
>DASSQZ010000216.1:0-4539 GCA_035702105.1 Myxococcales bacterium | reverse complement strand
CCAGTCGATCGGCTCGGGCGGCGGCATCAAGCAGATCACCGAGCGCACCGTGGACTTCGGCGCCAGCGACGCGCCGCTCAGCGACGAGCAGATGAAGAAGGCGCCCGGCCTCCAGCACATCCCCACCGTGATGGGCGCGGTGGTGGTGGTGTGGAACCTTCCCGGCGTGCCGGAGCTGCGCATCGCTCCCGAGGTGCTGGCGAACATCTACCTGGGCAAGATCGGCAAGTGGAACGACCCTGCGCTGAAGAAGGACAACCCCGCGGCCAAGCTCCCCGACACCGCCATCACGGTCGCGCACCGCTCCGACGGCTCGGGCACCACCAGCATCTTCACCGACTACCTCTCCAAGGTGTCGCCGGAGTGGAAGTCCGGTCCGGGCAAGGGCACCAGCGTGAACTGGCCCGCGGGCCTGGGCGGCAAGGGCAATGAGGGCGTCACCGGCCTGGTGAAGCAGAACGAAGGCGCCATCGGCTACGTGGAGCTGGCCTACGCCAACCAGAACAAGCTCCCCACCGCCCAGCTCAGGAACCACGACGGCAACTGGGTGAAGGCGACGCTGGACGGCGTCTCCGAGGCGGCGGCGAAGGTGCAGCTTCCCGAGGACTACCGCGTCTCCATCACCGATCAGCCGGGGAAGGAGGCGTACCCGATCGCCGCCTTCACCTACCTGCTCGTCTATCGCGACCAGCAGGACGCGCAGAAGGGAGACGCGCTGCTCAAGTTCATCTGGTGGGCCGAGCACGAGGGCCAGAACGGCGCCGCGGCGCTGGATTACGCGCCGTTGCCCAGGCCGGTCGTGGAGAAGGTGGAGCAGACGCTCAAGGGGATGACCGTGAATGGAAAGCCCGTCCTTGCTTCCAGCCACTGAGCTCGTGGCGGCACGCCAGCCGGAGCGCGCTCCCGAAGGCGCTCCGGCCCAGGCCAACCTGCCCGACCGGGCCTGGGCCGTCCTGCTCACGGCCCTGGGCCTGGGCGTGCTCTTGGTGGCCGCCCTGATCGTGGCGGAGCTCTCGCGCATCGGCGCGCCCGCGATCGGGCAGGTCGGCGTGAAGGACTTCGTCACGCGGACCACCTGGGACCCGACGCGCGATCTCTTCGGCGCGGCGCCCTACATCTACGGTACGCTGGTCACCAGCGCGGTGGGGCTCGCCCTGGCGCTGCCGGTTTCCATCGGGCTGGCCCTCTTCCTCACCGAGATGGCGAGCCCGAGGATCCGCTCCATCGTCTCCTTTCCCATCGGGCTTCTCGCCGGCATCCCCAGCGTGGTCTTCGGCCTCTGGGGACTGTTCGTGCTGGTGCCCATCCTCCGCAATCCAGTGGAGCCGCTGCTGGCGAAGTGGCTGGGCTTTTTGCCGCTCTTCCAGGGCGCGCCCATCGGGCTCGGCTACCTGGCGGCGGGCGTGATCCTCGCCATCATGATCCTTCCCACCATCACCTCCATCTCCATCGAGGTGCTGCAGACGGTGCCGGGGTCGCTGCGGGAGGCGGCGCTGGCGCTCGGCGCCACGCGCTGGGAGGCCATCCGCATGGCCGTGCTCCCCTACGCGCGCGCCGGCATCGTCGGCGCCACCATGCTGGGCCTCGGGCGCGCGCTGGGCGAGACCATGGCGGTGACCATGCTGATCGGCAACTCGCCCACCATCCGCGCCTCGCTCTTCGCCCCCGGATACTCGCTGCCCGCCGTGATCGCCAACGAATTCGCCGAGGCGAGCGGAGAGCTGCACACCAGCGCGCTGGCCGCGCTGGGCCTGCTCCTCTTCGCCGTCACCATCCTCCTCAACATCGCCGCGCGGGTGCTGGTGCGGATGTCGCGGCGCGGCCCGGCGAGGGCGCGCGCATGACCTCGCTCGCGGGCCGGCGCGCGGTGAACCGCGTCATGACGGCGCTCTGCGGGCTTGCGCTGCTGACCGCCCTGGTCCCGCTCGCCTCGCTCCTGTGGCTGGTGATCTCGCGCGGCTTCCGCGGCCTGTCGCTCGACTTCTTCACCGCCATCCCCGCGCCGGTGGGAGAGCAGGGCGGCGGCGTGGGCAACGCCATCTTTGGCACGCTCTACATCGTCGGGATCGCCTGCGCCATCGGCGTGCCGCTGGGAGTGGGCGCGGGCGTCTACCTCGCCGAGCGCGGCAGCACGCGGCTGGGCGACGCCATCCGCTTCACCGCCGAGGTGCTCTCCGGCGTTCCCTCCATCGTGGTGGGCATCGTCGCCTACGGCCTCGTGGTCCTGCCGATGCGCCGCTTCTCCGCCATCGCCGGCGGCGTGGCGCTCTCGGTGCTGATGATTCCAACCCTGGCGCGGAGCACCGAGGAGCTGGTGCGGCTCGTGCCGCAATCGTTGCGCGAGGCTTCCCTCGCGCTGGGAGTTCCGCAATGGCGTACTTCGCTGAAGGTCGTGCTGAGGACCGCGGCAGGCGGGATCATGACGGCGATCCTGCTGGCGGTGGCGCGGGCGGCGGGGGAGACGGCGCCGCTGCTCTTCACCTCGCTCAACAACCAGTACTGGAACTGGCGCGCGGATCAGCCCACCGCGTCGCTGACCGTCCAGATCTTCAACTACGCGGTGGCGCCCTACAAGGACTGGCACGACAAGGCCTGGAGCGCCGCGCTGGTGCTCCTGCTCCTGGTGGGGTTGCTCTCGCTCGCCGGCCGGCTGCTCTCGCGGAGCCGCTTGCGATGACCGACAAGATCGAGGTGCGCGGCCTCAACGCCTGGTTCAAGACCACCCATGCGCTCAAGGACGTGTCGCTCGCCGTGCCGCAGAACACCGTGCTCGCCATCATCGGACCGAGCGGTTGCGGCAAGAGCACCTTCGTGCGCTGCATCAACCGCATGCACGAGCTGGTTCCGGGCGCGCGCCAGTCGGGCGAGGTGCTGGTGGACGGACAGGACCTGCACGCGCGGCGCGTCGATCCGGTGGACCTGCGCCGCCGCGTGGGCATGGTCTTCCAGCGGCCCAACCCGTTTCCCACCATGTCCATCTTCGACAACGTGGTGGCGGGCCTGAAGCTGAACGGCATCCGCGGCAATCACGCCGAGCGCGTCGAGAAGGGGCTGCGGCAGGCGGCGCTCTGGGACGAGGTGAAGGACCGCCTCCACCAGAGCGCGCTCTCGCTCTCCGGAGGCCAGCAGCAGCGGCTCTGCATCGCGCGCTCGCTGGCCATCGAGCCCGAGGTGCTCCTGATGGACGAGCCCGCCAGCGCCCTCGACCCCATCGCCACGGCCAAGATCGAGGAGCTGATCCACGAGCTGCGCGAGTCGTTGACCATCGTCATCGTCACCCACAACATGCAGCAGGCCGCCCGGGTGTCCGACGCCACCGCGTTCTTCTACCTGGGCGAGCTGATCGAGCACGGCCCCACCGAGCAGATCTTCACCAACCCGAAAGAGACGCGCACCGAGGACTACGTGACCGGGAAGTTCGGATGAAAGCGCACACCGACAAGACCTACGACCTCCAGCTCGGCGACCTGCGCAACAAGCTGCTCAGCCTGGGCGGCATGGTGGAGACGGAGATCGCCAACAGCATGCGGTCCCTGGAGGAGCGCGACTCCAAGCTGGCCGAGCAGGTGATCGCGCAGGACCGCCAGGTCAACCGGCTGGAGGTGGAGATCGACGACGCCTGCAGGCGGCTCCTGGTCCTGCGGCAGCCCGCCGCCAGCGACCTGCGCTTCATCACCACCGCGCTCAAGATCGTGGTGGATCTGGAGCGCATCGGCGATCTGGCGGTGAACGTGGCCGAGCGCGCCCTCGACCTGAACCAGAGCCCGCCGCTCAAGCCGGTGCACGACCTCACCCGGCTGGCCGAGCTCTGCCGCGCGCAGCTCCGCGCGGCGCTCGACGCCTTCGTGGACGGAGACGTGGCCAGGGCCGAGGCGGTGATCAAGGACGACGCGCTGCTCGACTCGGTCTACAGCAACCTCTTCAACGAACTGCTCGCGCTGATGATGGAGGACCCGCGCAACATCCGCCGGGCCAACAGCCTGCTCTTCGTCGCCAAGCACCTGGAGCGGCTGGGCGACCACGCCACCAACGTGGCCGAGATGGTGATCTACATGGTGCGCGGAACCGACGTGCGCCATCCGGGAAGCCGCGCGGCGAAGAGCGTTCCGCCGGGGCCGTCGCGCGAGGGCGCGTGACGCCGCGCTGACGGCTCCTGGAAGCGAGGAGCCCGCCAGCTCGTCGCGCTCCCTGCGGCGGCGCGCCGCACGGGTTGTGCATATTCGCCATGACGTATATAGTTGCCGTCGAATATGCCTGCCGCCGCCACCTCCCGCCTTCCGCAGCCGGTCTTCCCGGCGCCCGTCTTCCGCGCCCTCGCCGATCGCACGCGGCTGCGCATCCTCCGGCTGCTCCTGCAAGGCCCGCTCTGCGTCGGCGACCTGGTCGCGGTCCTCGATCTCCCGCAGCCCAAGGTGTCCCGGCACCTGGCCAGCCTGCGCCGCGCCGGCCTGGTGGAGGACGAGAAGCGCGGCCTCTGGTGCTTCTACGGGCTCACCCCGGCGCGGCCCGGCTTCCACCGGAAGGTACTCGAGGCGCTCG
>DASSQZ010000215.1:0-17650 GCA_035702105.1 Myxococcales bacterium | reverse complement strand
TCCCGGTCAAGGTGAACCTGATCCCCTACAACGAGAACCCCGGCCTCGGCTTCGGCGATCCCGGCGCCGCCCGGCTGCAGGGCTTCCGCCGGGTGCTCTCGGAGCGGGGCGTCACCGCCATGGTGCGAAAGAACCGCGGGCGCGACATCGCCGCCGCCTGCGGGCAGCTTGCGGTGGCAGGCCAGAAGCGCGCGGGCAATTGACCTGCGGCGCCGCCCGTGCGACACCCGCGCGCCGTGCTTGGAGTCATCGGCGGTTCCGGCCTCTACGATCTGCCCGGCCTCGAAGGCGTGCGCCGGGAGCAGCGGCCCACGCCCTTCGGCGATCCCAGCGACGCAATCCTGGTCGGCCGGCTCGCCGGCCAGCCCATCGCCTTCCTTTCCCGCCACGGCAAGGGCCACCGCTACTCGCCGAGCGAGGTTCCCTACCGCGCCAACCTCCACGCCCTCAAGCAGGTGGGCGTCACCCGGGTCATCTCGGTGAGCGCGGTGGGGTCGATGAAGGAGGAGATCGCGCCCGGGCACCTCGCGCTCCCTTCCCAGTATATCGATCGCACCTTGTCGCGTCCGCGCACCTTCTTCGGCGATGGCGCGGTGGCGCACGTTGCCTTCGCCGATCCGGTCTGCCCGCAGCTCCACGAGCACCTGCGCTCGGCCTGCTTCGCGGCGGGCGCCACCGTCCACGCCGGCGGCACCTACCTCTGCATCGAGGGGCCGCAGTTCTCCACCCGCGCCGAGAGCGAGCTCTACCGGGGCTGGAAGGTGGACGTCATCGGCATGACCGCGCTGCCGGAAGCCAGGCTCGCCCGCGAGGCGGAGCTCTGCTACGTCACCCTCGCGCTCGCCACCGACTACGACTGCTGGCACGCGGTGCACGAGGCGGTCAACGTGGCGCAGGTGGTCGAGACCATGCGCCGCAACGTCGAGCTGGCGCGAGAGGTGGTGCTCCGCGCCGCCCTCTCCATGGACGCCATCGCCGAACGCAAGTGCGGCTGTGGCCACGCCCTCGACGGGGCGCTGATCACCGACCCGGCGCAGCTCTCCCCTTCGGCGCGCGAGCGGCTCGCGCTCCTTCTCGGAAACAGGTTCAAGGCATGAGTCTCCTCGTGGTCGGAAGCGTGGCGCTGGACTCGGTGGAGACGCCCTTCGGCACCCGCGAGGACGTGCTCGGCGGCAGCGCAACCTACTTCGCCGCCGCGGCGAGCCTCCTCACCCGGGTCTCGGTGGTGGGCGTGGTGGGAGAGGACTTTCCTTCCGCGCAGCTCGCGTTCCTGCGCGCGCGCGGCGTGGAGATGGACGGGCTCTCCACCGTCCCGGGCAAGACCTTCCGCTGGAAGGGCCGCTACGGCTTCGACCTCAACGCCGCGGAGACGCTCGACACCCAGCTCAACGTCTTCGAGCACTTCGCGCCGCAGCTCGGGCCCAGGGCGCGCAAGGCGGAGCGCATCTTCCTCGGCAACATCGATCCGGTGCTGCAGCTGCGCGTGCTCGAGCAGGCGGAGCGTCCGCGGCTGGTCTGCGCCGACACCATGAACTACTGGATCTCGTCGAAGCGGGCGCAGCTCCAGCAGCTCTTGCCCCGGGTGGACGTCCTGATGGTCAACGACGCCGAGGTGCGCCAGCTCGCGGGCGAGAGCAACGTCCTCAAGGCGGCGCAGGCGGCGCAGCGGATGGGCGCGAAGGCGGTGGTGGTCAAGCGCGGCGAGTACGGGGCGCTGCTGGTGGCGGGCGGCCACAGCTTCTACGCGCCCGCGTTTCCGCTCGCGGACGTGGTCGATCCCACCGGCGCGGGAGACACCTTCGCGGGCGGGTTCCTCGGCCTGCTCGATCGCCTCGACTCGGGCGACGCGGCGGCGCTGCGGCAGGCGACGGTGATGGGATCGACCATCGCCTCGTTCACGGTGGAGCAGTTCAGCCTCGACCGGCTGCGCGAGCTGGATCTGACGCAGGTGCGGCAGAGGTTCGACGCCTTCCGCCAATTGGTCCACTTCGACGAGTTGCCGGCGCACGTGGCGTGAGCCTCGACGCCGATCTCCTGTCGCTGCTCCTCGACGCGGTGGAGCGGCTGCCCGGCGTGGAGAAGAAGCGGATGTTCGGCTTCACCGCGCTCTGGGCGGACGGGCGCATCTTCGCGCTGGTCTGGAAGGGCCGCATCTCGCTCCGGCTGCCCGATCCCTCCGCGGCGGCGGAGCTCGCGGCGCTGCCCGGAGCCCGGCCGCTGACGGTCGCGGAGGGAAAGGTGGGCCCCGCCGGGCAGCGCTGGATCGACGTGCCCGAGGCGTTCCACGACGACCCGCACGATCTGCGCCGCTGGGCACAGCGGGCCTACGATCTGGCGCTGGGAGGAGCCGGCTTTGCCGGCGACGGGCGGAGCCCGGAGGGCGGAGCATTGAAGAAACCGCCTCCTCCCAAGCGGCGAAAGCGCCGCGTCAGGCGCGCTTGAAGTCCGCCCCCTTGCGGTGTACTCAGGGCGGGCGCCGATGCGGACCGCCATCCTGACGGACATCCATGCCAACCTGGAGGCCCTGACGGCGTGTTTTTCCGCGGCGGAGGCCCAACGGGTCGACCGCTTCGTCTGCCTGGGAGACGTGGTCGGTTACGGGGCCGACCCCAACGCCGCCTGCGACCTGATCCGCGCCCGCTGCCAGTTCTCGGTGCTGGGCAACCACGACGCCGCGGTGGCCGGCCGCATGGACTACAGCTACTACTACGCCGCAGCCCGCGAGGTGCTGGACTGGACCGCCGTGCACCTGTCCTCCGACAACATGCAGTGGCTGCGCGGGCTGGCCTACCAGCGCAGCGAGGGCGAGATCACCTGGGGGCACGCCTCGCCGCGCGACCCGCAGGCCTTCGAGTACATCTTCGCGCTGGAGCAGGCGGAGGACCTGGCGGAGAGGGCTGCGTCGCTCGCGCCCCTCACCTTCATCGGCCACTCGCACCTGCAGCGCGCCTTCCAGCTCGGCAAGCCGGTGAAGGACGTCTGGTCGGAGCGGGTGCGGGTGGAGCCCGGGAACCGGTACCTGGTCTCCATCGGGAGCTGCGGGCAGCCGCGCGACTACGACCCCCGCGCCTGCTTCGGGGTCTGGGACGACGAGGCCGCCACGGTGGAGTTCCACCGCGTGCGCTACGACGCCGAGAAGACCGCGCGGAAGATCCTGGAGGCGGGGCTCTCGCCGCACTTCGCGCGCCGGCTCCTGCATGGGGTCTGAGATGGACTTTCCCAGGCACCTGCTCGAGCTGGAGACGCTGACGCGGGCGCAGATCGAGGCGCTGCTCTCGCTGGCGGCGCGCTTCAAGCACGAGCGGGCCCGCGCGCGGGCGGGGGAGTCCACCGCCGACCGCCGCGGCCTCTTGCGCGGCCGCAACGTCATCACCCTGTTCTTCGAGAACAGCACCCGCACGCGCAGCTCGTTCGAGGTCGCGGCCAAGGCGCTGGGCGCCGACGTGCTCAGCTTCCAGAAGGACGCCTCCAGCGTGGCCAAGGGCGAGTCCCTGGAGGACACGGTCCGCAACCTCGACGCCATCGGCGCCGACGCGCTGGTCCTGCGCCATCCCGCGGCGGGCGCGCCCCGGCTGGTGGCGCGGGCGGTGAGGGCGAGCGTGATCAACGCCGGCGACGGCGCGCACGAGCACCCCACCCAGGGACTGCTCGACGCGCTCAGCCTGCGCGAGCGGTGGGGCACGCTCGAGGGCAAGACCGTGGCCATCGTCGGCGACATCGCGCACAGCCGGGTGGCGCGCTCGAACATCCATTGCCTGAGCAAGCTGGGCGCGCGGGTGCGGCTGGGCGGGCCCTCCACCGTGATTCCCGCCGGCGTGGAAAAGCTGGGCTGCGTCGTCGCCCGCTCCCTCCAGGAGGCGCTCACCGGCGCCGATGCGGTGATGGCGCTGCGCATCCAGAACGAGCGCATCTCCGACGCGCGCCTTCCCGGCGCCCGCGACTACGCGCGCACCTGGGGCCTGAACGCGCGCACGCTCCAGATGCTGCCCGAGAACGCGCTGGTGCTGCACCCCGGGCCGGTGAACCGCGGCGTGGAGATGTCGAGCGACGTGCTCGACTCGCCGCGCAGCCTGGTCATGGACCAGGTCGACTCCGGGGTGGCGGTCCGCATGGCCGCCCTCGCCCTCTGCCTCCGCGCCGAGGTCCCGGCATGAAGTCCATTCCCCTCAGCGGAGTGCGGCGATGATCATTCTCGATTCAGGGAGGGTGATCGATCCCGCGAACCGGATCGACGGGACCAGGACGGTGCTCATCGACGGCGAGCGCATCCGCGAGGTGAGGGAGCAGGCGGCGACGCCGGCGGAGAAGCTGGTCCATCAGGTCATCGACTGCCGCGGCAAGTGGGTGCTGCCCGGCCTGGTGGACCTGCACGTCCACCTGCGCGAGCCGGGCGAGGAAGGCAAGGAGACCATCGCCACCGGCGCGAGGGCGGCGGCCGCCGGCGGCGTGACCACCGTGGTGGCGATGCCGAACACGCGGCCGGTCTGCGACAGCGCCGCCGTGGCCCGATTCGTCTCCGCGCGCGGCAGGGAGGCCGGCCATGCCCGGGTGATTCCCGCCGGCGCCATCACCCGCGGCAGCAACGGCGAGCAGCTCGCGGACATGGCCGAGCTGAAGGACGCAGGCTGCGTCTGCGTGACCGACGACGGCCGCCCGGTGATGTCCGCAGGCGTGATGCGCCGCGCGCTGGAATACGCCTTCGACCTGGATCTGCCGGTGATGGTCCACGCCGAGGACCTGACCCTCTCGGCAGGCGGCGCCATGAACGAGGGTCCCGTCGCCACGCGGCTGGGGCTGCCCGGCGTGCCCGCCGCGGCGGAAGTGGCCATGGTCCAGCGCGACATCCTCCTCGCCGAGATGACCGGCGCTCACCTGCACGTCGCCCACGTCAGCGCGGCGGGCAGCGCGCGCGCCATTCGCGAGGCGCGGGCGCGCGGGGTGCGGGTCACGGCGGAGGCCACCCCGCACCATTTCACGCTCACCGACGAGGCGGTCGCCGGCATGGTGAGGCCGGACGGCCAGCCTGCCGCCGGGCCCTACGACACCCACGCCAAGATGGCCCCGCCCCTTCGCTCGGAGAGCGACCGGCAGGCCATCGTGGCGGCGCTGGCCGAAGGCGTCATCGACGCCATCGCCACCGACCACGCCCCCCACGGGGCTCTCGACAAGAACGTGGAGTTCGTCCACGCATCCAACGGAGTCGTGGGATTGGAGACCTCGCTCGCCCTGACGCTCGGCCTGGTGCGGTCCGGCGAGCTTCCGCTCGCCCTGGCCATCGAGCGGCTCACCGCCGGCCCGGCGCGCTGCTTCCGCCTTCCTTACGGGACCCTCGGCGCGGGGGCGCCTGCCGACGCCATCGTGGTGGACGCGGAGCGCGAATGGAAAGTGGACCCGCAGCGTTTCCATTCGCGATCGCGGAACAGCCCGTTCGCCGGCTGGACGCTGCGGGGCAGGGTGCTGAAGACGTTCGTCGCTGGCAGGCTGGTGCACGAGGAGGGCAAGTGACCGCGAAGAAGGCGACCTTGGCGCTGGCCTGCGGCGAGGTGTTCGAAGGCACCGCCGTGGGGGCGATCGGCGAGACCGTGGGCGAGGTGGTCTTCAACACCGCACACACCGGCTACCAGGAAGTGCTCACCGATCCGTCCTACGTGGGCCAGCTCGTGACCTTCACCGTCAGCGAGGTGGGCAACTACGGAATCCACCTCGGCGACGAGCAGGCGCCGGCGGCGCAGGCGGCCGGCCTGATCGCGCGCCGTGTGTGCAAGGAGCCCTCCAACTGGCGCTCGCAGCAGTCGCTGCCCCAGTTCCTCGAGCAGAACGGCATGGTCGGCATCGAGGGCGTGGACACGCGCAAGCTCGTCCGCATCCTGCGCACCACGGGCGCCCAGCAGGGCGTCGTCGACTCCACCGGCGCCTCCGCGCAGGCGCTGGTCGATCGGGCGCGCAAGGCCCCGGGGATGGAGGGCCAGGACCTCGCCACCCGCGTGTCCACCAAGGCGCCCTACCGCTGGGAGGAGGGCGTGCCCGGGCGCGAGCCGCAGCCGAAGACGCACGAGGTGGTGGTGGTGGACTACGGCGTCAAGCGCGGCATCCTCCGCCAGCTCGTCGACGTGGGTTGCGGCGTCACCGTGGTGCCCTCGCGCACCTCCGCCGAGGACATCCTCAAGCGTTCGCCCGACGGCGTGGTGCTCTCCAACGGCCCCGGCGACCCGGCGGCGGTGGTGGGCGCGGACGTGCAGGCGCGGGGGCTGCTCGGCAAGGTGCCGCTCCTCGGCATCTGCCTCGGCAACCAGATCCTCGCGCTGGCCATGGGCGGCAAGACCTACAAGCTCAAGTTCGGCCACCGCGGCGCCAACCACCCGGTGCGCGACGTCATCGGAGACAAGATCGACCTGACTTCGCAGAACCACGGCTTCGCGGTCGACCCGCGCTCGCTGGAAGGCAAGGTGCAGGTCACGCACGTGAACCTCTACGACGGCACGGTGGAGGGCATCGCCGCGCCGGAGCTGAAGATGTTCGCGGTCCAGTACCATCCGGAGGACAATCCCGGCCCCCACGACAGCCGGTACCTGTTCCGCAGGTTCGTGCAGATGATCGAGGGCGCATGATCCAGCCCCAGATCGACCTTTTGCTACAGTGGGCTGCGCCACAGGTGGACGAGCTCCTGCGCGGCAGGGAGGAGTATTTCGCCGGCACGGGCGGCGAGGTGCACGAGGACGACCGCTGCTACGAGCAGCGCATGCAGGCCTTCTTCAACTGGTTCCTCTTCGACCGGCGGCAGGCGGACGGCGCCACCCCGGTGGAGCGCTTCCTGCGCGAGAAGGGGGCGGAGCTCGCGGCCAAGGACAAGGACATCCTGCTCGGCTGCACGCAGTCGCGCCTGGGGCTCTACGAATACCGGGGCACGCGAGGCGGCCTCTTCTCCCGCCCCGCCAGGGGACAGGTGCGGGTGCGCGACCTGGTCACCGGGGAGAGCTTCGACGTGACCGAGCGCCGGCAGATGCACGGCCTCGAGGTGGGCGACCTCTTCGAGGCGCGGCTGGTGCCGCTGGGGCGCACCTGGCACTTCTCCACCAGCTTCACCTACCAGCCGCGCGAGGTGTACGGCGCCATCCGCCGCGAGATCAAGCGGCGCAAGAAGCAGGGCGCGGTGGACGCGCGCGCCCTGGCCTGGGAGCTGGAGCGGATGGGGCTGCAGCACGAGCGGTTCCGCAACGTGAGCATCGACGCCATCTACAACTTCGAGACGCCCTTCCTCTCCAGGAAGCAGCGGCCCGGGGAGGCGCAGCAGCGCGGTGGATGAGTCGCTGCTTCCGCCGCCGGAACCGCCGGCGAGGCCCGCCCCCGTTCGCCTGCTCGCCCTGATCCTGGTGCCTGCCGCCGCGCTGGCGGCGGGAACCGGCGTCTCGGTCCTGGCGGGCGCGCCCCGCGGCGATGCCCTCGTGCGCTGGCTTGCGTGGTCGTCGGCGGCGGGCCTTCTCCTCGGGGCAGGGTGCGGGGCCCTCTTCGGGCGGAGGCTCCTCTGGGCGCTGCACGGCGCGCTCTCGCCCTGGCTGGTGGCGGCGCTGGTGATGGCCTCGCTGCGCATCTCGCAGCCCGTGCGCGAGGCCCTGGCCGACCGCCGCGAGGCGCAGTGCCGCTCGGCGGGCCGCGCCCCCTGCTCGGCGCAGGAGTTCCGGTCGGCCTGCGCTGCCCGCGATCGCGCGCGCCTCGGGCCGCCCGCGCAGTCGCTCTGCGGGGGCGGCTCGTGCACGCACCGCTGGACCTACGCAGGTCCCTTCCGCCCCGACACCATGCCCGCACGCGCGCGGCTCCTCTGCTCCATCGTCACCGATTCCGCCGGCCACGGCCTGCGCTCCTCGGTCATCGCCGTGACCGACGCGGAGTAGGGCCCTCCGCCTCAGTCCAGCCAGCCGCGGCGCTTGAACCAGAGCAGGAGTCCCGCCGCCGTCAGCGCCATGGCCGCGAGCGCGGCGGCATAGCCGAACCGCCAGTGCAGTTCCGGCATGCTCTCGAAATTCATGCCGTACACGCTGGCGATGAACGACAGCGGCAGGAAGACGGTGGCGATCATCGTCAGCACCTTCATGATCTCGTTGAGCCGGTTCGAGACCATGGAGAGGTGCGCCTCGAGCACGCCGCCGAGGAGGTCGCGCGCGTCCTCGATCAGGTCGGCGATGCGCACGGCGTGGTCGTGCACGTCGCGGAAGAAGGGCAGTTGCTCGCGGGGAATCCGCTCGAAGTCGCCGCGCGCCAGCCGCAGCAGCACTTCCCGCTGGTGCACCGCCGTGCGGCGGAAGCGGTGCAGGGCGCCGCGCAGCGCCATCACCTTCGCCACCGTGTCGCGCCGGGGAATGCGCCGCAGCGAGGCCTGCTCCAGCTTCTCCACCGCCTCGTCGAAGGCGTCCATGGCGGGCAGGGCGTCGTCCACCAGGCGATCGAGGAGCAGGTGCAGCACTCCCGGCGCGTCGAACGGCCGCTGCGCCCGCGCCAGCTCCTCGCGCACCCGCGCCGGCGCCGTGAGCCGCCCGTCGTGGTGCGTGAACACCCATCCCGCGCCCACCACGATGTCGAGCTCTGCGTGCCGCAGTTCCACCGGGCCGCCCGCGGGCACCTGGACGGCGTGCGCCAGCACGAACAGGTACGAGCCGTAGTCCTCCACCTTGGGGAGCTTCCGCGTCTCGAAGATGTCCTCCACCGTCAGCGGGTGCAGCGACAGGCCCGCGAGCAGCGCGTCGATCTCCGGCGTGCGCTCGTCCGCGTCGATCCAGACCAGCGGCGAATGGCCGATGGCGGCCTTCGCCCGGGGCAGACCGCACGCCTCCGCGCAGCCGTTCTCGAACACCAGCGCCGTCACCGGCATCTCTCAGCGCACCACGCTCTCCGGGTCGTGCCGCGTCGGCGCTCCCGG
Organism: Myxococcales bacterium; assembly: GCA_035702105.1. Classification (GTDB taxonomy): domain Bacteria; phylum Myxococcota; class Myxococcia; order Myxococcales; family 40CM-4-68-19; genus 40CM-4-68-19. Next base: position 8,739 of record DASSQZ010000215.1, on the reverse strand, counting down.
ATACACCACCGTCTTGAGCAGCGCGCGCCGGTTCTTCTCCACCGCCCGGTCGAGGAAGGCGCGCGCCTCCGGCAACCGATCCAGCAGCCGTTTCGGCCTGCGCTTCATCTTCGGGTCGCCGAGCAGCGCGTGGGTGAGCCAGGGGAAGACCGCGGTCACGTCGGTGTGCACGTAGACCGAGCCCGCCTCCACCGCCTCCACCGAAACCTTGCCCCAGGTGTGGCCCTCGCCCGCGGGGCAGGAGGAGAGCGCGCCGTTGTCCACCGGATCCACGCAGAACTGCAGATCGATGTCGAAGCCGGTGGTGGGGACGAAGAGGATCTGGTCGAGCAGGGGCTCGCCCTGCAGCGTGTAGTTCTTCGGCACGCCCCCGCCCAGGATCCAGATCGCCAGCCGGCCCGAGCCGTTGTGCCTGGCCCAGTGCTGCACCGCGGCCATGGTGTAGACGTCCTCGTTGATGTCGATCTCGAACTTGAACGTCCCGGGGAAGAGCCGCCGCAGCTTCACCGCGTTGAGGAAGATGGAGCCGTCCTGCACCGCGCCGACGAAGATGGGCACGCCGCGCCGGAAGCAGACCGAGAGCAGCGAGGGCTGCGCCACGCCGAGCGCCTTCTCCATCTTGGCGATGTCGCGGCCGAGCAGCGCGTGGAACTCCGGCGTGGTCATCTTCCGCTGGTAGTCGGGCCCCTGCATCAGGGCGGAGAAGAGCTTGTCGGTGTCGAGCAGCGCCTCCTCCCAGAAACCCAGGTCGTAGATGCGAATCACCCGCGCCAGCCGCAACTGGAGATCTCCGGCGTTGGGGTTCACCTCGCGCAGCGCGTGGCCGATGACGCGGTGGGCGTCGTGGTAGAGGTTCGCGCCGGTGGTGGTGAGCGCGGAGATGACGCCGCGCTCGATCAGCGGGATCAGGCAGCTCTGGTGCAGACCCGCGGGCGTCATCGCGCCGGAGAGGGTGAGGAAGATGCTGCAGTCCTCCCGCATCGAGCGGCGCATCAGCTCGTAGGCGGTGCGCTCCTGCCTGCCGACGTAGGCGCCGAAGGCGTGCTGGAGCAGGTCGTGGGCAGACTCGCGCCCGCTGATGGGCTTCGGATCGACGGTTCGGGCGCGCTGGAAGGGCTTGCGCAGCTGGGACCTGGTTGGCATAGAGGGCGCGCAATCTACACGATCGGGCGCGCGCCATGTGCACGTTGGTCCTCCTCCACCGCGAGGGCAGGCTCCTTGCCGTATCGGGCAACCGCAACGAGCTGCTCTCGCGTCCGGCCATCGGCCCGCGCATCGAGAACGGCGTGCTCGCGCCCCGCGACGAGCTGGCGCACGGAAGCTGGCTGGGCCTGAACCGCCACGGCCTCTTCGCCTGCGTCACCAACCGCCACGGCGCCATGGTCGACCCCGCGCGCACCAGCCGCGGGCTGCTGGTCCTCGAGGCGCTGCAGGCGGCCAGCGCCCGCGGTCTCCGCCAGGCGCTGGGCGAATTGCGCGGCGACCGCCACAACGGCTTCCACCTCGTCTACGCCGATCTCGAGGGCGCCTTCGTGACCTGGAGCGATGGCGTGGACGTCCGCCACGCGCAGCTCGCGTCGGACCGGGTGCACGTGGTCACCGAGCGCAGCTTCGGCGCGGGAGAGGGCCGGCGCGAGGCGTCGGTGGCGCTCGCCTTCGCGGATCTTCCGCCCGGGGTGCACGCCTGGCGCGTGCCCATGACCGCGCACGCGCCGGAGCCGCTGGAGAGCGCCTGCGTCCACGCCGATGAGGTGGGCTACGGCACGCGCTCGTCGTTCCAGCTCGTGCTGGAAGAAAAAGGGGTGGCCGCCCTCTGGACGGACGGCCACCCCTGCACGAATCCTCCCTCGGATCTGGGGCCGCTCGCGGCCCGGGTCCTCGGGTCCTAGAAGTCGACGCCGCGCACGTAGGTGCGGGTCGCCGCCTGGTTGATCTGGATGACGTCGGGCCGCATCATCTCGTTGTCCTCGTGGTCGATGATGTGGCAGTGCCACACGTAGCCGCGCGTCGCCGTGGCGCAGGGGAAGCTCGAGCAGTCGCCGGGAGCGAACGGGAACGCGTTCGCCGTCTCGTTCGCCGGCGCCCAGCGCACCACGAAGCGGGTGACGAAGCCCGGCAGGACCATGACGGTGTCCTTCCAGCCGACTTCCTGCGGGCTCGGCGGGAGCACCTTGCCCTGCAGGAACGGCGTGATGTCCGGGTTGCCGCCCAGCGCCCGCGCGTTGCCGGTGTTGTAGTTCAGAGGCGGGCCGAAGCCGGGGCAGAAGGTGCCCACGGGGCAGCCCACCGTGCCCGGGAACGCCGCCGCATACGCCGGGACGTACTTGCTCTGCTGGTACGCCTGGCGGTTGAGCACCTGGAACGAGGAGAGGTGCGTGTGGATCGGGTGGGCGTCCGCGGTGAGGTTGACGATCTCCCACAGCTCGACGTCGCCCTCCTTCGGCGTCTCCGAGTAGGCGGTGGTGATGCCGTTGAGCTTGATGGGGACGAAGTCGCCGAAGGTCCGCGGCGAGTCTCCCGACCACTTGGTGTTGTTGACCAGGATCTCGACCGGCCCGCCGGGATAGGCAGTGTTGGCGACGCCCGTGACCGGATCCGTCGCCAGCGAGGCGGGCAGCGCAATCTCGTTGAGCGTGAGCTGGCGCGTCTTGTTGATGGTCACGCCGGCCGCGACGGTGCCGGTGGCGGGATTGGTCAGCCGCGCGATCGGCTGGTTGATGCGGATGGAACCGAGCGTCGCGGGATTGAAGCTCGTGTCGGTGGGGCATCCGGCCACCGGGCAGTTGACGCGAAACTGCATGACGCGGGCGGTGGTCGCTCCCTGCGGCGAGGCGCCCGCGGGATACGGCGTCTTGGCCGAGTTCTTGAGGATGAGCTGGCTGCCGGCGGCGAGACCGCCGAAGTCGACGATCACCTCGTACCGCTCACCGGGCATGATCAGCAGCCGCTGCCCGGCGTTGGGATCGAGCTTGACCGGAGTGTCCAGGTAGCCGTCGTCGTTGCCGATGACCCAGATGGGGGGCGCCACCTTCGTGTTGAGCTGCGGCGTGAGCGCCAGCTCGTAGGTCCGCGCGTTGGAGCCGTTCAGCACCAGGAAGCGGTAGCGCTTCGGCTGCACCTCGAGGAACGGCCAGGCCTTTCCGTTGACCACGATGGTGTCGCCCACGAACTCCGGCACCCAGTACGGATGGTCGGGGTTCGGGCTGGCGAGGACGCCGCCGGCGCTGTCGCCGGGGAAGAAGAGCTGGCCGGTCGTGTCGAACATGCGGTCCTGCAGCACGAGCGGGACGATGTCGGCGACGCCGAGGAAGTTCGTGGGGAGCTGCTGCGCGGGATCGACGATGAAGTAGGCGCCGGCGAGCCCCGCGAACACGTTCAGGCGGGTGGCGCCGAGGGTGTGATCGTGGAACCAGAGTGGTCCGGCCTGCTGGCCGTTCGGATAACGGTAGACCGACGCGTTCGCTGCCGCCGGCAGTCCGGTCCCGGAAAACGACGCCTTCGAATAGTAATCGTGCCCGCGATAGAGCCCGTCGCTCGTGTACCAGGCGTCGGGGCCGCCATCCAGCTCCGGCGGCACCTCGCCGCCGTGCAGGTGCGGAACAGCGGCGATGGGGCCGTCGTAGTTGGCGGCGCAGACCGACCCGAACCCGGGAATACCGCCCAGCATGTTGCACATGTTCACCACCCCATCCTGCTGGGGCGCGAGCGGATCGGCCCAGTGCAGCGTCTGGTCGGTGGAGTACCTGTAGGCGAGCACGTTGGTGGTGGCGGTTGTGCCCAGCTTGTTGACGAAGTTGATCTCGGTGGGGACGCCGCGCGTGTTGACGAGCACCGGTCCCAGGTAGGTCTCCTGCACGCCGGTCGGGCAGGTGTCGCCGACCACGTAGCCCCAGGTCCAGGTCTCCGGCTGCTTCCCGGCAACCAGCGTGTTCGGCGGAAGGATGTGCGAGCGGAATTCGCACATGGTCAGCGTCAGCGGCTGGCTGCCGATGCGCGTGTCGATCACATTGGGCGCCACCGCCTGCGAATGCAGCGAGAGGAGCGGAAGCGGTTGGGCGAATTGCGGAATTGCGCTCCCGGCAATGGGCAATTGCGGACTCTGGACCGCCTGGGCGCCTGCCGCAGCGCACAGCAGCACTGTGAGAATCGAAGTTTTGAGCATAGGGTTCCCCGCGCGAGAAGACTTTCCCCGCGTCGGTGTGGCCGTGCAGTGGGAGTGCCACATGCGCGCACAACTGGATCGCCGCGGATTCACGGCAAGAACTGCGCGCACGCGACAGGGACTGCACGTACTGTCGGCAGCAGGATTTTCGCCGCTTGGCAAGGAGACCGCAGAGGCTGCGCGTCAGGGCTTCTTCCTGCCGGGCAACAGGCCCCTGCCGAAACTGCGCGCGAGCGCGGGCACGTCCTTGAGCGACTTGAGCAACGAAAACACCAATTGCAGCGGCGTCCTTCCTTCCGCCTCGACCTGGACACGCTCGCCCTGCGCCACGTCCTCCGCCATTCCCCGCGCCACCGTCCGGGTGCCGTCGGAGCGGATCTCGATGATCAGCCGGGCCACCACCGGAGGCTCGGCGCGGGCCTCGAGGGGGGCCTGCGGCTTCTGGTCCAGCTCATCCTTCACGCGGAGTCACTGCTTGCCTCCCCCCTGGATGAGGAAGGCAGGGTCGATGCCCAGGTCGCGGATGACCGCGTCCCAGATCTTCTCCACCGGCGTATCGAAGATGCGTTTCGAGGAGATGGCGGAATTCAGCCATCCTCCCGCCACCATCTCGTTCTCGAGCTGGCCCGGACCCCAGCCGGCGTACCCGAGACAGAGGCGGTAGGCGGCGGGATCGCCCGCGAGCAGGATCCGCAGCGCATCGGTGGACACGGAGAGGAAGACGTCGTCCTGGAGCTGAACCGAGTCGGCCACCTCGGCTCGCCGGTGCACGAGAAAGCCGCGCTCGCGCTGCACCGGACCGCCCACGTAGGCGTTGCCCGCGCCTTCGTGCACGTCCATGCCGTGCTCCTTGCCGATCTCCTTGAGGGCGATGTCGCTCGGGCGGTTGAAGACGATGCCCATGGCCCCCGTCTCGTTGTGCTCGACGAGCAGCACCACCGACCGGTGGAAGTTTGGATCGTCGAGCTGGGGTACCGCGATGAGCAGGCCGGGGGCGAGGTCGGACACCGCAGTCAACCCGCGAAGGGCTCCATCGAGAGCATCCCGCGCTTGTCTTCCTTCTCCTTGTTCTCTTCCGCGGTGGGCAGCGGGTCCTTCTGCTTGTTGATGTTGGGCCACTTCGTCGCCAGGTCGGCGTTCAAGGCGGTGTACTCCTTCCACTTCTCGGGAAGGTCGTCCTCCGGGAAGATGGCCTTGGTGGGGCAGACCGGCTCGCAGGCGCCGCAGTCGATGCACTCGTCGGGATGGATGACGAGGAAGTTGGCGCCCTCGTAGAAGCAGTCGACGGGGCAGACGGCAACGCAGTCGGTGTACTTGCAGGCGATGCACGGCTCGGCAACGACGAACGCCATTGGGTCTCCTGGGGCGGGTGTTCGCTGCTCTCTTGCCTGAGCCTATCATGCGACGCAAGCGGCGGCGCGAGGCTTCGGGGCCGCCGGTCCCGCGGCCTTGGAAGTGTGCCGATTGCGTTCTATGGTGCGCGCCCATGACCCTCGCCCTGATCGCCCTGTTGCTCGCGCAGGCCCCCTGGGACGTCGCCAAGTCCGTCGCCGGAGGGGCTGCCACGAAGAAGCTGGAAACCAGCGTCAACAAGCGGCTCCTCGAGGAGGGGCGCAAGAACCAGTGCACGTTCAAGACCGACTCCGACCAGTTCGACAAGAACTGCGACAAGAAGCTGCAGAACCTGGGCAACGCGCTGGTCGACGCCAAGAAACGGCTCAACGCCGCGGGCGTGCAGAACTTCAGGTTCGAGGTCTCCGGCCACACCGACTCCTCCGGGAACGAGCAGCACAACAAGGAGCTGTCGGAGAAGCGCGCCGCCGTGATCGTGAAGGAGCTGGTGAAGCGCGGCATTCCCGAGAAGGAGATCGTCGCCGTGGGCAAGGGCTCCTCGGAGCGGCTGGTGAAGAAGGACGACACCCCGGCGAAGAAGGCGAAGAACCGGCGCTACGAGATCCGCGTCCGGCTGTGACCCCCTGCGTGCGCGGCGATGCGCGCGAGGAGGAGACCTACCGGCAGGCGCTGCGCGGGGAGCGGGCCGCGCTCCTCTTCACCGACCCGCCCTATTGCCTGCTCACGCGCCGCCGCAAGGGCGGCGACCTGCGCGACAGGCGCGCCGGCGTGAAGATCGACCGCGACCCGGTGGCCAGGTTCGAGGACGTGCGCGGCTACCGCAAGTTCACCGAGGAGTGGCTGCCCAGGGCGGCGGCGCACGTCGGCGGGCCGCTCTTGGTGTGGACCAATTTCCTCGGCAAGGAGCCCATCCGGGGGGTGGCCCGGGGGCTCGGGTATGTCGAGGCGGGCGAGTTCACCTGGGCGAAGAGGACCTCGGATCGCTCGGGCAACGAGCAGCTCCTCAGGGTGTACGAGACGGCGCTGGTGTTCACCCGCGAGGCCCTGCCCGAGCTCTCGCCGGGCGATGCGCCGCGGGTGTGGTGCGTGGCCGCCGGATACGACGACGACGGCGAGGCGCAGCGTTGGGGCAGCCACCCCAACCACAAGCCTTTCACCGTGCTGGAGGCCCTGTTGCGGCAGTGGTCGCGGCCCGGAGACCTGGTGCTCGACCCCTTCGCCGGCAGCGGAAGCATCCCGGCCGCGGCTTTGCGCTTGCGCCGGAGGGCCGCTTGCAGCGAGATCGAGGTGGAATGGGCGGACCGCGTGTCGCGGCGCCTCGGGGAGGTGACGTCATGAGATGGTCTCTGTTCCTCTTGCTCGGCGCGCTCTGCGCCTCACCGCGCGTCTCGCACTACCGCAGCGGCATGAGCTCCTGCCGCGCCGCGGACCCCAACATCATCGAGTGCGGCGGCAAGCAGATGGCAAAGGTGGAGTGCTTCCAGCCGGGGGACGAGTCCTGCGGCGCCCTGGCCGTGCAGTACGCCGACGGCGAGCGGGTGTTCCTCTCTCGCCCGGCGGGCTGGGAGCCCGAGTCGCAGGTGGGCATCGACAGCGGCAACGTGGTGAGGCCGGAGATGGCCGGCGACGGCAGCCTGATCTGGTTCCGCAACGCCGACAGCCGCAACCAGAGCTGGCAGCTCTTCGAGCCCAACACCGGCATCATCCGCGAGGTGGACAACTTCCGCATCTTCCAGATTCGCGAGCGCGATCGGCACAGCGTGCCGCTCTGGGCGCATGCCGAGCCGATGCCCGCGCCCGCGGCGGCTCCTCAGTAGTTCCTAGTCGCCGCGGAAGCCGGCGAGCAGCTCCTCCAGCCGGTCGGGGCCTTCGCGGCGCAGCGTCTCGAGGTTCGCCTCGGCGATGCGCTCGGAGAGGCACAGCGGGGTCTCCAGGGCGAGGAGCTGCTCCAGCGAGAGCGCGGCGGGGTCCAGGTGGCGCGAGCCGCCCCCGTCGCCGCCGCGCAGCGAGGTGAGGGTCGAGATGCGGACCAGCTGCAGGGTCGGGTCCGGGCTGCGGCGGATGAACTGCACCGCCCTTTGCGCGTCGAGCAGATCGCGGGGCAGGGCGGGGTGGAAGGCCACGCAGAAGAACGATTGCAGGTGCGGGCGCAGCTCGGCGCAGAAGGAGGAGAAGGCGCGGGCGGCCGCCTCGCCGTCGGCGGGCTCGTCGGGAAAGATGAGCAGCGCCACCTCCACCGACTCGGGCGGCAGCGCCTCGATGGCGGCGATGGCAGGGGGCGCCTCGGCGCGGCCGCGCAGCACCCGGCGGAGGAGCTTGCCCTCCTCGCGGCAGCGCTTCGCGTAGGGACAGAGGCGCAGCGCCTCCACGAACTCGCGCAGGTAGCGGTCGTTGCGCAGGAGGGCTTCTTCGGCCGTGGTCACGGGCAGAAGTCCATGTTAGTAGACCCCGCGCCGATGCCGAGAAGAAAAGACCTCAAGTCCATCCTCCTGCTCGGATCCGGTCCCATCGTCATCGGGCAGGCCTGCGAGTTCGACTACTCCGGGGTGCAGGCGCTCAAGGCCCTGCGGGAAGAGGGGTACCGCACCATCCTGCTCAACTCCAACCCGGCCACCATCATGACCGACCCGGAGTGGGCGGACCGCACCTACATCGAGCCCATCACGGTGGAGGCGGCCGAGCGCATCCTCGCCGCCGAGCGCCCGGACGCGGTGCTGCCCACCATGGGCGGCCAGACCGCCCTGAACCTGGCCGTGGACCTCGCCAAGCGCGGCATCCTGGCGAAGTACGGCACGCAGCTCATCGGCGCCCAGCTCGACGCCATCGAGAAGGCGGAGGATCGGCAGCGGTTCAAGGAGTGCATGACCGCCATCGGCATCGACGTGCCGAAGAGCGGGGTGGCCCACGACCTCGACCAGGTGATGGCCATCGGCCAGGAGCTGGGCTTCCCGCTGATCCTGCGCCCCAGCTTCACCCTGGGGGGCCTGGGCGGCGGCATCGCCTACAACAGCGAGGAGCTGAGCGAGCTGGGAGCGCGCGCTCTCGCCTACAGCCCCACCCACGAGGTGCTGATCGAGGAGTCCGTGCTGGGCTGGAAGGAGTTCGAGCTGGAGGTGATGCGCGACAAGGCCGACAACGTGGTGATCATCTGCAGCATCGAGAACGTCGACCCGATGGGCGTGCACACGGGCGACAGCATCACCGTAGCGCCGGCGCAGACCCTC
>DASSQZ010000214.1:0-18115 GCA_035702105.1 Myxococcales bacterium | reverse complement strand
GCAAACCCCGCGGCGGCCTGGAAGGAGACGTCGGTGGGCTCGACCTTCACCTCGGCGTAGAGCGCGCAGTCCACGCCCGCGGCCTGCAGCGACTTGCGCACGCTGGCCAGGTGCTCGCCCTGCGCGAGCCGCGGGTCGGTGAAGAGCGCCACCCTGCGGCAGCCGAACGCGCGCGCGTGGTCGCCCACCTCCACCAGCGCGCCGCGGCCGAAGACGATGCGCGAGGCATCGATGGAGAAGGAGGTCTCGCCGGTCTCGCGCGGAGCGTAGTAATGCCAGCAGGTCATTTTCGTTCCGTGCAGTCGTAGGCGATGGCCGCGACGGTGGTGGCGTCGGGAGTGACCGACTCGTTGGCGAAGGCGAAATCGGTGGCGCCCGCCGCTGCGCACTTCGCGCGGGCCTCCGTGCGCGCCTGGTCCAGCCCCGCATCGCCGGCCTGCGTGGACGACCCGCTGAACCGGCCCAGCCGCTTGCAGCCCTTCAGCGTCCCCTCGTCCTCGGCCTCCCGCACCGCCGCGAGGCGCTCGGGTGAAACGTTGGGAACGGTGCTGCAGGCGACGAGGAGGATCGAGAAGAGGCAACGGCGCATGCAGATGCCTCTACGTCATCGGGATGGCGCCGTCCACGGGCGAGGGGGTTTCACGCAAATGGGGACACCCTGCGCGCTGCGCGCGGCGAGGGTGTCCCCTACGATGTGGCCGAGAATGCCGCGGCGCGGCGTCGATTGCGGGCGATGGCGTCATAACTTTCCTACGCACCTGAACCCGAAAAAGCGCTCCGCGGCAGCATGTCGCGAACTGTACGCAGCTCAACATAGCGGCACGAAATTGCATGGGAATGCCCCAAATGGCCAGATCCAGCCTGTGGGCAAATGCCCACCTTGCTTGACGCCTGTTCAGGAACTCGGTTACAGGTTTTAGATCTTGAGCCGGAACAGCGTCTCGGCACCGCCAGACCCCGCCCCCAGCATTGCCCGCGCCCTGAACCGGCGCCTTCCCGACCGCCTCCGGGGCGCCGGCACGCTCTTCCTCTGGCTTCGTCCCGGGCGGGCGGCGCTGCGCGTCGCGCAGAGCTTGCGTGCGGCCCGGCGGGAGCACGAGTTCATCGACGGCTGCGTGCGCATTCCGCTGCGCGAGAGCGCAGTGCAGGCGTGCACGGCGGAGCTCTGCGACGGGCTCAGCGAGACCGAGGCGCTGGAGACGCGCGCGCTCTTCCTGCCCGGGGCGGCGCCGCCGCGCCTGCCCGACTTCGCCCGCATGACCACCCTCCACTCGCTCGACGTGCTCGCCCGGTCCGGGTGGCTCCTCGATCAGCTCGCGGAGGGACGCTTCACCAGCTTCTTCCATCCCATCGTCCATGCCTGCGACACCAGCCGCGTCTTCGCGCACGAGGCGCTGCTGCGCGGCGTGGAGCGCGACGGCTCCCTGGTCGCGCCGCTGCCCATCCTCACCCTCGCCCGCGAGGCGGGCCTGCTCTTCGAGGTGGACTCGGCTGCGTGCAGGAGCGCCATCCGCGAGGCGGCGCGGCACTCGCGGGACATGTGCGTCTTCATCAACTTCTCGCCCGCCGCCGTGCGCGATCCCGAGGCGAGCCTGAACGCCGTGCTCGATGCCATCCGCGAGGCGCGCCTTTCGCGCGAGCAGGTGGTGTTTGAGGTGGTGGAGGCCGACCGCTTCGTCGACACCGCGCTGCTCGACTCGGTGCTGGAGGCGTACCGCGACGCCGGGTTCCGGGTGGCGCTCGACGATCTGGGCGCGGGCTGGTCCACGCTCAACCTCGTCCACCGCCTGCGCCCCGACTTCATCAAGCTCGACGGCGGGCTCATCCGCGGCGTGCACCAGGACCCGGTCAAGGGCCTCATCGCCGCAAAGCTGCTGGAGATCGGCCATGGCCTCGGCATCGGCACCATCGTCGAGGGCATCGAGGAGCAGGCGGAGCTCTCCTGGGTGCGCGACCACGGCGCCGACTTCGTCCAGGGATTCCTGCTCGGCAAGCCCGCTCCCGCGGTGAGGAGCTGATCATGCACCCGCGCCTCCGGCGCCAGCTCGCCGCCGTGGGCCAGGAACTGCCACAGGCATTGCGCAAGCTGCTCGCGGCGGTGGACGCGGCGTATCGCGAGGCGGACGCGGAGCGCGAGCAGCTGGAGGACTCGGTCGGGTCCATCGCCGCGCTGCTCCACCGCGGCCAGCGGAAGGCGGCGCTGGAGCGGCAGCGCAAGGCCGAGCGGCAGGCCCGGCGCGCGCGGGCGCGCAGGCGGCTCGAGCGCCTCCTGGAGAAGAGCCCGATGGCCGTGTTCGAGCTGACCCCCGGGCTGGTGGTGCGCGGCGCGAACCCGGCGGCGGCGAGGCTGTGCGGCGCCGACCCCGCCGAGCTCCCGGGAAAGCCGGTCTTCGACCTGCTCCAGCCGCTGGAGAAGGAGAAGCTGGCCGCCGCCTGGACGCGAAAGCTCCTGCGCGGCGAGCCGGTGGCGCGGACCCTGGCCTGTTCCGCCCGGGGCGGCCGCGCGCTGGCCTGCGATTTCGTGCTCCTGCCCCGGCAGAAGCGCGACGGCTCGGTCGGGCGCGTCACCGGCGTGGTCCGCGACCAGACCGAGACGGTGGAGAAGGACGTCCAGCTCCGCGAGCGCGAGGAGCGGCTCTCGCTCGCCGTCGCCGCCAGCCTCGACGTGGTCTGGGACTGGGACCTGCGCCAGAACCAGCTGCACCTCTCCGCAGCCTGGCGGACGCTGCTCGCGCTGGAGTCGCCGCTGCTGGGCCTGCCCGCCGACTGGCTGGAGCGGGTGCACCCGGAAGACGCCGCGCCGCTGCGCGCGGCCATCTCGTCCCATCTCGAGGGCCGCACCCCCGCGCTCGATCACGAGCACCGGGTGCGCCACGGCGACGGCGAGTGGCGCTGGCTGCACGCCCGCGGCGCGGCCCAGCGCGATCCCGCGGGCACCGCGGTGCGCATCGCCGGGCTGATGAGCGACGTCACCCGCCACCGGTCGATGGTGGAGCGGATGGCCCACGATGCCCGGCACGACGCGCTCACCGGCCTGCCCAACCGGACGCTCTTCCTCGACCTGCTCCGCCACTCGTTCTACCGGACGCGCCGGCACGAGGACTACCGCTTCGCCGTGCTCTTCATCGACATCGATCACTTCAAGATGGTGAACGACGCCTTCGGTCACGAGGCGGGCGATCAGCTGCTGCAGCAGATCACCCGGCGGCTGGAGTCGTGCCTGCGCCAGGGCGACACGCTCGCCCGCCACGGCGGCGACGAGTTCACCATGTGGCTCGACGACGTGCGCGGGCCCGCCGACGCCATGCGCGTGGCCGAGCGCGTTCACGAGGTGATGCGCGAGCCCTTCGAGGTGGGCAGCGGACAGCGGGTCCAGTCCAGCGCCAGCATCGGCGTCGCGGTGGGATCGTCGCTCTACCAGAAGGCGGAGGACGTGCTCCGCGACGCCGACGTGGCCATGTACCGCGCCAAGGCGCTGGGCAAGGCGCGCACCGCCGTCTTCCAGCGCGAGGGCGTCCAGGGTTCACCCGCCCACGTGCAGCTCGAGACCGACCTGCGCAGCGGCATCCTGCGCAACGAGCTGCTCATCCACTACATGCCGATCGTGGACGTGCAGACCGGGAAGGTGCGCGCGCTCGAGGCGCTGGCGCGCTGGCAGCACCCGCGGCTCGGGCTGGTGCAGCCGGCCAAGTTCCTGGCCATGGCCGTCGAGACCGGGCTGATCGTCAGCATCGACCAGTGGGTGCTGCAGAACGCCTCGCACCAGATGCACGACTGGCGCCGCGACATCGCCTCGGCGGCCAAGCTCTCCCTCTCGGTGAACTTCTCGCAGAAGCTGCTCGAGCAGAGCGACCTCGGGGCGCAGATCGAGCGGGTGCTGCGCGAGTGGAAGCTCGCGCCCTCCGACCTGAACATGGACATCAACGAGGGCGCGCTGCCGCCGGACAACGGCACCAAGATGCTCACCGAGCTGCACCGGCGCGGCCTCAAGCTTCACATGGATGACTTCGGCACCGGGCAGTCGTGGCTGCGGCACCTGCACAACGCCGAGGTCGACACCATCAAGCTCGACCGCTCCTTCATCACCGGCAGCGCCGACCGGGACCGCCAGGTCCTCGGGCGCATCGTCTCCATCGCCCGCGACCTGGGAAAGACGGTGATCGCCGAAGGCGTGGAGACCAAGGAGCAGGCGCAGCTCGTGCGCGAGGTGGGCTGCGCCTACGCGCAGGGCTTCTTCTTCAGCCCGCCCCTCGACGTGATCAAGACGCGGATCCTCCTCCAGGGCGGCGTCCTCGACGTGGTCTGATCGATCCGGGCCCTCCGAAGGGGCCGCTCATTCCCCGCTCTGCTGGAGGAGCTTGGCGACGAGGCCGGTCCAGCCGGTCTGGTGGATCGCGCCGAGCCCGGTGCCGTCGTCGCCGTCGAAGTACTCGTGGAAGAGCAGCGCGTCGGAGAAGTGCGGGTCCTCCTGGAACTTCTTCACCGCGCCGAAGGCCGGCCTGCGTCCGTCGTCGTCGAGAAGGAAGAGCGAGGAGAGCCGCCGCGACAGCTCCGCCGCGACCTGCGCGAGCGTGAGGCGCCGCCCCGAGCCGGTGGGAAACTCCACCGTGAACCCGTCGCCCAGGTAGTGGTGGAACTTCTGCAGCGACTCGATGAGCAGGTAGTTGAGGGGAAACCAGACCGGGCCGCGCCAGTTGGAGTTGCCGCCGAAGAGGCCGCTCGAGGACTCGGCCGGCTCGTAGCGGACGCCGTACTCGTGCCCGTCGAGGCGCAGGACGTAGGGGTGATCGGCGTGGACGCGGGAGAGAGCGCGGACGCCATGGGGGGAGAGGAACTCCTTCTCGTCCAGGACCCTCTTCAAGATCGCGCGCAGCTTGTCCGGGCCCACCACCGAGAAGAGCCGGTGCCCCTTCGGGCCCCGGGTGCGCATGTTGGCCACGCCCTGGGTCAGGTCGGGCCGGTTGTCGATGAACCACTCCAGCCTGCGGGAGAAGGCGGGGAAGCTGGCGATGATCTCCGCGGCGATGGGCTCCACCGCGAAGAGCGGGATCAGGCCCACCATCGAGCGGATGCGCAGGCGCACTTCCTGCCGGCCCTCGCGCTGGAGCACGTCGTAGAAGAAGGCGTCCTCCGCGTCCCAGAGCCCGAGCGTGTTGATGGCCTGCGCGATGTGGACGAAGTGCTCCCAGAACTTCGAGGCCACGTCCTCGAACACCTCCTCCTCGCGCGCGAGCTCCAGCGCGATGGTGAGCATGTTGAGGCAGTACATGGCCATCCAGCTGGTGGCGTCGCTCTGCTCCAGGCTTCCGCCGCCGGGAAGCGGCCGGCTGCGGTCGAAGACCCCGATGTTGTCGAGGCCGAGGAAGCCGCCCTGGAAGACGTTGCGCCCTCCCGCGTCCTTCCGGTTCACCCACCAGGTGAAGTTCAGCATCAGCTTGAGGAAGACGCGCTTGAGGAACTTGCGGTCGCCCGCGCCGCGCCGCTTGCGTTCGATCTTGTAGACGCGCCATGCCGCCCAGGCCAGGACCGGCGGGTTGGCGTCCCCGAAGGCCCACTCGTAGGCGGGGATCTGCCCGTTCGGGTGCATGTACCACTCGCGCAGGAGGAGCACGAGCTGCTCCTTGGCGAAATCCGCGTCCACCAGCGAGAGCGGGATGCAGTGGAAGGCCAGGTCCCAGGACGCGAACCACGGGTACTCCCACTTGTCGGGCATGGAGAGGACGTCGGAGCCGTAGAGGTGCGTCCAGTCGGCGTTGCGGCCGCGCTTGCGCTCCTCCGGCGGCGGCGGCTGGGCGGGGTCTCCGCGCAGCCAGTCGCGCACCACGTAATGATAGAACTGCTTCGACCAGAGCATTCCCGCGAGCGCCTGGCGCATGACGTTCTTCGCGTCGGGGGAGAGCGGGGCGGGGATCACCGTGGCGTAGAACTCGTCCGCCTCCTGCTTTCGCGCAGCGAGGATGGCGTCGTCCCCGTCCACCGGATGGACTGCGCCGCGGCACAGGCGCAGCCGCACCAGCCGCGAGCCGCGCGCCGGCACCCGCAGGCTGTAGCGGGCCGACATCCGGGTGCCGATCCGGGCAGGATTGACGCTGTCCCGGCCGTGGACGAGGTGGTCGTTGATCCCGTCCTTGGGATAGCGCGGCCCGGGCACGTCCCAGAGCCGCTCGAGGTTGCTCTCGTTGTCGCAGAAGAGCAGCTCGGGCTCGCCCTCGCAGGCGAGGTGGAAGGGCCCCTCGCGCGGGTGCTCGGCCACCGCGCCGCCGGTCTCGGCGCGGATGCGGGGCCGAAGCTGCCGCGCATCCCAGCTCCAGGTGTTGCGGAACCAGAGCGTGGGCAAGAGCTCCAGCGCCGCCTCCTCGGGCCCGCGGTTCGCCACCTCGATGCGGACGCAGATGTCCTCCACTCCCGCCTTCGCGTACTCGACGAAGACGTCGAAGTAGCGGTCCTGGTCGAACACGCCGGTCTCGATCAGCTCCGGCTCCTTGCCCGATCGGCCGCGGCGCCGGCTCTCCGAGGCGAGCTGCGCGTAGGGGAACTCCGCCTGCGGGTACTTGTAGAGGAACTTCATGTACGAATGCGTCGGCGTGGAGTCGAGGTAGTAGTAGAGCTCCTTCACGTCCTCGCCGTGGTTGCCCTCCTTGCCGCTGAGGCCGAAGAGCCGCTCCTTGACGATGGGATCGCGGCCGTTCCAGAGCGCGACGGCGAAGCAGAGGATCTGGTGGCGGTCGCAGATGCCGGCGATGCCGTCCTCGCCCCAGCGGTACGCGCGCGAGCGGGCGTGGTCGTGGGGAAAATACTCCCAGGCCGCGCCGTCCGGGCTGTAGTCCTCGCGCACCGTGCCCCAGGAGCGCTCGGACAGGTACGGTCCCCAGCGCTTCCAGTTGGCGGTGCGGCGGGCGGCCTCCAGCAGCCTCTGCTCTTCGCGGGTGGGCATTGCCTCTCGTGAGTATGCGCAAACGCCGGGCGCGTCACGATTCCGTCCCGGGTCGGAGCGCGCCGCTTTGGCTGCCAGGGTGTAGGCTGCCGGCGATGGGAGAGGCCACCGTCCTGCCCGAGGAGCTGTCGCTCGTCTCCGCGCTGCGCGAGGGCGACGAGTCCGCCTTCCTCGACATCGTGGGCCGCTATCACGGCTCCATGCTCCGCGTGGCCCAGGTCTTCGTGCAGAGCCCGGCGGTGGCGGAGGACGTGGTCCAGGAGACCTGGCTCGCGGTGCTGGAAGGCATCGCCCGGTTCGAGGGGCGCTCGCCGCTGCGCTCGTGGATCTTCCGCATCCTCGCCAACCGCGCCCGGACCCGCGCGCAGCGGGAGGCGCGCACGCAGCCGTTCTCGTCGATGGAGGAGGAGGGCGACGGTCCCACCGTGGACCCGGCGCGCTTCCTTCCCGACGATCACCCGCAGTGGCCGGGGCACTGGTCCGCGGCGCCTTCTCCCTGGGCGGACGCGCGCCTCATGGCCGGCGAGACGCTCGCCCTGGCGCAGCGCGCCATCGACGCGCTCCCTTCCCGGCAGAAACAAGTCATCCTCCTGCGGGACGTAGAAGGGTGCAGTCCGGAAGAGGTGTGCGAGGCGCTCGGCCTGTCCGACGGAAACCAGCGCGTGCTCCTGCACCGCGCGCGGGCAGCCGTGCGCGCCGCTCTCGAGTCGCAGATGGAGAAGCTCCGATGACCGCCCGCGTGCCCGCCGAGCTGACCTGCCGCGAGATCGTGGAGCTGGTCACCGACTACCTCGAAGGCCGCATGCCGCTTCCCGAGCGCACCCGGTTCGAGCAGCACCTCGTCTACTGCAGCGGGTGCCGCAACTACCTGCAGCAGATCCGCCAGACCATCGCCGCCGCCGGCGCCGCGCGGGAAGAGGACCTGAAGCCCGAGGTGCGCGACGACCTGTTGCGGCTGTTCCGGGGATGGAAGGCGAAGCCGTGATTGCGTACAAGTTCCTGCGGGCGGGAGGCGTGGCGCCCTTCACCGGATTTTCCTGGGTGCCCGGCGCCTGGGTGATGGGCCGCGCCGCCCACGGCGAAGGCGTCCACGCCTGCAGGGTGTCGCAGCTGCCCTGGTGGGTGGACGACGAGCTCTGGCGCATCGAGCTGGGAGCGCCGGTGGTGGAGCGCGCCACCCAGCTGGAGGCCGCCCGGGGCAGGCTTCTCCAGAGGGTCACCGCCTGGCAGCCGCAGGCGTTCGCGCAGGCCTGTGCCGCCCGGGCGCGCGCCCATGCCCTGCAGGCGCCCTCGGCGGAGCTGGAGGACTACGCCGCGCGCGCGGAGCGGGCGCCGGCGGGGAGCGCGGCGTTCATCGCCGCGGTGGCGGCGGTGGCCGTGCGCGGCGCCGAGAGCGGCTTCGCCGAGGAGCGGGCGTGGCAGGCGCGCTGGCTCGCCGAGAACCTCGCGCTGCGCGACGGTTGACCGGGGACTACCGGGAAGGGCGCGGCGAGGCTAGAGTCGAGCCACCCATGCAAGGTGTCCTCGCGCCGGTCCTGACCCCGTTCGATCCCAGGCTCGACCCGGACCCGGCGCTCTTCCTGCGCCACTGCCGCTCGCTGCTCGAGCAGGGGTGCACCGCGCTGGCGCCGTTCGGCACCACCAGCGAGGCGAACTCGCTCTCGGTGGAGGAGCGGGAAGGGCTGCTCGCCGCGATGGTGGAGGGCGGCCTGCCGCCGGCAAGGCTGGTCCCCGGTACCGGCTGCTGCGCGCTCACCGACACCGTGCGGCTCACCCGCGCCGCAGTGCGCGCCGGCTGCGCAGGCGTGCTCATGCTGCCGCCCTTCTATTACAAGAACGTGAGCGAGGAGGGTCTCTTCCGCAGCTTCGCCGCCGTCATCGATCGGGTGGGCGAGCCGCGCCTGCGCGTGTACCTCTACCACATCCCGCCGGTGGCCCAGGTGGGCCTCCCGCTCGGCGTGATCGAGCGGCTCCTGGCCAACTTTCCCGGCGTCGTCGTGGGCATCAAGGACAGCTCGGGCGACTTCGAGAACACCCGCGCCATGCTCCGCGCCTTCCCCGGATTCGAGATCTTCGTCGGCAGCGAGAAGTTCCTGCTCCGCAACCTCCAGGAAGGCGGCGCCGGCTGCATCACCGCCACCGCCAACGTGAACGCCGCGGCCATCGCGCGCGCCTTCCGCGAGCGCAGCGAGGAGCGGCAGCGCGAGATCGACGCCGTCCGCTCCGCCTACGAGAAGTTCCCGATGATCCCGGCGCTGAAGGAGACGATCGCGCGGCGCACGGGCGAGGAGTCGTGGCGGATCGTGCGGCCGCCGCTGCTCGAGCTCTCCGCCTCGCAGCGCGCCGCGCTGGTCAAGGCAAGCGAAGGTCCTTGAGCTGCGTCCGCAGCGCCGCCTTGAGGAACTTCCCCGTCGCGGTGCGGGGAATCTGCTCGATGAAGACGTAGGCGTCGGGCAGCCAGTACTTCGCGAAGCGCGGCTCGAGGTATTCGCGCAGGTCCTGCTCGGTGGCGGTGGTGCCTTCCTTGAGCACGACGCACGCGACCGGCCGCTCGTCCCACTTGGGGTGGGGAATGGCGATCACCGCCGCCTCCTTCACCGCGGGGTGCCCCATCAGCGCGTTCTCCAGGTCCACCGAGCTGATCCACTCCCCGCCGCTCTTGATCAGGTCCTTCGAGCGATCGGTGATGCGGACGCACCCGTCGGGGTTGATGGTCACCACGTCGCCGGT
Organism: Myxococcales bacterium; assembly: GCA_035702105.1. Lineage (GTDB taxonomy): Bacteria > Myxococcota > Myxococcia > Myxococcales > 40CM-4-68-19 > 40CM-4-68-19. Next base: position 8,451 of record DASSQZ010000214.1, on the reverse strand, counting down.
GCGGAACCAGCCGTCCATGGTGAACTTGTCCGCCTCCGAGGGGTTCTGGAAGTAGCTCCTGGCGATGAAGGGGCCGCGCACGTGCAGCTCGCCCATGGTCTTGCCGTCCCAGGGGACCTCGCCGTTCTCGTTCATCGCGCGCACGTCGACCAGCGGCACCGCCGTGCCCTGCAGCGCGCGCAGGCGGAACTTCTCCGCGTCGGGCAGGCCCTCCTCGCGCGGGCGGCTGACGGTGCCGACCGGCGACATCTCGGTCATGCCCCAGGCGTGGATGATGCGCAGCCCGTGGCGCTTCTCGAAGCCCTCGATCATGGCCTGCGGCGCCGCCGAGCCGCCCACGATCATCGTGTGCAGCGCCTTCACGTTCCACTTGCCCGGGTTGCGGTCGAGCGCGTCGAGCACGCCCAGCCAGACCGTGGGAACGCCGGCGGTCATGGTCACCTTCTCGTCCGCGAGCAGGTTGAGCACGTTCACCGGATCGAGGTGCGGTCCGGGGAACACCTGCCTGGCGCCCACCATCGTCGCCGAGAAGGGAATGCCCCAGGCGTTGACGTGGAACATCGGGACCACCGGCAGGACGGTGTCGTGCTTTCCCAGCCCCAGCGCGTCCGGCATCACCGAGGCGAGCGAGTGCAGCACCATCGAGCGGTGGCTGTAGAGGACGCCCTTGGGCCGGCCGGTGGTCCCCGAGGTGTAGCAGAGGCCGCAGGCCTGGTTCTCCTCGATGCGCGGCGGGGAGAACTCCGGCAGCTCCGCCTCGATCAGCTTCTCGTAGTCGATCGCTCCTTCCGGGGCGGGCTGGCCGTGGCCCCAGACGACGACGTGGCGCGGCTTCACCTCCGGGCGCAGGCGCTCCCAGAGCGGCCAGAGCACGTCGTCGATCATCACCACCGCGTCGTCGGCGTGGTTGACGATGTAGGCGAGGTCCTGGACGGAGAGGCGCGGGTTGAGCGTGTGCAGCACGGCGCCGGCGATGGGGATGGCGAAGTACGCCTCGAGGTGGCGGCCGTGGTTCCAGGCGAGGGTCGCCACCCGGTCGCCCGGCTTCACTCCCAGGCGGGTGAGCGCGTTGGCCAGCTTCTGCGCGCGCTTGTGGAACTCGCCGTAGGTGCTGCGCTGGACCGACTTGTCGGGCTGGCGCCAGACGATTTCGGTCCTGGGGAAGTACCGCGCTGCGCGGTCGAAGATGTGCAGGAGCGTGAGCGGGAGATCCATCATCAGGCCGTCCATGCAGCTCTCCTTCCGGTCGGGGCGGGTGGAGCTTACACCCTTGAAATGCAGGCCGTCCCGTGACGTAGGATGTGCGCCCTTTTCAGGAGACGACATGCATCCTGCGGCCCTGATCGCCGTCGCGCTTTCCGCTGCAACTCCCCTCACCCTCGACCAGATCGTCGCCCGGCACGTGGAGGCGCGCGGCGGCGCCAGGAACCTCGCCGCCCTGCGCTCGCTCAAGGTCACCGGCAAGGTGGTCTTCGGCGGCGGCGACTTCAGCATCACCGCCGAGTTCGCCTCGCTGCGCAAGCGGCCGGACCTGATCCGCACCGAGGCCACGCTGCAGGGCCTCACCGCCATCGACGCGTATGACGGCAAGGAGAGCTGGAGCGTCGATCCCTTCCAGGGCCGCCGCGACCCCTTCCGCACCACCGCCGACGAGGCGCGGGGCCTCTCCGAGGACGCCGACATCGACGGGGCGCTGATCGGTTGGCGCGAGAAGGGCTACCAGGTCAGCTCCCTCGGCACCGAGGACGTGGACGGTACGCCCGCCTACAAGCTGCGGGTCGCCCTCAAGGGCGGAGACGTGCAGTACGTCTACCTCGACCCCGACTACTTCCTCGAGATCCGGCGGGTCAGCGAGCGCCACGTCCGCGGCGCGGAGCGCGTGACCGAAACCGACTTCGGCAGCTACGTGCTGGTGAACGGCGTCTACGTCCCCACCTCGATCGAGTCGGGGCCGAAGGGCCAGCCGAGGATGCAGCGCTTCACCCTCGAAACCGTGGAGGCCAACAGCGGAGACGACGACGCCCTCTTCCACTTTCCCGCGGGCCCCGGCACGCGGCTTTTGCTGCCTCCCGAGCACCCGGCGCCGCTCTCCGCGCAGGCGCCGCCGCTGGCGGGCGCCGCCGCCTCTCCGGTCATCGACAAGGGCGTCATCTCCGGGCTGAGCGCGCGCAACATCGGCTCCGCCGCCATGAGCGGACGCATCTCCGCCGTCGCCGGCCGCATCGTCGACGGCAAGTCGCTCCTCTACGTGGGCGCCGCGAGCGGCGGCGTGTGGAAGAGCCAGGACGGCGGCACCACCTTCAAGCCGGTCTTCGACAAGCAGCCGGTGCAGTCGATCGGCGCCATCGAGATCGATCCGAAGAACCCCCAGATCGTCTGGGTGGGCACGGGCGAGTCGTGGGTCCGCAACTCGGTCTCGGTGGGCGACGGGATCTACAAGTCGGTGGACGGCGGCGAGAGCTGGACGCACATGGGCCTGCCCAACAGCGAGCGCATCACCCGCATCACCGTCGACCCGCGCAACAGCGACGTGGTCTACGCCTGCGCGCCCGGCAAGCTCTGGAGCGACAGCCCCGACCGCGGCCTCTACAAGACCACCGACGGCGGCAGGACCTGGGACCTGATCCTCACCGGCCCGAACCTCTCCACAGGCTGCAGTACCTTGGCCATGGACCCGAAGAACCCCGACGTGCTCTTCGCCGGCCTCTGGGACTTCCGCCGCAAGGGATGGGTGTTCCGCTCCGGCGGCGAGACGCCGGAGTCCCCGAGCGCCAGCGCCATCTTCAAGTCCAGCGACGGCGGCGCCCACTGGAGCGAGGTGACCACCGTCGGCGGCAAGAAGCCGTGGGGGCGGGTGGAGGTGGCCTTCGCGCCGTCGAACCCGGCCATCGTCTACGCCTTCGTCGAGTCCACCGCCTCGGCGCTCTGGCGCTCGGCGGACGGCGGCAACACCTGGGAGAGGCGCGACGACAGCCAGTGGATGATCTGGCGGCCGTTCTACTTCGCGCGGCTGGTGGTCGATCCGCAGAACCCCGATCGGCTCTTCAAGACCGACGGCGCGCTCATCGCCAGCGACGACGGGGGCAAGAGCTTCACGCAGGTGGGCGGCTTCGGCGCCACCCACGGCGACTGGCACGACCTCTGGATGGATCCTTCCAACCCCAAGCACATCGTCGGCGGCAACGACGGCGGGCTCTTCATCTCCTTCGACGGCGGGAACCGGTGGTGGAAGAGCAACAACCTGCCGGTGTCGCAGTTCTATCACGTGGCCGTCGACGATCGGGACCCGTACCGCGTCTATGGCGGGCTGCAGGACAACTCCACCTGGACCGCGCCCAGCGCGTACGGCGGAGGCATCTCCAACAGCGTCTGGGAGAACCTCTACGGAGGCGACGGCTTCTGGGCCGTTCCCGATCCCACCGACCCCGAGGCGGTCTACGCGGAATCGCAGGGCGGCTTCATCGGCCGGGTCGACCGCAAGCTGCAGATCGCCCGCGACATCCAGCCCAAGGCCAGGTACGGCGAGCGGCTGCGCTACAACTGGAACACGCCCATCGCCATCAGCCCCACGCAGAAGGGGACGATCTACATCGGCGCGCAGTTCCTCTTCCGCTCCCGCGACCGGGGCGACACCTGGGAGCGGATCTCGCCGGACCTGACCACCAACGACAAGACGAAGAACCCGTACGAGGGGTCCGGCGGAGTCACCCTCGACAACTCCTCCGCCGAGGAGCACACCACCATCTACTCGATCAGCGAGTCGCCGCTGGACGCGAACACCATCTGGGTGGGAACGGACGACGGCAATCTCCAGCTCACCCGCAACGCGGGCAAGAGCTGGACGAACCTGGTCAAGAACGTGCCCGGCCTGCCCCCGTTCTCCTGGGTGAGCTGGGTGGAGGCCAGCCGCTTCGATGCCGGCACCGCCTATGCCGCGTTCGACCGCCACACCTTCGGCGACATGACCCCATGGGTCTACCGGACCAGCGACTTCGGCAGGACCTGGACGCGGATCGTGAGCCCGTCCCAGGGCGTGCGCGGCTACGCCCACGTGGTGAAGGAGGACACGGTCCGCAAGAACCTGCTCTTCGTGGGCACTGAATTCGGTCTTTGGATCTCGGTGGACGGCGGGAAGGACTGGGCCGAGTTCAAGGGCGGCGACTTTCCCGCGGTGGCGGTGCGGGACCTCCAGGTCCAGCCGCGCGACGGCGACCTGGTCATCGCCACGCACGGGCGCGGCATCTGGATCATCGACGATCTGGTGCCGCTGCGCGCGCTCTCTCCGGAGTTGATGGCGAAGGACGCAGCCTTCCTGCCGGGCCGGCCCCCGCAGCAGCGGCTGCTCTCGCAGGGCGGCTGGGCCGAGGGCGACGCCACCTTCACCGGCCAGAATCCCTCGTCGGGAGCGGTGATCACCTACTACCAGCGCACCCGGCACCTCTTCGGGCCCATCAAGATCGAGATCCTCGACGAGCAGGGCAAGCTGGTGGACACGGTGCCGCCCTCGAAGCGCCGCGGCGTCAACCGCGTCTCCTGGACCATGCAGGTGAAGCCGCCGCGGGTGCCGCGCGCCGCCAGCATCGCCTTCGCCGGCTCGCAGGGGCCGCGGGTGGTCCCGGGAACGTACACGGTGCGGCTCACCAAGGGCGCGCAGGTGCTGGAGACGAAGCTGTCCATCGGCCTCGACCGGCGCGCGCCCTGGAACCTGGCCGACCGGCGCCAGCAGTTCGACGCGGCGATGCAGGCGCACGCGCTCTTCGGCGAGATGAGCGATGCGGTGGACCGCATCGACGCCGCGCGCATCGCGACGGAGAAGCGGGCGAAGGCCCAGCCCGGGGACAAGACGCTGGCGAACCTGGCGGGCAAGCTCACGGCGCTGAAGAAGAAGATCGTCGCCACCAAGGAGGGCGGGGCCATCACCGGCGAGGAGCGCATCCGCGAGCAGACCGACCACCTCTACGCGGCGCTGCTCTCGTGGGAGGGCAAGCCGGCGAAGTACCTGCTCGAGCGCACCGATGCGCTGCGGCGCGAGCTTCGCGACGTGGAGGCCGAGTTCGCGCAGCTCGCGCCCCAGATCCACGCGATGAACTTGCGGGTCGAGCCGGTGCCGTCCTCAACGCCGCAGAGCACCTCTGCGTGCATGCATGGGGAATGGGACGGCTGCAACCGTCCGGCGGAGATGGAGGCGCGATAGCTCGCCTCCGGTCCCGAAGCGCCGAGGGGCGCGAGGCCTGAGCCCCGCGCCCCTCGAACGAAAAAGTGCCCGGTGACCTGAAAGTCCGCCTGCCTCGCCTTCCCCTGCGGAGGTTCGAGCCTCGCCTGCCGCTGCGCAGTGCGCGTTGCCCCGCGCTGCGCTCCCTCTCATGAAGTCCGGTGCTCCCCGGAGTGTTGTCTGCGGGCGAATTGCGGGGTCATTGGGCTTCCCCGCTCCCGCCACGGCCTCGGGATTTCGCCCGGGCCCGCGCGGTCTCTCTTCGTCCGCCGTCCGCCCCACCTTTCGATGGGGTTTCATCCTCCCGCGAGCTCTCCGCCTTCTTCAGAGTGCTACGGCCTGCGCGCTGCCCTTCGTGCCCGATTGAGTCTTTCGAGCCAACCGACCGGCCGAAGAGCGCCTCCTATGGGGTCCAAGTCCCTCATCGCGACATCGACAGGCGGCGTCCACCACTCCGCGGGGAATCCCGACCCCACGGTCACGTTCCGTCCTCGACGTTTCGCACGTCCTCGACGGTTTCCTCCGCCACCTGCCTTCGCGGGCTTGTTTCATCCCGCTGCCACGTCCAGGGTTTGCCCTCCAGGGGTTTGTCCCTCTCCGCGGAGCCGTACCGGGTTTCCCCGGCCGTGTCATGCCCTCCTGCCGTTGAGCGCGTCCGGCCTGTGACCAGCGAACGCGCCCTCGACTTCAGGGCCTTGCTCCCCGCGGCGAGTGCGGTGCCGAAGACGGCGGGTTGGGCCGTCGTCGATCCGCGCCCCTCCTGGGCTTCCTGCTCCTCCGGGTGCTCTCCCCTGCGCACCGTGGGAATGCTTCCGCATTCCCTCCACCCACGGCCTTCACTGCGAAGAACCCCTCGCAGCTGGCCCCCGGCGTCTCGGCGATGCGCGGGTTGGCTTGCCTGGATTCAGGCTGCCGGCCCGCTCGAGCTTTCTGGCCTGAACCCCCAGCCTCCTTTCGAAAGTCGGGTTCGAGGCCTGCGTTTCAGGCGACCCACCAGGCCGCCGGACACGAGGGAAGAACAGAGCATCGCGCATGCCATCTGCCCCGCGACGCAAGCCCGCAGAATTCCGCGGCCGCCGCTCCGGGGTGCGCGCACGATCTGGACGATCCGGTGTGCGAGAGCTGGGGATTTGCGGGGGGAGCTTGTGGTCGGCTTGTGGACAAGGCCTTGCGCCCTGTCCGGCGCGCTCTGTGGATTGAATTCGTTCTGGACAGTTGACCAGATGCTGGTCGCCCCCGGCGCCCTGCGCCGCGCCGGGACCGGCATCGGCGCGCTTTGCCAACCGCCGCTACGGCTCGAGCGGAAAGACGGACTTCACGTCCCCGGGGATGCGCACCGGCCGGGCGCGCAGGAGATCGATGTACACCCAGTCCGTCTCCGCGCGGCAGAGCAGCTCGGTGGCGCGGAAGATCTCCGTCCGCCGCTCGCTGTTGGCGACCTTCATGTTCGCGACCCGCGTCTCCACCCGCAGCACGTCGCCTTCCAGCGCGGGACGCAGGTACTCGATCTCGTGGCGGCGCACCACCCAGGCCTGCCCGCGGGACATGTAGGCCGACTCGGGGAAGCCCAGCGCGGTGGAGTGCGCCAGCGCCGCCTCCTGGACCCAGCGCAGGTAGACGAGGTTGGAGGCGTGACCGAGGTTGTCGATGTCGGCAACCGTCACCCGCACCTGGTGGACGAACGGCATCGGACGCGCACCTTAGCGCGCGCCTCCCCCGGTTTGAAGGCAGCCTCGACTCAGGCAGCAGCTTTCTTCGGGTGCGAGGCGTTCCACTTCTCGCGCGCCTCGCGCTGCTCCTTCGCGGAGAGGACCTTGCGGTGCTCGTCGCAGATGTACCCGTAGCGAGGGCCGCGGGAGACGTTCTTGCAGCCGTCGACGCGACACCGCATGTCCAGGCGCCGGCCGGTGCCGGAGGCCGCGCGCGAGAGGCGGGCGGCGGTGGCGTTCGCCTTGGCCCGTTCGAGGAGGATGCGCTTCTGCTCGCGCACCGGCACCGAGCGCGAGTGCTCGCGGCAGAACCAGCGGTTGCGCGGGCCGGCGCCGGCCTCCTTGCACCCCGGGAAGGGGCACATGCGGATTCCGACTCCGCCTCGCGCCGCGAGACGCAGCGTGCCGGAACGTGAGAGCATCTGCTCTGCGCGCGCGGCAATGGCGGAAGCGAACTGCTCGATCAGGCTGTCCAGCAAACCATGAATGGGCTTGGGCACGTGGTATCCAGAGACTGTGGGCTCGAAATCCGGCCGGTGTGGCTCGATTTCTAGCCCATTCGAAAATCAATTGCCAGAAGCCTTCCGGCCTATACTGTCGAAAACCCATGGACCTCATTTCCCTACATCGGGCGCACGTCGCAGAAATTGCGCGTAGCGTTGGCGCTGCACTGGAAAACCTCGGTTTTTCGCGGGTCGTGGTGCACTCCGGCACCCCGGTGAAGCGCACCGCAGCGGACGACCAGTACTGGCCCCTCCGCCCAACGCCGCATTTCCAACACTGGCTGCCCCTGGCCGAGCCGGGTTGCCTCCTCGTCATCGAACCGGGCAAGCGGCCCGTCCTGGTGCGGCCTTCGTCGCAGAGCTTCTGGGAGGCGCTTCCCGCTCCGGAGAGCGATCATTTCTGGAGCTCGTTCGACGTGGTCGAGGTGGCGCCGCCGCTGCCGCCGGGCCGGGCCGCGTTCATCGGCGACGACCTCGCCGCGGCTGCGGCGCTGGGCATCTCCGACGTCAACCCTCCCGCACTGGTGCAGGCGCTCGACGCCCTGCGGGTGCGCAAGACGCCCTATGAAATCGCCTGCCTGGCCGAGGCCAACCGCCGCGCCGCCAGCGGCCATGACGAGCTGCGCCGGCTCTTCGGAAGCGCCGACCGGAGCGAGCTGGAGCTGCACCTCGCCTTCCTCGGCGCCACCCGGCAGGACGACGCGGAGACGCCGTACAAGAACATCGTCGCGCTGGGCAAGCACGCAGCCACGCTCCATCACATCAGCTACGAGAAGCGGGCGCAGCCGGCGCAGTCGCTCCTCGTCGACGCGGCGGCCTCCTTCGCCGGCTACTGCGCGGACGTCACCCGCACCTGGGTGAAGGGCGGCGGGGCGGCGGGCAGCGCCTTCGCCGGGCTCGTGGCCGGCGTGGAGGCGATGCAGCAGCGGCTCTGCGCGGCGGTGGAGGTGGGCATGCCCTACGAGCAGCTCCACGACGAGTCGCACCGGCAAGTGGGCGGCATCCTGCGCGCGGCGGGGATCTCCCG
>DASSQZ010000213.1:0-3748 GCA_035702105.1 Myxococcales bacterium | reverse complement strand
TCGGTGAAGGACCTGCGGCCGTGAACGTCGCCTTGCTCTGCTTCCATACGCTGGGCGGCAGCGGCGTGGCCGCCGGCGAGTTGGGGCGCGAGCTGTCGCGCCGGGGGCACGGCGTTCATTTCGTGGCGGCGGCGCTGCCCGGGAGGCTGGACCCGAACGGCATCCGGTTGCATGCGGTGCCGCTCGAGCAGCCGCCGCCGGTGGGGACGCAGGCATTCACCTTCGCGCTGGCGGCGCGGCTCGTCGAGGTGGTGCAGCGCGAGCGCATCGACGTGATCCATGCGCACTACGCGGTCCCCCACGCGGCGGCGGCGGCGCTGGCCCGCGCGGCGCTCGGCGGCGAGGCGCCCGCGCTCGTGCTCACGCTCCACGGCACCGACGTTCCCGCCCCGGACGCTCCCGCGGGCGAGATCCAGCTGCTCCGCAGCCTGGCGCACGGCGCCGACGTGGTCACGGTGCCGTCGGCCGCGCTGGGAAGGACCGCGCGCGAGCGGCTGGGCCTGGACGGGCAACCGCGCGTGGAGGTGATTCCCAATTTCGTGGACACCTCGCGCTTCTCGCCCGGCGCCGACCGCGCCGCCCTGGCGCCGCTCTTCCCCGGGCGCGACCTTCGCTCGGTCCGCGCGCTCTGCCACGCCTCGAACTTCCGCCCGGTGAAGCGCCCGCTCGACCTCCTGGCCATCCTCGCCCGCGTCCGCGAGCGGGTGCCGGCGGTGCTGGTGCTGGTGGGCGACGGGCCGGAGCGGCCGCGCCTGGAGGCGGAAGCGCTGCGGCTGGGGCTCTCGCGCGAGGTGGCGTTCGTCGGGGCGGTGCGGAACCTGCCGCCGGTCTTGCGCGCCTGCGACCTCTTCCTCCTGCCCAGCGCGCACGAGAGCTTCGGGCTCGCCGCGCTGGAGGCGATGAGCTGCGGGCTGCCGGTGGTGGGCTCGCGCACCGGCGGACTCCCCGAGGTGGTGGAGGACGGCGCGACCGGGCTTCTCGCCGATCCCGGCGACGTGGAGGCGATGGGCGCGGCCGCGCTGCGCATCCTCGGAGACGAGCCGCTGCGCGCGCGCCTCTGCCGTGCCGCCCGCGATCGCGCCCTGCGGTTGTTCCGCGCGGAAGAAGTGCTGGTCCGGTGGGAAGCGCTCTACGGGCGCGTCGTCTCTCGAAGGTCACCGGGCGCCTGAGGCTGCGCGCTACTGCGACGGCGCCGGCGCGCGCTCCTCGCGGGCGAGCACGAAGGCGCCCTTGCCGCGGTCGTACGCATAGGTGCTGACGGTCGCGCCCTGGTCGTCCTCGCCCTCGGGCTCGCGGATGCGCACCTGCCCGGGTCCGAGGTCCACCTGCGCGCGGTAGAGGTCGCGCTTGGAGAGCAGGTCCACCAGCTTCCCTGCCCGTACCGTCTTCACGATCAGCTCGTCGGCGGTGGGGCCGCAGGTCTCGCAGGAGAGCTCCACCTCCACGTCGGCCGCGCCGTCGCCGGTGACGTCGCGCGTGTCCACGTAGAGGATGCGCTGCGGTTCCTGCTCGTCGTCGTCGCCGGTGGTGCGCTCCCAGAGCGCCTTCCAGCGCTTCGGCCGGGTGGCGGTGGCGGGCTCCAGTTTCCAGATGCCCACGTAGTTGCGCTGCGCGGCCCAGGCCGAGGTCAGCTCGCCCATCGCCTCCTGCGCGGGGGTGAGCGAGGTGCCCCAGAGCACTGCGTGCGCCTGGCCTTCCCACTCCACCCGCCGCACCCAGCGCACCCGGAACCCCGGAAAGGGCCGTGGGTGCAGCGCCACGAACTCGCCCGAGAGCGGGGCCTGCCTGCGCTCCAGCACCACGGCGGTGGCGCGCGACGGCTGCAGCAACGGGCCCTGCGCCTCCAGGGTGGCGCGGTGCTCCGCGTCCTCCCATTGCAGCGTGAAGAATTTCTGGTCGCGGTCTCGGCGCAGCTGCTCCAGCGAAGGCGACCCCCATCCGCGCGTGAGCTGCCACTCCAGATCCGTGAGCGCCGGAGCGAGCTGGGGATCGAAGAGCAGGCGCAGCGCGATCAGCTCCGGGCCGTTGCGGCCCTCCTCCCAGGCGAGCTGGGCGCGGGCGAGGTTGTCGGGCCCCTTGGGCAAGGGGCAATCGGCATGCCCGATTGGCGCGGCGAGGGCCTGCGCGCACTCGCGCAGGTCGGGCATGGCGCGCACGAAGGCGAAGGGCATGTCGAGATCGAAGCGCCCGAACCTGCGCACCGAGACCTGCGGCGCTGGGGGAGGAGGCTTCTGCTGCTGCGCCGGCTGCACGGTGGTGGTCGCGTCGGGGCGCGGAACCAGGCGCGGGACCGGGGTGGTGACCTCGGCGCGGGGAGCCTTGCCGTGCGGCGCGGCGCCGGCCGCGGCCGGCAGCAGGAGGATGGCGAGCAGGGCGCGCAAGCGGCGCGAAGCCTACTTCCCGCGCCGGGGCGCCGCCAAACCGGCCGGCCCGCCGGCGAGGCGCGGGCCGGCGGTCGGACCTGCCGGACGAGGCACTAGGCTTCCGGCGCGATGGTGACCTTCACCCGGGCCGAGACCTCGGCGTGGAGCTTCACCTCCACCTCGTGCGTGCCCACTTCCTTGAGCGGCTCGGGCAGATGCACCTGCTTGCGCTCCAGCTGGTAGCCCTGCGCCGTGAGCTGCTCGTGCACGTCCTTGGAGGTGACCGAGCCGAAGAGCTTGTTCTGCTCGCCCACCTTGCGGGTGAACTTCACCTCGATGGCGTTGAGCTTGTTCGCCATCGCCGTCATGTTCTGCTTTTCCTTCGCCGCCCGCGCCAGGATGCCCGACTTCTGGTGCTCGAGCTGCCGGATGTTCTTCTCCGTGGCTGCCATCGCCAGCTTGCGCGGGAGCAGGTAGTTGCGGCCGTAGCCGGGCTTCACCTCGACCAGGGCGCCGGCGCGGCCCAGGTTCTCCAGGTCCTTAGTCAGGATGACCTTCATGTCCCTCTCCTACTGGTGCTGCATGACGGTGTAGGGGAGCAGCGCCACGTTCCTGCCGCGCTTGATGGCGGTGGCCACCTCGCGCTGGTGCTTGGCGCAGTTGCCCGAGATGCGCCGGGGAACGATCTTGCCGCGCTCGGTGACGAAGTACTTGAGGTCGGCGGCGTTCTTGTAGTCGACCTTGAGCTTGTTGTCGGCGCAGTAGCGGCAGACCTTGCGCCTGCCGAAGCCGCGGCCGCCGCGCTCCATGTCGCCGCCGCCGCCGCCGCGATCGCCGCGGTCGCCGCGATCGTCGCGCCCGCCGCCGCCGCTGCGTCCGCCGCCCGGCCCGCTCCTGCCTCCCGCGCCGGCGCGATCGCCGAACGCCATCTCCTTCTTCGCGTCATTCATGTGATGGGCTCCTTATTCCGCCTCGGGAGGAATCTCGCCGTCGTCGGCCAGCTCGCGCTCGCGGAAGGTCTCGGCCCCGAACGCCTCGGGCTCGCGGCCGGGCCGCTCGGGCATCTCCGGATCGCCGGGCAGCTTCACGTCCGCCTCTACCGCGCGGGTGGCGGCCTCCACGTCGTCGGCGATCTTGAGCGACTGGTACTTGAGCACGTCGTCGGTCATGCGCAGGTTGCGCTCGAACTCCGCCACCGCCTTGGTGCCGCCGAGATAGAGGAAGCGCACGAAAATGGCGCGGAGGTTCTTCTTCACCTCGTAGGCCGTCTTCTTCTTTCCCCAGTTCTCGACCTTGATCACCTTGCCGCCGTCGCGGTGGACGATGCCGCGCATGCGCTCCACGATCTTGTCCACCAGGTCGTCGGCCAGGTCGGGCCGGATCAG
>DASSQZ010000212.1:0-20956 GCA_035702105.1 Myxococcales bacterium | reverse complement strand
CCTGCGCCGCGCCCATCTCGAAGCGGTTGCTGCCGTTGCCGCCGACCGGGAGCGGTGTCGGAGTCGGGCTCGCAGGCGGTGGCGTGCCCGGCGGCGGAGGAAACGAGGCCGTCGACAGCGAGTTGACGGTGACGATCACCGACGCCGGCGCGGAGCTTGCCAGCGAATCCGACACCACCAGCGAGAAGACCAGCGTGACGGCGGGCGACCCGTCGGCCACCGTGGGCGCGGTGAAGGCGGGCTGGGACGTGCCGGCGCCGGTCAGCGCCACCGCCGCGCCGGACGACTGGGTCCAGGCGAACGTCAGGGGAGCGCCCTGGGGATCGACGCTGCCGCGTCCGTCCAGCGTCACCGCGGCACCCGATGTCACCGCCTGGTCCGCGCCGGCGTTTGCCACCGGGTCGGCATGCTGGGCCGGGGCGGGGCTGACGGTGACCGTGACGGAGGACGCCGCCGAGGTGGCCGTCGAGGCGCTGGCGACCAGGGAGAAGACGAGCGCCGACGGCCGCTGCCCGGACGGCAGCGCCGGCGCGGTGAAGGTCGGGTTCTTCTCTGCCGTGCTGGAGAGCGTCACCGCCGTTCCCGAAACCTGCGACCACGCGTAACTGACCGCAAGGCCTGCAGGATTGGTGGTGACGGTCGCGCCCAGGGTCACCAGGGCTCCGGATACGACCGCCTGATCGGGGCCCGCTTCCGCCTGGATGGTTGCGGTCGCCGGGGCAGGGGTACTCTTGCCGCCGCAGGCAAGCGCCAGGGCGAGGATGCAGACGGCGGTGTGGACGCGTGGTTCTCGGACGGATCGTTGCATCGATGGCTCCAGCTCTCTGACCCGTATGCGCGGTCGACATCCTGCCGTCAGAGTCGAATCGAAGATCGGCTCCTTGCCCGGGCACTCGCCCGAAGATCGAAACCCCCTCATCAACCAATAACACCCGGCGCCGCGTACGTGCGACAACGGACGTCCGTCCTCCCGCGCACCTCGACGGCGCCTTCCGGACAAGAGAAGACCCCCGGCGGCAAGGTGCCACCGAGGGTCCTCCTCCCCCCGAAAAGCCATGGAATGGCGGTCTACTTCGCGTAGCTCCAGCGCTTCGCCAGACCGCAGAACCCGCCGGTCTGGCCATCGAGGACGAAGACGCCGGGCCAGCGCAGGTCGAGCAGGTACGCGTCGGCCGCCGTCGGCGTCACCGGGACGGTCACGTCGAGCGGACCGGGCGCGATGTTGATCGCCGCGCCGGAGGGCGCCAGCGTGCGGCTGGCGCGGTCGTACCCGAAGAGCTGCACGGTCGGGAAGATGCTGGCCATCAGCGGGATGCCGACGTTGAAGGTGATGTCGGACGGCGAGGTGATGTGCAGCGACGGCGTGCCGGTGATCACGCTCCCGATCGGCGGGACGGAGCTGACCTGGATGTCCCTCGGGCAATCCATCACCAGTTGCCGCTGGATGGTCTTGCCGTCCTTCGGATCGGTGCCCGTCGCGACCAGCACCATCTGGCCACCCCAGCCAATGCTCGGTTGCGGGCCTGCCGGGTCGAGGCGGAAGAAGTTGCCGTTGAGGTTCGGGTCGCGCAGCAGCGCGACGCCGTTCAGCGTCACCACCGTGTCGGCGGGCGCATTGCCCGGCAACCCGCCACCCGCGGCGGCGAGGTTGACCACCACGAATCCGGACACGGTCGGTTCGCCGGCGGCGGGATCCTGGAGGTAGAGGCCCAGCGCCGCACCCACCTCGAAGCGGTGGCTGCCGTTGCCGCCCACCGGCAGCGGCGACGGATTCGGACTCGCCGGCGGAGGCGTTCCCGGCGGCGGCGGGAAGTTCGCCGCCTCGGGGTTGACGGTGATGGTCACGCTGGCTGGCGTCGAGCTCGCGTGCGGGTCGGTCACCACCAGCGCGAAGACCAGGACCGCGGCGGGCGATCCGGCCGGCACCGTCGGAGCCGTGAAGGTCGGGTGAGCCGTATCGGCGCCTGCAAGCGCGACCGCCGGACCGGAGGTCTGGCTCCAGGCGAAGGTGATGGGCTCGCCGTCAGGGTCGGCGCTGGCGCTGCCGTCGAGCGCGACCGCTGCGCCGGAGGCGACGGCCTGGTCAGGTCCGGCATTCGCCACGGGCGCCGGGTTGGGCGGGAGCTCGGGGCTGACGGTCACGTTCACCTGCGCAGGCGCGGAGCTGAAGTTGGCGTCGGTGACGACCAGCGTGAAGGTGAGGAGCGCCTGCGTCGATCCGAACGGCACCACCGGCGCCGTGAAGGTCGGGTTGGACACCGCCGGGTTGGACAGCGTCACGATCGGTCCGGCGGTCTGCGTCCAGGCGAAGGAGAGCGGAAGCCCCGCGGGGTCGGTGCTGCCGCTGCCGTCGAGGGTGACGAAGGCGCCCGAGGGCACGGCCTGGTCGGGGCCGGCGTTGGCCACTGGAGGCGGCGGAGGCTGCGGGTTCACCGTGATCGTCACGCTGGCCGGCGCGGAGCTGCCGTTCGCGTCGCTGACCACCAGCGAGAAGGTCAGCGTCGCGGGCGGCGAGTTGAACGGCACGATGGGCGCCGTGAAGGTGGGGTTCGCGGTCGCGGAGCCCGTCAGCGTGACGGCGGGGCCCGAGGCCTGCGACCAGGCAAAGGTCAGGGGAAGCGCCGAGCTGCTGGCGCTGCCGTCCAGGGTCACCAGCGCTCCCGACGCGACCGTCTGGTTGGGGCCGGCGTTGGCCACCGGCAGCGGCTTCAGCGGATTCACGGTGATGGTCACCGTGGAGGGGGCCGAGCTGAGGTTCGCGTCGGTGACCACGAGCGCAAAGACGAGAACGCCCGCAGTCTGCCCGGCGGGGATGGTCGGCGCGGTGAAGCTGGGGTTCACGGTGTTCGCTCCGAGCAGCGTCACCGCAGGGCCGGAGACCTGGCTCCAGGCGAAGGAGATGGGCAGGCCCGCCGGGTCGCTGCTGGCGCTGCCGTCGAGCGTGACCAGCGCGCCCGAGTCCACCGTCTGGTTGGGGCCGGCGTTGGCGATGGGCGCCTGCGGCGGCGGAGGCAGCGGGTCCACGGTGATGGTCACGCTGGACGGAGCCGAGCTGGCGTTGGCGTCGCTGACCACCAGCGTGAAGGTGAGCGTCGCAGCGGGAAGGCCGGGAGCGATGCTGGGCGCCGTGAAGGTCGGCTGCGCCGCCGCCGGGTTGGAGAGCGTGACCGCGGGACCTGCGGCCTGGCTCCAGGCGAAGGTCAAGGGCAGGCCGGCGGGATCGCTGCTGCCGGTGCCGTCGAGCGTGACCAGCGCCGCGGAGGCCACTCGCTGATCCGGGCCGGCGTTGGCGACCGGCGGCGGAACGATGGCGTTCACGGTGATGGCCACCGTGTCGGGCGCGGAGACGGCGTTCGCGTCGCTCACCACCAGCGAGAAGACGAGCACAGCCGGTGGATTTCCGAAGGCGACCGTGGGGGCGGTGAAGGTGGGACGCGCGGTAGCCGCGCCCGCCAGCGTCACCGCGGGCCCGGAGGCCTGGGTCCAGGCGAAGGTGAGCGGCAGGCCCGCGGGGTCGGTGCTGGCGCTGCCATCGAGGGTCACCGCCGCTCCGGAGGTCACCGACTGGTCCGGCCCGGCATTGGCGACCGGCGGCACGGGAGGGGGCGCGACCTGCTGGACGTCGATGAACTTCGCGATCACGGTCCGATCCCGCTGCAATTCGCCGCGGACGTGGACCGTCTGTCCGACCTTCAAGGCGGAGAACGAGGCCTTCTTCCCGGCGACGGTGATGTGCGTCCTCGAATCCACCACCACGCTCTTGCCGTCGACGACGAGGTGGTCGCGCCGGGCGATGCTCTGGATGATGCCGGTGAACTCGACCTTGATCTTCCGGTCGTGGTGGAACCTGGCGTGGATGATCCGCGCCCGGATGCAGCCGTCCTTGTCGAGCAGGCCCTGCACGTCGGCGACCTCGCCGATCATGTCCTCGTCGATGTCGCCGCTCTCGGGGCCGTCGAGGATGGCGGTGTCCTCGTCGCTGTGGATGGTGGTGTCGCCGATGCGGAAGTCGCTTCCGTCGACCGAGTCGATGGTGCCGCGAAGCATGACCTGCGGGTCGCCCTGCAGGGTGGCGGTGTCATTGGCGGAGAGCCGCACCACCAGGTTCAACACCATTCCTCGAGCGGCGGGAGGCAGCGCCACCGAGGCATTGCCGCGGCCGAGCTGCAGGACGGACGGGCCGGACGGCGCTCCGCTCAACGAGAAGCGGCCCCCCGCGTCGGTGACGGCGAACAGCGCCGTGCCGGCCAGTCTTGCGTCCACTCCGGCGGCGGGTTGGCCATCGGCGCCCACCACCTGCCCCTGCACGGTGGCGGCGCGCGGTCCGCCCTGGCTGCAGGCGAGCGCGGTCGCGAGAACCGAGAGGACGGCAGGAAGGCGCATTTCGGCAACGATTCGGTGCATGGAATCCTCCGTGCCGCCCGCAAGGTCACCCGTGCGCCGGCTCGAGACCTCACTTCACCCGCGAACAGAACGCACTGGTTTACCGCCCGCCACGGAAAGTCCCCGCGGCCATTCGACTCGCCTCTGCAATCTCCGCCTGCGCCGCCGTCGCGAGCTGCGCGACCGCTTTCTCCAGGGCGGCGCCACCGGGGCCCCCCTTCGCGCTCGCCCGGACCCGCGTACCGGCGCCTTCCGCGGTCAACACGAAGCGCAAGTCCGTCAACGACGGCGCGGGCTTCACCATCTCCAGTTCCACCTCGATCTGCAGGGCGCTCGCGGAGACGATGGTCATCCGGCCGCGGACCTCGTCGTTCCAGAAGTAGCAGCTTGCCCCCTCTGCTGTGGGCGAGCCTCCGTACGCGCGTTGCACGCCTTCGTCCGCATCGCCCCATGGAGACCAGGACGCCCATTTCCGAAGATCGACGAGCTGCGCCAGCACCGTGGCCGGCGGCGCGGCGATGTGCGCCGAGCGCTCCACGGCGGAGGTCTCGAGCTTCGCGTCCTGCTCGGCGGCCTGCTGGATTCCCGCGACGACGGCGGCGAGCGCCGGGCCCATCCTCCTCTCCGCGCTGGAAAAGAGACCGAGCCGCCGCCCCTCCAGGTCGCGGTCGCCCACCAGCGATGCCGAGACGCGGCTGCCGCCCTCGTCCGCGGCGATGGTGAACTCGAGGTCGCTTTCCGCCGGATGCGGACCGCTCAACTCCAGTTCCACCTCGATCCTCTGCTCGCTCGCGTCGGTGATGGTGATCCGGCCGCGCTCGACCGCATCGCCCGCCGCCCAGTACGCGCTGGACCCGACGCCGGTGGCCGGGCCACCGTAGGTCCGCTGCACCTCGCCCTCCAGCCGCTCGCGCGGCCACCACTCCGGCCAGCGGCGCAGATCGGAGATGACGGCGAGGACCACCGCGGGCGGCGCCGCCACCCGCACGGTGCGCTCCGCGCGCTGGTTCCGCCCGGTCCCGCGAGAAACGATCGCGCCGGCGAGGCCGATGGCCGCCAGCGCGATCGCGAATCCGACTTTCTTCCACATCGAAGAGCTCCGTCTCGAGGGCGGCCGAGGGGGATGCCCTCGGCCGCACCCCTGCGTCAGGCAGCGCCTGCGCGTGCCATTACTGCCGCACGGTGATCGCGCTCGCCGGGCTGACCCCGTTGAGGTTCGACTTGACCACGATGGGCTTTGCCGGCGACACCGCCGGTTCGGGCACCGCCACCAGCGTGATGGTGTAGATGCCGCCGCCGGTGTTGGTGAAGGTCCCGTTGGACGGCGTGAAGATCGCTCCGGTGGTGGTGAGGTACGGCTGCAGGGTGAGGATCACGTTCGGGCTCACCACCGAGGACGTGGCGGTGACGTCGAGCCGTTGCTTGCTCAGGCGGTACTGGGCGGCGGTGACCGTCACGACGTCGGGCAGCGGGTTGATGGTGACGGTGGTGAACTCCGGCAGCGACGAAGTGCCGCCCGCGTTCGTCGCCGTGACCGTCAGGTTGATGACCGGAGAGGTCACCTGCCCGAGCGGCAGCACCGGCGCGGTGAAGGTCAGGTTCGCGGTGCTCGCCCCCGTGGAGGTGACGAGCAGGTTGAGGAGGGCCGGAGCCCCCGACTGCGTCACGGTGAAGGTGAGCGCCTGCGCCGGCGTGTTCGGATCGGTTCCGCTGATCGCGACCGTCGCCGCGGCGCCGGAGAAGACGCTGATCGGCGGGATGTGATTCACGGTCGGGGCCAGCGCGGCGCTGACGCCGATGGTCGTCGTCACCGTCGACGTGCCGCACGCTCCGGTGACGGTGAAGCTGGCGTTGACCGTCGGCGCGGCCCCCACCGCGCTGAAGACCGGATTGGGGATGGCCGGATCCGAGAGCGAGCCGCTGTCGACCGTCCACAGGTAGGTGAACGGACCGGTGCCGGTGGTCGATCCCGCCAGCGTGATGGTGCCGCCCGACGGGACGGTGTACGGGCCGCCTGCATTCGCCACGGGCGCCAGGCAGCCGGTGTTGAAGTCAGGCCACGGATTCAGCTTCCCGACCAGCGTGCCCGCGGACGACGTCTGCCCGCCCACGAAGAGGAAGGGGAAGTCGTTGAAGTTGTTCGCCACGATGGGCGTGCCGGGGATGTTCTCCGGGAAGATGTACTCGAAGATCGGGGCGCGGAACTGGCCCCAGATGATCCCGTTCGAGGCGGTCAGGGTCTGCCCGACGATCCAGGCGCCCTCGACCACCGCGCGCATGTCGCGGGTGGGCGGCAGGAAGGTGCCGGTCGGCGGCGGGGTGCAGTCCTTCTGCGTCGGAGTCGCTGCCGTGCACGGCGGGCGGAAGCGCCAGCGGCCCTTCACGGCGCCGGTCGGCGGGCCAGGATCCACGCCGACGGTGCCCCAGTCGCGATCGCTGGTGGCGCCGGCCGCGCTGAGGTCGATTCCGTAGAGGTGCACGTTCCGGCTCGCGTCGGTGGTCATGCCCTCGAACCGGGTGCGGACCGCTGCCTCGCCGGCGCCGAGCACGGAGAGGCCGCCGGTGCCGAGGATGGTGGTGTCGGTCATGATGTAGACCGGGTTGGTGCCGGGCCAGGTGTAGACGGCGACGTTGTTCACGATGGTGTGCGCGGACACGTAGGTGCTCGCGGAACCGCCGGCCGCAGCCAGCGGCCAGGGCCCTGCGGTGGGCGCGGTGGCGTTGTCGCTCACCACCGTCCCGGCGAAGGTGATGTAGTCGCCCACCTCGAAGGGAACCTGGAAGTTCGCGTCGGGCGGCACTCCCACCAGCGCGGGGTTGGTCGGGTCGTTGGTCTGGATGGTGGCCTGGAAGACGACGGGAGGCCCGAGCGAAACGATGGGCCGCTGCGCCTGCGGGCAGAGCGCGTCGGGGGTCGCTCCTGCCGGGTCGGCGCGGGGCAGGCACATCGGATAACCGGTGCCGGCGATGATGGTTGGATTGTCGGGATCCACCGTGAAGCGGATGTCGGGCGAGTTGACCCGGCCGTAGCGGCCCGCCGGGTCGTTGATGCGGACGCGGGCGCCGCTGCAGAGCGGATTGGTCAATGCGGTTCCGCCCTGGGCGCAGTTGGGATCGTTGATCACGCCGCCCACGCGCATCTCGCCGAGGGCGTAGTCGATGAAGTTGATGAAGCCGGCGCCGGCGTTCAGCGACTGCTGGGAGATGTAGACCAGCCCGGCGATCTGGAGATCGGCTCCCGCCGGCCCTCCGAGCACGCGGTTGCCGATGACGTGCGCTTCATAGGTGGTGAGCGGGGCCGGCAGGTCGGCGAGGGCGAGCCCGCTGGAAGGCGGCACGGTGGCAAGGCCGTAGGGCAGCGGCGCCTGCGCGAAGAGCTCCTGCCAGGTGAGGTTGTTGGCGGGGAACTCCACCACGGTTTCCTTGGGGATCACCACCAGGTGCCCGTTCACCTTGATGGTGCCGCCGCAGTGCGGGTCGGCGGTGCAGGTCGGATCGAGGGTGGCCTCCTGGATGAAGCCGACGTAATCGAACTGTGTCGTTGCGGGAATGGGAAGCTGCGCGCGGGCCGCTCCGGCGACGAACGCCGCGAGCGCCGTCCCCAGCGCTGCCACCCTTTTGACTCCTGTGCCTGGATTCCGGAAACATGTCTGAGCACGCATGCGCGCCTCCAGCCTTGCTGGTCGTGTGAGACCGGTTGTGACTGCCCCCCCGGGCGTCCGCAGCGCGGAGCCTTCTGGGCGGGGTGTTGGGCTGCATTGGCGATGCCATTCCTAACCTCTTGAAACGAGGGGCGTTGTGTATTTCTACGTATCGATGGCGTCGGAAGTGTGAATGCGGGGCGGCCGGGCAGCCATCAATCGCGATTCAATGAATTGAGTTCCGGGCAGGAATCCGCCGGCGCGCCGATGTCAATGTGGGTGCACGATTACACCCACGGTCCTGCCCCGCAATTTGATCGCCAGCGCGGCCCGCGCCGCGAAGGAATTTCGGGACCGGGTCGGCCCCCCGTCGTACGGAGGCCCTGCAAAGACGCACGTTTTTACCGGAGCGGGGCGGCTTCCGAGGGATTCCGCAGCGCAATCGATGCGTGCTGCGGACAAACGAAGGCCCCCGGTGGCACCATGCCACCGGGGGCCTTCTGCGCTCACCCGAAGGGGGCGGGTGAGCGCATCCTGCCTGTGATTACTTCGCGTACGTCCAGCGCTTCGCCAAGCCGCAGAACCCGCCGGTCTGGCCGTCGAGGATCCAGGGGCCGGGCCAGCGCAGGTCGAGCAGGTACGCGTCGGCGGCCGTCGGGGTCACCGGCACCGTCACGTCGAGCGGTCCCGGCGCGATGATCTTGGCGATCCCGGAGGGAGCCAGCGTGCGGGTGGCCCGGTCGTATCCGAAGAGCTGCGCGGTGGGGAAGATGCTGGCGAGCTCCGGGATGCCGACGTTGAGCGTGATGTTCGAGGGCGAGGTGATGTGCAGCGAGGGCACGCCGGTGATCACGCTGCCGATGTCCGGCACCGAGGTCACCTGGATGTCGCTGGGGCACGGCAGCACGAGCTGGCGCTGGATCGGCTTGCCGTCCCTGGGATCGGTCCCCGTGGCGACGAGCACCATCTGCCCGCCGGTGCCGATGATCGGCTGGGGTCCGGCCGGGTCGAGGCGGAAGAAGTTCCCGTTCAGCGCCGGATCGCGGAGGAGGGGAACGCCGTTCATGGTCACCACCGTGTCGGCGGGCGCGTTGCCGGGCAGTCCGCCGCCCAGGGCGCCCAGGTTGACGACCACGAAGCCCTGGACGCTCGGCTCGCCGTTGGCGGGGTCGACCAGGTAGAGGCCGTTCGCAGCCCCCATCTCGAACCGGTTGCTGCCGTTGCCGCCGACCGGGAGCGGAGCGGGATTCGGCGGCGCCGGCGGCGGGGTGCCGGGCGGCGGCGGGAAGGCGGCCGCCTCCGGGTTCACGGTCACGATCACCGACGCCGGGATGGAGCTGGCATTCGCGTCGCTGACCGTGAGCGAGAAGACCAGCGTCGCCGCCGGAGAGCCGGCAGGCACCGCCGGTGCGGTGAAGGTGGGCTGGGCCGTGTCGGCGCCCGTCAGGACCACCGCGGCGCCGGACGACTGCGTCCAGGCGAAGGTGATCGCCTGCCCGTCCGGATCGAAGCTGCCGCGGCCGTCCAGGATCACTGCAGCGGCCGACGCCACCGACTGGTCGATGCCTGCGTTGGCCACCGGCGCCGGATTCGGCGGCGCGGCGGGGTTGACGGTGATGTTCACCAGCGAGGGCGCGGAGCTGAAGTTCGCGTCGCTGACGACCAGCGAGAAGGTGAGCGTCTGCGCAGGCGCGTCGAAGGCCACCGCGGGCGCGGTGAAGCTCGGGTTGGAGGCCGTCGCGCTGGAGAGCGTGACGATGCCGCCGGCCGTCTGCGTCCAGGCGAAGCTCAGCGGAAGGCCGGCAGGATCGCTGCTGGCGCTGCCGTCGAGCGTCACGAAGGCGCCCGAGGCCACCGCCTGGTCCGGCCCGGCGTTCGCCACCGGAGGCGGAATCACCGGGTTCACGGTGATGGTCACGCTGGCCGGAGCCGAGCTGCCGTTGGCGTCGCTGACCACCAGCGAGAAGACCAGCGCGGAGGCGGGCGACCCGAAGGGCACGGTGGGCGCGGTGAACGAGGGGTTGGCCGTCGCGGCGCCCGAGAGCGTCACGGCGGTGCCCGACGCCTGCGACCAGGCGAAGGTGAGCGGAAGCGCCGAGCTGCTGGCGCTGCCGTCCAGGGTCACCAGCGCGCCCGACGCGACCGTCTGGTCAGGTCCGGCGTTGGCGACGGGCAGCGGCTTCTGCGGGTTGACGGTGATGGTCACGGTGGCCGGCGCGGAGCTGAGGTTCGCGTCGGTCACCACCAGGGCGAAGACCAGCGCGCCCGCAGGCTGCCCCGCGGGAATGGTCGGGGCGGTGAAGGTGGGGTTCGCGGTGTTCGCGCCGGTCAGCGTCACCAGCGTTCCCGAGGCCTGGCTCCAGGCGAAGGAGAAGGGCAGGCCGGCGGGGTCGCTGCTGAGGCTGCCGTCGAGCGTGACCAGCGCGCCCGAGTCCACGGTCTGGTTGGGGCCGGCGTTGGCGATGGGCGCCTGCGGAGGAGCCGGCTGCGGGTCCACGGTGACGGTCACGCTGGCGGGCGCCGAGCTGGCGTTCGCGTCGCTGACCACGAGCGTGAAGGTGAGGCTCGCCGCCGGCAGGCCGGGGGCGATGGAGGGCGCGGTGAAGGTGGGGCTCGCCGCGGCGGCGTTCGACAGGGTGACGGCCGGACCCGAGGCCTGCGCCCAGGCGAAGGTCAAGGGCAGGCCGGCAGGATCGCTGCTGGCGCTGCCGTCGAGCGTGACCAGCGCGGCCGAGGCCACCCGCTGGTCCGCGCCGGCGTTGGCGATCGGAGGCGGAACGATGGCGTTCACGGTGATGGTCACGCTGGCGGGCGCCGATGCGCCGTTGGCGTCGCTCACCACCAGCGAGAAGACCAGCGAGGCAGCCGGCGACCCGAAGGCGACCGACGGAGCGGTGAAGCTGGGGCTCGCGGTGGCGGCGTTCGCCAGCGTCACCGGCAGGCCCGACGCCTGCGTCCACTGGAAGCTCAGGGGAAGGCCGGAGGGATCGGTGCTGGCGCTGCCGTCCAGGGTCACCAGCGCTCCCGAGGTGACGCTCTGGTTCGGGCCGGCGTTGGCGATCGGCTTCGGAGCCGGCGGCGGCGCGACCGCGGCCATCGCCTCGATGGAGCTGGCGAGCACGCTCAGGTCCGCCTGCAGCATGCCCTTGATCTCGGCCTTCTGCCCCACCGCCAGAGCGGAGAAGGGACGGTCCTTGTCCCCGATCTCGATCTTGGTGTTCGCGGTGGTGTGCACGGTCCGCCCGCTCACGATCAGGTCGGGCGCGTTGATGCTCTCGATCGTGCCCCTGAACTCGAACTTCGTGTCCCTGGGGTCGAACTTCAAACCCATGTTGATTTTGTGCGCCAGGATGCTGCCGTCGGTCTGCAGCGAGCCGTCGATGTCGGCGACTTCGCCGATCATGCAGTCATCGACGCCCGCGCCCTTGCCGTCGGCGCGGATGTCCGTATCGTCGTCCGTACGGACATGGGTGGTGCCGACCTGGAAGTCGCTTCCCTCGATGGCGCCGACCTTGCCGCGCAACATCGCCCGCGGAGCTCCGTCGAGCCGGGCGCTGCCGTCGGCGGCGAGGCGCACGGAAATGCGCGCCACCATCCCGTCGGAAAGCGGGGGCAGGCCGAGCGACGCGTCGCGAACGTTGATCGTCGCGGGTCCGGTCGGTGCCCCGGCCAGCGAGAACTGTCCCGCCGAGTCGGTCTGGGTGAGCAGCGCGGTTCCGGCCAGGCCCATCTGGAGCCCGCCAGCAGGGCGGCCGTCGGCCGCCAGCACCTGCCCCTGGATCGTCGCGCGCGGCGTGCTGCCCTGACTGCAGGCGACCGCGGCGGCAATGCACAGGAACGCCAAGATACGCATTTCATGGATAATTCGTTGCATGGAGCAAGTCCTCCCCGGGGGTCTCGGCGCGCGAAACGAACGAGCCAGGCGCCGATTGAATCACCTGACCCCACAAGCAACCGGGAGAGGACTTTTTATTTTTTGCGCAGCCGCCGAGTGAAAATCGAGCCTGCGCCCAATGCCGCGACGCATTGCTATATAAGCGTCCTCAGTTCAGGAATTGAACTGCGGACCGCGCCGCGGGGGCCCCGGACCTCTCTGGATTCGCTGGCGAAAATATCATGAGCGCCGGAGGAGGCGCTCATTTTGACCAATAATTCTTACGACTAACGTCCTAGTCGTGCGCCGGTATTCCCGACGCCTGCGCGGCCGCGCTCTGCACCGCGGCCGTGAGCCGCGCCAGTGCCTTCTCGACGTCGCCACCCGCCGTTCCCCCGGTCACGCCCAGGGTGACCCGCGTGCCCGCGCCTTCGGCGGCGATGGTGAAGACCAGATCGCTCAGCGAGCTGCCGGGCTTCTCGGTCTCGAGCTCGGCGTCCACGCGGGACGGGGTGTTGGCGATGATGGTGACGCGGCCCTTGGCGTCGGCGCCCTGCCAGTAGCAGGTCGAGCCCGCGCCGGACGCGGCGCCGCCGCAGCGGATGTCGAGCTTCGAATCCTCTCCCGCCCAGGGCGACCAGGCCGACCAGCGGCGCGCGTCGGACAACTGGGCAGCCACCGCCGACGGAGGCGCCGCGATCACGGCGGAGCGCTCCACGCGCGCTGCCTCCAGCCGGGCCTGCTTCTCCGCCAGCTCCTTGATGCCCGCGAGCGCGATCGACAGCTCCGCGCCCATGGCCTTCTCCGCGCTGGTGAAGAATCCCAGCGGGCGACCTTCGAGATCGGACTGTCCCACCACCGCGAGGCTCAGCCGCGTGCCGCTGCCCTCCTCCGCGAGGTGAAATTCGAGATCGCTGTCCGCCGGCCGCGGCTTCTTCAGCTCGAGCTCCACGCCCACCATCGAAGGCGTCAGGTCGGTGACGGTGAGGCGTCCCTCGCCCATGCGGTCGTCGCCGGTCCAGTAGTAGCTGGAGCCCAGACCGCTGGGCGGTCCTCCATACGTGCGCTGCACTCCCGGGTCCAGCCGCTCACGCGGCGACCACTCCGGCCAGCGCCGCAGATCGGAGATCAGCGCCAGCACCACCGCGGGCGGCGCGGCCACGCTCACCGAACGCTCGGCCTTCTGCTGCTGCGCCGGACGTCGAGACCAGAGCGACGCGGCGACGGCGAGCGCTGCGACTGCGACTCCGGCGATTGCGACCTTCTTCAACATCGGCTGCTCCTCATGAGACGGCGGCCGGAGGGCAGGAACTCTGCCCTTCGGCCGCCGGTGAAACCATTCTACCCGAATTGCCTTACTGACGCGTCGTGATTCCGATGGTCGGGCTCACGCCGCCGAGGTTCGAATGCGCCGAGATGGGCGTGGCCGGCGGGAGCGCAGGCTCCGGGCAGCCCACCAGCGTGAGCGTGTAGTTGCCGCCGCCGATGTTGGTGAACGTCGCCCCGAGCGCGGTCGGGTCGAAGGTCGTGCCCTGGGTGGTGAGGTACGGGTTCAGGGTCAGGACCACGTTCGGGCTGATCACCGACGAGCTCGCGGTCAGGTCCAGCCGCTGCTTGCTGATGCGGTACTGGGCCGTCTGCACGAGCACCGCGTCAGGCAGCGGCTTGACCGTGACGACGACCGTCGACGGCGCCGAGGTGGCGTTGCCGGTGTTCGTCGCCGTGACCGACACGGTGACCGAGGTGGTGGTCACCTGGCCGAGCGGCAGCACCGGCGCGGTGAAGGTCACCGTCCCCGAGTTGTTGGGGTTGTTGGTGACCGCCAGGTTCTGCAGGGCCGGAGCGCCCGTCTGCGTGACGGCGAAGGTCACGACCTCGTTGTTCGGATCGGTCGCGCTGACGCCGAAGCTCCCGTTCGCGCCGGAGAACACGCTGATCGGCGGAATGGTGGCGACGGTCGGAGCGCCGGCCGCGTTGATGGTGATGGTGGTGCTGAGCGTCGAGGTGCCGCAGGCGTTGGTGGCCGCCAGGGTGGCAGTGACCGGCGAGACGGCGCCGATGGCGTTGTAGACCGGGCCGGCCAGGGTCGGGTCGGACAGAGACCCGCTGCTCACCGTCCAGAGGAAGGTGATCGGAGTCGTGCCCGTCGCGCTGCCTGCAAGCGTCACCGTGCCGCCAGCCGGAGCCGTGTACGGCCCGCCCGGATTCGCGGTCGGAGCGGTGCAGCCGCCGGCCGGGATGGTGGTGTCGGGCCAGGGGTTGAGCTGCTTCACCAGCGTGCCGCCGGCGGTGATGTAGCCGCCCTGGGTGAGGAAGGGGATGGTGTTGAAGTTGTTCGGGACGATGGCCGTGCCGGGGATGTTCTCCGGGAAGATGTACTCGAAGATCGGCGCGTGGTACTGGCCGTAGACGATGCCGTTCGCCGCGGTGGGCGACGCCGCCGTGATCGGCGCCGTGAACGCGCCCTCGATGACCGAGCGCATCTCACGCGTCACCGGCAGGAAGGTCCCGGCCTGGTTCATGACGCACTGCTTGTCGGGCTTGGTCGGAACCGTGCCGAAGGGCGCGCACGGCGGGCGGAAGCGCCAGCGGCCCTTGACCGCGCCGGTGGGAGCGCCCGGGTCGACGCCGATGGTGCCGTAGTCGCGGTCGGTGGTGGCGCCGGTCAGCGGATCCTGGTCGATGCCGTAGACGTGCACGATGCGGCTCGGGTCGGTGGACATGCCTTCGAACCGGGTGCGGATGACGGCTTCGCCGGCGCCCAGGACGGTGAGGCCGCCGGTGCCGATGAGCGCGGTGTCGGTCATGATGTAGGCCGGGTCGGTGCCGGGATACGTGTAGACCGCCACGTTGTTGACGATGGTGTGCGCCGAGACGTAGGTGCCCGCGCTGCCATTGGCCGGGAACGGGCCCGTCGTCGGGGTGGCCGCGTCGGTCACCAGCGTGCCTGCGAAGGTGATGTAGTCGCCCACTTCGAAGGGCACCTGCTTGAGGGCATCGGGCGGAACGCCGACGAGGCCGGGGTTGGTCGGATCGTTGGTCTGGATGGAGGCCTGGTACACGACGGGCGGTCCGGGAGAGACGACGGGCCGCTGCGCCTGCGGGCAGAGCGGGTCATCCGCGACGGCCGGATCGGTGCGGGGCAGGCACATCGGGTACCCGCTGCCGGCCATGATGGTGGGGTTGTCCGCGTCGACGGTGAAGCGGATGTCGGGCGACATGACCCTGCCGTAACGGCCCACCGGATCGTTGAGGCGCACGCGCGCGCCGGAGCAGAGCGGGTTGGTGACGGAGGTTCCGCCCTGGGCGCAGTTGGGATCGTTGATGACGCCGCCCACGCGCATCTCGCCGAGCGCGTAGTCGATGAAGCTGATGAAGCCGGCGCCGCTGTTCAGCGACTGCTGGGAGACGAAGATCAGCGCGGCGATGTAGAGGTCAGCTCCCGCGGGGCCGCCGAGGACGCGGTTTCCCACCACGTGCGCCTCGTACTGCGAGAGCGGCGTGGGCAGGTCGGCCATCGACATGCCGGTCATGGGGCCGCCCGCAGCGGCCAGGCCGTACGGGGCCGGCGCCTGCGCGAACGTCTCCTGCCAGGTGAGGGCGTTGGCCGGGAACATCACCACGATCTCCTTCGGCACCACGATGACGTGGCCGTTGACCGTGATGCTGCCGCCGCAGTGCGGATCCGCCGTGCAGGTCGAGTCCAGGGTCGCTGCCTGGATGAAACCCGTCACGTCGAACTGCGAGGATCCCGGCATCGGGAGCTGCGCTCTGGCCGCTCCCGCTGCGCACATTGCAGCCAGCGCGGCGCCGAGCGCGAACGCGCGGCGAGGTGCTGCTGTCGATTCAATCAGACTTCTCGAGCACGTTCCGATCCGCATGTACTGCCTCCAGTCCTTCCGGGTCCCGCATGGAGGACCCATTTTTTTGAGACCGCCCCCCCGGGCTGTCCGCCAAAGCGGAAGCTTGGGCGACGAGGTACACTGCATCGCGGATGCCACTCGAAACATGCTGGAATGATTACCGATTTTTTATGTCGTCAGTTCAGGAACTGGACTCTGCACCCGGAGCAGAACGTGGGAACTCCTGCGCATCTCGCGCATCCAACGAAGATCCCTGCGGAAAGAAGGTGTCGAGCCACGTTCCGATGGAGTTGTTTAATTCCGAGTCTGACGATGGTCTGACGCATTGCTGCAGAGAAACACAACAATCCGCGAAAACAGGGAAATAAATAAATAAAGCAAAACCCCTCCCCGGAGCGCGCTGGCGCACCGGAGAAGGGCTGCCCTGGAAGAGCTGTCTCTACTCCGCGGTCGAATCCTGCTTCCGCGCGGCGGTGGCCGCCGAGCCGCGGAAGGGAATGCCGTACAGGCGCATCTTGCTGTAGAGGGTGGCCTTGGCGACGCCGAGCATGCGGGCGGCGCGGGCCACGTTGCCGTCGGTCTTCTGCAGCGCGCGCAGGCAGGCCTCGCGCTCCGCGTCCGCGAGGGTGATCGCCTCCTCCGACAGCCGCGCCGGAGCGCGGCGCGCGGAGGACTGGATCGCCTCGGGAACCACGTCGAGGACCTCCTGGCTGGGCGGAAGGAGCCCCACCTCTCCCTCGAGCACGTTGATGAGCTCGCGGACGTTGCCCGGCCACTCGTACGCCTCGAGCGCCTCCATCACGTGAGGCGCCACCCGGATCGGCTTGCGGTGCGAGGCGGTCGCGAGCGCCCGCAGGTGGTGTTCGACCAGGAGCCGCACGTCGCCCCCTCGCTGGCGGAGAGGCGGCAGGCGCAGGTGCACGACCCGGAGCCGGTGGAACAGGTCGAGGCGGAAGCGGCCCTCGCGGACCGCCTGCTCGAGGTCCATGTTCGTGCTGGCGATGACCCGGGCGCAGAACGGACGCGAGCGGGTGCCGCCCAGCCGCTGCACGACCCTTTCCTGAAGGACGCGCAGGAGCTTGGCCTGCATCTCCAGCGGCATGTCGCCGATCTCGTCGAGCAGGAGCGTGCCGCTCTCGGCCATCTCGAACTTGCCCGGGCTGCCCTGGGCCGATGCGCCGGTGAACGCGCCCGGCTCGTAGCCGAACAGCTCGGATTCCAGCAATTCGCGGGGGATGGCGGAGACGTTCACGCCCACGAAGGGCTCGTCCGCGCGGCCCGAGGTGCTGTGGATGGCCTGGGCGAGGATCTCCTTGCCGGTGCCGGTCTCCCCGGTGATGAGGATGGGCAGTTGCGAGTCGGCGACCCTGCGGGCCGACTCGCGGATCCGGATGAGCTCGGGGGATTCGCCGCGGAGATCGTCCAGCTCGAACCGGGTGGCGGCGTGGCGGGTGCCGTCGCGCAGCGCGCCGCGGCTGGCGAGCAGCGTCACCGCGAGCCCGCCCTCGTACCTGCGGAGCCGCAGCCTGACCTCGCCGGTGGCCAGCTTCACCGTCTCCGGGCCGCGGTCGCCGGCGGCGAGGGCCAGCGCAAGCGGCGCCATTCCGGGCAGATCGCGAAGCCTCTGCCCGACGATGTCCTTGCTCCGGCGCCCGATCAGGGTGGCGGCCGAGCCGCTCAGGGCCCGGACCACGCCGCTGCCGTCCAGGGCGATGACCGCGTCCCGGACCGCGCCCACCAGCGCCGATTCGACCGCGAACGAGGCCTGCAGGGCCGCGTCCGACCGCGTCCGCGACAGCGCGCTCGAGGCGAGAAAGCCGAAGATCTCCAGCTCGCGGATCTCCTGCCGCCAGAAGATGGAGGCCGGCCCGCGCTCGAGGACGAGCAGGAGCCGCGATCCTTCCACGCCTCTGATGGAGATGGCGAGAAGCGGCTGGTTCTCGGCGTAGACAGGATCGGGGGCCGCCTCGTTCCCCACGGAAAAGAGGTACGCCTCCAGCGTGAGGTAGACGTTCTGGGTGGATCGGGCGTGGCGGCTCACCTGCGAGGGCGGCGTCACGAACGGCAGGCCGGTGGCGGCGAGGACGGTCGAGGTGCCGCCGGCGGTGATCTCCAGCAACTGGGCGCCCCGCGCCGGGCAGAGGAGCAGCGCCAGGCGCGGGATGCTGGCGAGGACGCTGGCCGTGTCCGTGAACGTGGACAGTTCGAGGCAGGCTGCGGTGAGCGCGCGCTTGTCGCGCGTGTCTCCTTCGGAAGGAACACAGGGCCTCGTGCCTCCGCAGGCGGAATCGTCGTCGCATGCGAGGAACGGAGATTCGGCGCGCCCATGCTTGTCGGCACAAGCGGAATCCGGCTCGCGCAAGATCAGGTTCGTCAATTGGCCCCCCCGGGCGGACGAAAATAATACGGCTGGAGACATTTGATGCGTGCATGAAGGACGTGTCAAGCAAGGTGGGTCGGTTCACGAGCAACGCGGGCGCAACGTTCACTTCCGGGGCAGAAATCCTTGCGGAATTGCCTGCAGAACCTGCGTCGCCGACGGCATCCAGCGGGAAAGACTGGATTGAAGCCACACTGTAATGGATCTCCGATGTTCGTCGTGTAGTCACACGGAGCGGCTGGAATCTGGACCTGCAGGGTCCAATTCCTGTCCCGGCCGTTCCGGGAGGACCGAGGGCCCGCCGCAGCGCCGCCGCCGCCGGATTGTGCACTGTCGAGCAAACGCGCCGCGTACAATGGCGCCGCGATGAAGACACGCGATCTCCACGTCGAGAGCAACCGGCCCCTGATTCCCCCCGCCATCCTTCTCGATGAGCTGCCCCTGGGCGAGCCCGGCTCGCGTTTCGTGGCCCGGGCCCGGGAGGAGATCATCGCCATCCTGCGCGGCGAGGACGACCGGCTCATCGCCGTGGTGGGCCCGTGCTCGGTGCACGACACCGTGGCGGGGCTGGATTACGCGCGCAGGCTGAAGGCGCTTGCCGACGAGCTGCGGGAGGACCTGTTCGTGGTCATGCGCGTCTATTTCGAGAAGCCGCGCACCACGGTGGGGTGGAAGGGCCTGATCAACGATCCGCGCCTCGACGGATCGTACGTCATCAACGAAGGCCTGCGGAAGGCGCGGCGGTTGCTGCTCGATCTGGTGGAGCTGGAGGTGCCGTCGGGCTGCGAGTTCCTCGATCCGATCACGCCGCAGTTCATCTCCGATCTGGTGTCCTGGGGCGCCATTGGCGCGCGCACCGTGGAGAGCCAGGTGCACAGGGAGCTTGCCTCCGGGCTCTCCATGCCGGTGGGCTTCAAGAACGGCACCGAGGGGGGCATCCAGATCGCCATCGACGCAGTGCGCGCGGCCGGCCACCCGCACCGTTTCCTCGGCGTCACCGAGCAGGGCCTGGCCGGCATCGTGGCCACTCGCGGGAACCCCGACTGCCACATCATCCTGCGCGGCGGCGCCAGCGGTCCCAACTGCGACGCGGCCAGCGTGCACAAGGCGCTCGTGGCGCTCCGCGAGGCAGGGGCGCTGCCGCGGCTGGTCATCGACACCAGCCATGGCAACAGCCGCAAGGACTACCGGCGCCAGCCCGGGGTGGCGCGCGAGATCGCGGCGCAGGTCGCGCAGGGCGAGCGGGGAATCGCAGGGGTGATGATGGAGTCGTTCATCGTCGATGGCCGCCAGGAGCTCCAGGATCCGGCGCGGCTGGTGTACGGCCAGTCCGTCACCGACGCCTGCATGGGATGGGAGATGACGGTGCCGGTGCTGCGCGAGCTTGCGGCGGCGGCGCGAACCCGGCGGGCAGCGCCGCGGGGCTGAGCCCCGGCGGCTCAGGCGGCGGCGAGCCACACGGCGCAGGCGAGCAGCGCCACGCCCGCGGCCGCGCTCACCGGCACCCGGGCGGGCAGCACGCGCTCGAGCACGAGCAGGAGCGTCAGCGCCACCATCGCCGCCACGTTCATCACACCGCTGGCGAAGAGCACCAGCATGAGGACGCCGCACGAGGCCACCGAGGCGAGGCCGGCGCGCAGGGAAGAGGAGAGGGTGGGCGGCATGGCGACGGCGCCCCTGCAGCGAAGCAGGCACCAGCGCTTGAACGGGCAGAGCTGGCAGATTCCCGCAACCGCGAGCACCGCCGCCGCCGCGGCGTGACCCATCAGGGCCATGTCGTGGTCGAGCAGGCCCGCGCCGTGCAATGCCGCGTGCCCGGCGGCCGCTGCGAGGCTGAACGCGATCCAGGGCGCGAGGTAGCCGCAGGCGAAGAGCGCCGCCTGCGACGGGCGCAGGCGCACGAGCGCGGGCAACTCCGGCGGAATCATCATTCCCGCCATCATCACCGCCCACATGGCGAAGAGCGGCCCGACGCTCGCGCCGTGGCGCAGGTGCGCCGCCGTGCCCAGCGACCACGCCCAGCAGATCGCGCAGAGCGCCAGGGCGGCGAAGGCCACCCCGGCGCGCGACAGCGAGGCGCCGGAAAACGGCCACCTTCTTTCCGGCACGGCGAGCACGGCTACTCCGCGAGCCCCTTCTCCTTGAGGATGCGCCACACCCGCTCCGGCGTGGCGGGGATGTCGACGTGCTTCACCCCCACGTGGGCGAGCGCGTCCACCACCGCGTTGGCAATGGCCGGCGGCGCTCCCACGGTGGCGGACTCGCCCACTCCCTTCGCGCCGAAGGGATGGTGCGGCGAGGGCGTGGTGGTCTTGTCCGTCTCCCAACTCGGCGTCTCCATGGCGGTGGGCACCAGGTAGTCCATGAAGCTGCCGCCGGTCATGTTGCCGCTGTCGTCGTAGCTGATCTCCTCGAGGAGCGCCGGCGCCAGCCCCATGGCGAGCCCGCCGTGGATCTGCCCGTCCACGATCATCGGGTTGATGATGTTGCCGCAGTCGTCCACCGCCACGAACCTTCGCACCTTGACGGCGCCGGTGCCCCGGTCGATGTCGACCACCGCGATATAGGAGCCGAAGGGGAAGGTCAGGTTGGGCGGGTCGTAATAGGACACCGCCTCCAGCCCCGCCTCCATTCCCTGCGGGTGGTTGGTGTACGCCGCGAAGGCGATCTCCTGGATGGTCTTGCTCCGCGACGGCGCGCCCTTCACCGAGAACTTGCCCGTCTCCCAGACCAGGTCGTCGGGCGAGCACTCGAGCAGGTGCGCGGCGATCTTCTTCGCCTTCTCGCGGATCTTGCGCGCCGCCATGGCGCCCGC
>DASSQZ010000211.1:0-11227 GCA_035702105.1 Myxococcales bacterium | reverse complement strand
TCATGAACTACCAGCGCGACGCGATTGCGAAGGTGCGGCTGCTGTCACCGGAGCTGTTGTCATCGGGCACTGGTCCCAAGCCGCACGAGGCCGCACCAAGCGCACGGACTGACCTCTCGTTTGGTGCCTATTTGGTGCCAGGGCTCGCGGAAACCAGCAACAAGGCCGCAACGGTAGACCAGCACCGCTCGGAAGTCCCGGCGCGGTCTTCGCAAGGCTGCCTGAACAGCGTTCCGCGCGCTGAAGCGCGCGGTGCAGTGGAGCGGGAAACCGGATTCGAACCGGCGACCCTCAGCTTGGGAAGCTGATGCTCTACCAACTGAGCTATTCCCGCCCGGGAGCGAAGAAGGCTAGTCGTGCCCTCCCGGTGCGTCAAGCGCTACTGCACCCGCAGCGTGTACGGCTCGGAGGCGCTCGCGTCCTTGTTTCGCGGGCTCTGCACCTCCACCGCGTAGTCGCCCTCCCTGAGCGGCACCGAGACGAGCTTCTCTTCGCCTTCACCCCGGGCTGCGTCGGAAGAGCCGATGATCTCCGGAGGCTGGTCGCCGTGGAGCTGGTAGAGGCGCAGCGCCAGATCGACGCCGCGCACGGCGGAGAGGAAGATGCTCACCGGCTTGTGCCCCGCCTCGACGTGGAAGCGGAAGAAGTCCACGTCCTTGCGCGGCCAGATGAACCCCTTCACCGAGATGGGCAGCGCGAGGACCTGCGCAGTCCCCACCTCGTTGTCCGGCTCGCGCTCGATCGACCCGTCGTCCGGCGAGATTTGCACCAGGAGCTTGTACGGGTTCTGCCGGTCCTCCGCGTCGCGCACCCACTTGCCCTCGAGCTGGCGCGGCGCCGACTGCACCAGCACGTAGCTGTCGCCCGCCGGCAACCCCACGGCGGGCGCGACCTCCACCTCCCGGGGACCGCCCTCGTTCACGCGGGCGAGCAGGGCCGGCTTCCCGCTGGCGGAGCCATACACCGCGAGCTCCAAGTCGGCGCGGTCGGCGCCGGAGAGCTCCGCGTGGAGCACTGCGGGCGCGTCGGTATGGACGAGGAACCAGTCCTGATCTCCTGCCGGCGCCAGATACCCGACGGCGGTTTCGTGAATCGCGTTGGCGTGCTGGGGATCGTCGTTCGGTTCCTGCTCCAGGCCCGGCGCGCCGGCCTCCAGCGAGGCGGTGAGCGTGTAGGAAACGAGGGGCGCGCCGTGGCGCGATCTGCCCTTGAGCACGAGGAGATAGCCGGGCACGGGCGCAGCGGCGCCTGCAGCGGCCCCCGCATCCGGGGCCGCGGCGTCGGGCGAACCGGCATCCACCGCTGCCACGCCGTCGGGCGCTCCTGCATCCTCCGCGGGGGGTCCTGCATCCGCTGCCCCCGCATCCGCATTCGCGACACCCGCGTCGGGTATCGCCGGCGCCTGCCCCAGGTGGAGCGACAG
This sequence comes from Myxococcales bacterium, assembly GCA_035702105.1. GTDB lineage: Bacteria > Myxococcota > Myxococcia > Myxococcales > 40CM-4-68-19 > 40CM-4-68-19. The sequence continues at coordinate 9,804 of DASSQZ010000211.1, read as the reverse complement.
GTCGCGGACGTACAGTGCGTCGTTCGCGCGAAAGGTCGCGAGGAGAGCTCCGTCGGCCAGCGACCGCACCTCCAGCTCCGGCCGCACTCCCGCAACCGCGGTCACCTCCACCCGCAGCACGTCCGCAGGGCCGGCGGTCAGCGGCAGCCGGTACCAGTCCTCGTCCTCGCCCGACAGATACGTGCCCTGCATCGGCACGCCGGGCTGCAGGTCGTTCGCGTCCACGGCCCGGTCGTCGGGCTCCAGCTCCTGGCCGGCAACCGGCGGCGCTCCCGCGACGGACAGCTCGTACTCCTGCGGCCCCGCTCCCGAGACCCGAACGAAGCACGCCTCGACGCAGGCCACCGCCGGGATCACGCCAGGGTCCTCGCCCCCAGCGTGCACCCGCAGCAGGCGGTTTCGGTCGCGGTCGTAGATCTCCAGCGCGGCGTCGCGCACCTTGCGCAGCTCCACCCGCAGCGCAATCCGCTCGCCCGCCACCCGGTACCAGTCGTCGTCGCGGGGCGCTGCCAGCGAGCCCGCCACCAGCGAGAGCGGCGGAATCTGCTGGGCATGCTGGAAGTCGTCCGGCTCCTGCTCGGCGACGCGCGCCGGTCCCTGCGGCGCGGGCGGGTTCGGCGGAGGCGCCGGAGGCGTCTTCTTGCAGGCGGCGCAGACGGCGAGGAGCGCCAGGGCGCGGCGCATCTACTTGCGCGCGGCCTTGGTGCCCGGACCCAGCTTGACCGCGAAGTCGCGGTAGAACTCGACGATGCCCTTGATCAGCTGCTCGGCGGTTTCGCCTTCCTCGGCGAAGTCGGCGGACTCCAGCCAGATGCCGCCGCAGCTCTCGCAGGTCTCGTAGACCAGCGGGTTGCGCTTGTGCGCGCTCTCCACCGCGAGCAGGCCCACGTTGTCCACCGGGCATTCCCCCGCGTCCTCCTCCGGGTTGGCGCGCCCTCCCATCGCCTCCAGGGTGGGCAGGCCGGCGTGCAGGAGGATGCGGTTCAGATCCGCGACCTCGACCCAGAGACCTCCGCACTCGGCGCAACGGAAGAGCACACGCTCCTCTCCGTCGCTGAGTTCGGCCATCTCCGTGTTGTCGCGCGGGCAGTCCATTTGGTTTCGTGCTCCGTGGGTGGTGAAGTTCAAAGCCTAGCGCAGCGCTCTTCCCGAGGGCAACGCCCGATTATGCCGAAGCGCCCTTGACGCGACGGATGCTCGCGCCGAGGGCGGCCAGCTTCTTTTCCAGCGACTCGTAGCCGCGGTCGAGGTGGTAGACGCGGTGCACGAAGGTGGTCCCCTCGGCGCGGAGCCCGGCCAGCACCAGCGAGGCGCTGGCGCGCAGGTCGGTGGCCATCACCTCGGCTCCCGAAAGTTTTGCGACCCCCCGCACCACCGCGGTGTGACCGTCGATGGCGATGTCCGCCCCCATGCGGTCCAGTTCCTGGACGTGCATGAAGCGGTTCTCGAACACCGTCTCCACCACCCGCGACGCGCCCTTGGCCACGGCCAGACAGGCCATCATCTGCGCCTGCAGATCGGTGGGAAAGCCGGGGAACGGCGCGGTGATGAAGTCCACCGCCTGGGGCCGCGCCGGCGCCACCACCCGCAGGCCGCCGGGCGCCTCGTCGATCTTGGCGCCCGCCTCGCGCATCTTGGCCAGCGCCGCGTCCAGATCCTGGGCGCGCGCCCCGCGCACCAGCACGTCGCCGCCGGTCACCAGGGCCGCCATGAGAAGGGTTCCCGCCTCGATGCGGTCGGGGATGACCATGAGATTCATGGGCCGCAGCCGGGTGACGCCGTCCACGGTGATGACGCTGCTGCCCGCGCCCTGGACCCTGGCTCCCATGGCGTTGAGGGCGGCCGCCAGCGCCACCACCTCGGGCTCGCGGGCGCAGTTCTCCAGCTCGGTGCGCCCTTCGGCCAGTGTGGCGGCCATCATCAGATTCTCGGTGCCGGTCACGGTGGGCAGGTCGAAGAGGATGCGGTTGCCGCGCAGCCGCTCGGCCCTGGCCTCGACGTAGCCGTGCGCCAGGTCGATGTGCGCGCCCAGGAGCTGCAGGCCCTTGAGGTGCTGGTCGATGGGGCGCGCGCCGATGGCGCAGCCCCCCGGCATGGAGACGCGGGCGCGGCCGAAGCGCGCCACCAGCGGGCCCAGCACCAGCACGCTCGCGCGCATGGTCTTGACCAGCTCGTAGGGCGCGACCGGGTTCGCGACTGCGGACGCGTCCAGGTGGAGGTCCGAGCCGCTCCGCTCCACCTTCACTCCCATGTTCGCGAGCAGGCGGGCCAGCGTGCGAATGTCCGCCAGATCGGGCACCCCGCGAAACACCGAGGTTCCGGGCGCGAGCAGCGCAGCCGCGATCTGCGGGAGCGTGGCGTTCTTCGATCCGGAGACCTGCACCTCCCCGTGCAAGGGCTTGCCGCCGGAGATCTCGATGGCGTCCATCTACGGCCCCCTGCCGGTGACGTGCCGGTCCAGCCCGGCGAGGTCGCGCTCCACCCGCACCTGCACGAGGCCGGCGTCGCGGAGCAGCCCGGCCACCGCGGCGGCCTGCCCCGGATCGATCTCGGTCACGAAGATGGCGCCCTGCGACAGCCAGTCGGGCAACCCCGCGGCGATGCGGCGGATCACCGAGAGACCGTCCTCGCCGGCGAAGAGGGCGGCGTGCGGCTCGTGATCGAGGATGTCGGGCGCTAGCTGTCGGCCATGCACGGTAGGCACGTAGGGCGGGTTCGCCGTGATCACATCGTAGCGCGCCGGCCCGGGAAGCGCTGCAAAGAGATCCCCGCAGAGAACCCGGGTGCGTCCCGGGGCGTGCTTCCCCGCGTTGCGCTCGGCCACCCTCGCGGCCTCGGGCGAGAGCTCCACCAGGTCCACCTGCGCGAGCGGCCGCTCCGCGGCGAGGGTGATGCCGACCGCGCCCGAACCCGAGCAGAGGTCCAGGGCCCGCGCCGCGGCGCCCTTGTCGAGGTGCTCGAGCGCGAGGCGCACCAGGAGCTCCGTCTCCGGCCGGGGAATGAACACGCCCTTCTCCACCTCGAACGGCCTTCCGTAGAACTCCTTGCTGCCGAGGATGTAGGCCACCGGCTCGCGCGCGCCGCGGCGCCGGATGAGCGGCTTGAAGCGGGCCAATTCGCCCGCGCCGAGCGGCTTGTCGGCATCGACGTAGAGGCGCACGCGGTCGCAGCCCAGCGCGTGCGCGAGCAGCAGCTCGGCGTCGAGGCGCGGGTTCTCCACCCCCTTCCTCGCCAGCCAGTCCCGCGCCCACTGGAGCAGGGAGCGCACCGTCCAGGTCTCCGTCATCCTGCCTTCTGCGCCGACACCACCCGCCGCACGCCTTCCTTGTCGGCATGGGCGCGCGGCTCGCGCAGGCCGGCGGCGGTGAGCAGCGAGATGACGCTCTGCACCTGCGAGGGATCGCACTCCTGGGCATAGACGCCCCGGGGCGCGAGCCAGTCGGGCAGCTCGCAGATGATCCGCCGCACCACGTCCAGGCCGTCGGCGCCGCCGAAGAAGCTGAGCCGGGGCTCGTGGTTGATGACCTCCTCGGGCAGCTCGGTGCCGTCGGGAACCCAGGGAGGGTTGGCGGTGACCACCCGGTACTTCCTGCCGCGCGGCAGGGGCTGGAAGAGATCGCCGGCGTAGCAGTGGGCGCGGCCGGGGATGAGGCGGTCGGCGTTCTCCCGCGCCAGCTCGATCGCCTCGACCGAGACATCGGCGAGGTCGACGCGCAGGCGGGGCCGGGCATGCGCCACGCAGATGCCCGCGGCGCCGATGCCGCAGGCGAGATCGAGCGCGAACCCGCCCGAATCCTCCGGCACCCGCTCGAGGCCCGCCTGGATGAGCACGGGCAGGTCGAGGCGGGGAATGAACCCGCGCCGGTCCACCTTGAAGCGCAGGCCGAGGAGCTCCACCGCCCCCACCAGGTATCCGGTGGGCTCCGCGTCGAGGCGCCGCTCGAGCAGCCGCATCAGCGCCCCGTGCTGCTCGGCGGTGATGGGCCGGTGCGCGTGCGCCGGGAGCTGAGCGGGAAGGATGCCGACCGCGTACGCCACCAGCTCGCGCGCCTCCTGCTGCGGATCCTCGCTCAGCAGCTCGGGGGCGGAGAGGCGCTCCGCGGTTCGCCGGAGCAGCTCGTCGATGGTGTGCGCGGCCATGCCCGCGACGGTGCGCGCGTTCATGCCCGCGCCTGTTCCTGCAGCGCTTCCGCCTGGAAGAAGGTGCGGCAGGCCGTCACCACGTCGTCGATGTCGCCGTCCATCACCGCGGAGAGGTTGTGCCGGGTGAGCCCGATGCGGTGGTCGGTGAGCCGGTCCTGGGGAAAGTTGTAGGTGCGGATCTTCTCGCTGCGATCGCCGGTGCCCACGTGCGACTTGCGCTGCGCGTCGCGCGCGCTGCGCTGCTTCTCCAGCTCCATCTCGTACAGCTTGGCGCGGAGCATCTTCATGGCCATGGCGCGGTTCTTGAGCTGGCTCTTCTCCTGCTGGCACTTGACCACCACGCCGGTGGGCTTGTGGGTGAGGCGGACCGCCGAGTCGGTGGTGTTGACGCTCTGGCCGCCGGCCCCGGTGGAGCGCATCACGTCCATCTGGATGTCGGAAGGGTTGACCTGCACGTCCACGTCCTCCGCCTCCGGCATCACCGAGACAGTGGCGGTGGAGGTGTGGATGCGGCCCTGCGCCTCGGTGGCCGGGACGCGCTGCACCCGGTGGACACCGGACTCGTATTTCAGGAAGGAGAAGACGCCCTCGCCTTCGATGGTGACGCTCGCGTCCTTGATGCCTCCGGCCGCGTTCTCGCCCGTGTCCATCAGCGAGGTCTTCCAGCCCTTGCGCTCTGCGTAGCGCAGGTACATGCGGAGCAGCTCCGCCGCGAAGAGGCCGGCCTCGTCGCCGCCGGCGCCGGCGCGGACTTCGAGGATGACGCTGCGCTCGTCGTTGGGATCGCGGGGGAGGAGCAGGATCTTCAGCCGCTCCTCCAGGCGCTCGAGCCGCGCCTGCAGCGCGGGCAGCTCTTCCTTTGCGATGGCGCGCACGTCGGCGTCCTTGTCCTCGAGCAGCGCCTTGTTGTCCTCGACCTCCGCGCGCATGCGGCGGAAGTCGCGATACGCTTCCACCAGCGGCTCCAGTTGCGCGCGCTCTTTCGCCACCTGCGAGAAGCGCGCCCGGTCCGCGATCACCTCGGGATTTCCGAGGTCCGCGGTCAGGCGCTCGAAGCGTTGCTCGATTTCCTGGAGCTTGTCGTCCATGGGTCCCGAAGGGCGCGGACCCTATCCGCGGGCGCCACGGAAATCAACGCGTTCCGTGCTATGTAGGCCGCCCCGCATGGCCCTGAACACGACCGTCGTCCGAGGCGAGCCGGAGTCCCACCGCACCGACCTGCTCGCGCTGCTGGTCCGCGAAGGCGAGAAAGCCTCCGCCGTGGACCGCGCCCTCGGCGGCCTCTTGTCGCGGTGCGCCAGGGAGGAGGAGTTCACCGGCAAGGAAGGGCAGGTGCTCTCGCTGCACACGCACGGGCGCATCGGGGCGCAGCGGGTGGCGCTGCTCGGCCTGGGCAAGGAGAAGGACCCGGACCGCACACTGGAGCAGCTTCGGCTCGCGGCCTCCCGCGCGGTGAAGCTGGCCAGGTCCGCAGGGGCGCGGACCCTGGCCCTCTGCGGGCACTTCGGCGGCGCGGACGAGGCGCAGGCGGCGGCGGAGGGAGCCTCGCTCGGCGCCTACGTCTTCGACCGCTACAAGAAGGAGAAGAAGGCGCTCAAGGTGACGCGCGTGGAGTTGCTGGTGCCGCAGAAGCCGCCGCGCGCCCTGATCGACGCCGCCCTGCTGGGCAGCGAGGTGGCCGACGCGGTCTGCGCCGCCCGCGATCTGGTCAACGAGCCCGCCGGCCAGGTGACGCCGCGCGCGCTCGCCGCGGAGGCGCGGCGCATGGCGAAGGCGCACGGCCTCACCTGCCAGGTTCTGGGGCGGGCGCAGATCCGCAAGCTGGGCATGAACCTCTTCCTCGGCGTGGCCCAGGGCAGCGCCGAGGAGCCGCAGCTCGTGCGCATCTCGTACGACGCGCCCGGAAAGCCGGTGGCGCTGGTGGGCAAGGCCATCACCTTCGACTCGGGCGGCCTTTCCATCAAGACGGCGCAGGGCATGGAGGACATGAAGGTGGACATGGCGGGCGCCGCGGCCGTCATCGCCGCCATGCGCATGGTGGCGGCGCTGAAGCCGCCCTTCCCGGTGCGCGGCTACTTCGGCGCCTGCGAGAACCTGCCCAGCGGCACGGCGTACAAGCCCGGCGACGTCATCGTGGGAAAGAACGGCACCAGCGTGGAGGTGCTCAACACCGACGCCGAGGGCCGCCTGGTGCTGGCCGACGTGCTCTCCTGGGCGGTGGCGGAGAAGCCTGCCGCGGTCATCGACCTGGCCACGCTCACCGGCGCCATCCTCGTCGCGCTGGGGCCGTGGACGGCAGGGCTCTTCAGCAACGACGACGCGCTGGCCGGGGAACTGCTCTCTGCGGCGCGCAGCGCGGGCGAGCCCGTCTGGCGGATGCCGCTTCCCGCCGACATGGAAGAGCTGATCAAGAGCCCCATCGCCGACCTCAAGAACACCGGCGGGCGGTATGGCGGGTCCATCAACGCCGCCCTCTTCCTGCAGCACTTCGTCGGCAAGGTGCCGTGGGCGCACCTGGACATCGCCGGCCCCGCTTCGTTGGACAAGGAGCGCGGCTACAGCCCCCGCGGCGGCACAGGCGCCGGCGTGCGATTGCTCACGCAGTGGCTGAGACGGCGCAAGCGCTGAAACGGTTGCGCAGCGCTACACTGACGCAGCGTGAGCGCGGCCGACAAAGAGTTCCCGACCGAGGCGCTGCGGGCCACGGGAATCCGCGTGGAACATCGCGGCGGGCGGCTCGTCGTCCGCTCGGGACCGCCCCCTGTTCTGATGGGGGTTTTCGTCGGCGGCTTTCTCTCGATGGTACTCCTCCCGACTCTGCTGTCATCGAGGCGATGGGACGCCGGCGCGACGCGAACACTCTTCATTTCAGCGGCCTTTGCCTTGGCTGCATGGCTCGCGACTGGGCCGTGGACGCTGACGCTCGACCGCCAGGAAGGCACGGCCAGACTTCGCCGGGGGCCGTGGCCCACGCGGCGCTTGCTGGCACGGGTCGTAGGAGTGCGTCTTCTCTCCATGCGCCAGACGCAGATCGAGCGAGTCCGGCGCCGGCGGACCGTGATGCCCTACGCGCCGGTCGGGGACATCGCCTGCGGCGTGGCGCTCGTGGATGGGGTGGGGCGCCGGTGGCGGGTGACGAGAGCCCAGGACCGCTCGGGGAGCAGGCCATCCCGCGAGGATGCCGAGCGGGCGGCGCGCCTGGTAGCTGTCAACCGGTTGAACCAGATTCGCCGACGAGTCCTCTATCGTCGAGCAGCTTCAGGGCGTGGCGAGGAGGGCGGGGACCAGCGGCTGGCCGGGGCCGCCGCGGAGCTCGACCTTGCCACCCGGCAGGCAGACGTCGATCTCGCTGCGGATGCCGAAGCGGCCCGCCAGATAGATCCCCGGCTCGATGGAGAAGCAGGTGTCTTTCAGGTGCCGGCGGTTGTCGCGGGTCTCGAAATCGTCGTTGTTCACGCCGTCGCCGTGGTCGTGATGGTCGATGCTGTGACCGGTGCGGTGGAGGAAATTCTCGCCGTAGCCCGCCTTGCCGATCACCGCGCGCGCCGCCTCGTCCACCTCGGCGCCGGTGGGCAGCCTTCCCATCTCCGCGCCGGACCTCACCGCCTGCAGCGCGGCGTCGCGCGCCTGGAACACCCATCCGGCGACGCGCTGGATCTCCTCGGGCACCCGCTCGCCGAGGAAGAACACCCGCGTCAGGTCCGCGTAGATGCCATCGGGAGCAAGGCGGGCCGTGAAGTCGAGCAGGAGCAGGCTGTTCTTTCCCGCCACCGCTCCGCCGGTGTCGGGCGGCGAGTAGTGCGGGTCGGCGGTGTGCGCGTCCACCGCCACCCCGGGCCAGCCCGCGTCGAATCCCTCCTGCGCCCAGCGCGCGCGGGCGAATTCCTGAAGCTCGCGCTCGGTGGCGGGATGGCCCTCGCGCACGCGCCGCGCCGCCTCCTGCGCCACCGCCTCCACGTCGCCGCTGAGCAGCTCGGCGGCGCGCGCCTGCGAGGCCAGCTCTTCCGGCGTGAGCGTGCTCTCCACCTCCGCCACCAGCTCGGCGCTGGAGACGATCTCCGGCCCCATCGCGCGCACCAGCTCGAGGGTGCCGCCGTCGACCCGCGCCACGGTCGGGATCTCGTTGCGCGGCGAATAGTCCATGGCCACGCGGCGCACGCCGCGCAGCAGCGCGCCCAGCTCGCGATCGCGCGTGCGCCAGGAGGTATAGGTGGCCACGGCGCCGGGCACGCCGTCGAGCGCTCGCGGCTCGATGGCGTGGAGCAGCTTGCGCGGCTGGCCCTGGGCGGGAATGAGGCAGTACCAGCGCCGCGAGCGCGCGCCTTCGGGGTTCAGGCCCAGCACGCGGTAGGCGATCTCGTCGGAGCGGCGGAAGTCGAAGAAGAGCCAGCCGTCCACCTTGGCGCGCTGCAGGGCGGCCTGGATGCGCCGCAGCCGCTGCGGGGTCACGCCTTCGTACGCGGGCGCCGCTCGCGGCGGCGGCTGTGCAGGAGCCACGACGACGCCCCCATCCGCAGCGGCGGCAGGCGGAGGCGGCGCAGGGATCTGCCCGAGGACGGCACACACTATCGCTGCGATCACGCTCGACCTCTCGCCGGGGTTCGGGGACACAATACGTCACTCACTGCCAGACGAGTGCGTTCCTCGGTCCGCGCCTCTGCGCGCGTCCTGGAACGTGGCAGACGCGCGCGGCCATCCGCTCCGTCCTTGCCGGGGCGGTGCGCCCCGTCGGGTCAACGCAGCCTTTGCGATGCCGCCGCGTGAAGAAGGCGTCCAGCAGCCGTTCCTTGGACTGCAACGAAGCGTCGGCGGGCTTGAGCGCAGCGGTGCGGCTTTCCCAGCGGGAGCGAGCGGCGCCAGGCCTCCGCGGCGCTCCTTGTGCATCCCGCGGATCGCCGGCTTCAATTCCTCTCTCGCCATCTCCCGCTCTCCGACCGGTCGGTCGGAAATCTTGCGCCGGCACCGCCGCGGCGCGCCGCTCGCGACGCGAGCGCGGCATCGGTTCTCTTGACGATGGAGCGGCGGCGGCGGCTTTCCGCTGCGGGCCTCACGGAGCCGCAGCGTCAAGCGGTTGCACGTCCCCGGGCAATCGCGCTCATCCTGGCGGTGGAAGCTGAAATCTGCAACGCGGCCCGGTGGCACGACTGAGCCGCACGTCGAGGGTCGCGAGCGGTGCATCCAGGGCCTCGGCCAGGGCGACATACCAGGCATCGTAGCAGGTGACGTTGTCCCGCAACTCCCAGACGCGCGGCGAGAACGGGCCGTAGGGGTACAGGTCGATTCGTAGCGCCAGCAGGTCTGCATGCGCCATCGACGCCGTGTCCGCCGTGAGCTCCCCGCTGGCAACCGCGCGGCGGAGGATGTTAGCCACCTCGACAGGCATCAGGTGCGGCGCAGCCAGCGCATCGCTTCCGAGCAAGCCGTCCGCCCAGGTGCCTTCCCGGCCGGCATCGATCAGGGCGGCGACGACGAGGGAGCCGTCGACGACCAACATCAACGACGGTCTTCGCGGCGGTGAGCGAGGATGGTTTCCGCAGCGAGCCGCGTCCCGGTTCGATGCTTGCGCTCGCGGATTCTCGCCAGGACCGTCTCGACATCGGGCCGATTGGCGAGCTCGATGAGCTGCGCGCGAAGATACTCTTGCAGCGACCGTCCCGAGAG
>DASSQZ010000210.1:0-12679 GCA_035702105.1 Myxococcales bacterium | reverse complement strand
ACCAGCTTGGGCTGCGCGTGATCGATGCGGGCCGCGAGCTCGTGCGCCGCGAACCCGCCGAACACCACCGAGTGCACGGCTCCCAGCCGCGCGCAGGCGAGCATTGCGACGATGGCCTGCGGCACCATGGGCATGTAGATGATGACGCGGTCGCCCTTCCCCACGCCCAGCCGGCGCAGCCCGCCGGCAAACTGCGCCACGTCGCGGAGCAGCTCCCGGTAGGTGAATTTCATCGTCTGGTTGGCGACGGCGCTGTCCCAGACCAGGGCGAGCTGATCGCCGCGGCCGGACTCCACGTGCACGTCGAGCGCGTTCTCGCAGGTGTTCAATTCGCCGCCCGCGAACCAACCCGGCCGCGCCGGGTCCTTGCGGTCGAGCACGCGGTCCCACTTCCTGCGCCAGCGCAGCGAGGACGCTGCCTCCGCCCAGAACCCTTCGGGATCCTGCAGGGAACGGCGAAAAACTTCGTCGTAACGGCCCATGTCGCCTCCGGTGGTGGCGCATGGTGGCCGCTGTGGGTGCGCGAAATCAAGGTGACCCCCGGGGCGGATTGCCGCAGAACCGCGAAAAGACGTCCGCTCCAGAGGGCCGCCGCGCAAAGGCTGCCGGGAAAAATGCACCCTCCCCTCACTGGAGCGCGGCGCAATGCTTGCAAGTCTTCCCCTCACTGCCGCAAGGAGGGCCGCCATGACCGGTCAGGTCCACTGGATCACGTTCGTGATCGTGCTCGTTGCCGTCTCGCCCGTGCTCGCATTCTGGATCTCCGGGCGCATCGCGGACCGGAAGTACCGCGACGAGCCCAGCTCGGTGCGCTGTCGGGCCCACGGCAACAAGCAGGCGAATTGCACCGTGGTTCGCGATGCCAGGACCGGCGAGCCGGTGGGCATCAAGTCGTGCAGCGAGTTCTCCGGCGCGCAGCCGAGCTGCGCGAGAGATTGCCTGCCGCTCTTCAAGCACAAGGCGGCGTAGCTCTGTCGGCGCCCTGACGGGCAGGCCCCCGGGGCGGTGCGCGCGCATCGCGGCAGGCGCACGATCCGGGGATGCAATTGCACAAGCTTCCACCGCGCGGCGGCGACGGCGCGGTGCGGGTGGTGGTGGAGGCGCCGCGCGGCTGCGGCGTGAAGCTCAAGTACGAGCCGCGGCTCGGGGCGTTCGAGTACGGCCGCGCGCTGCCGCTGGGCCTCTCCTATCCGTACGACTGGGGGTTCGTGCCCGGCACCCGCGCCGAGGACGGCGACCCGCTCGATGCCCTGGTGCTGTGCGACGTGCCCAGCTATCCCGGCGTGGTGATCCCCTCGCGGCCCATCGGCGCGGTGCTGGTGGACCAGAAGAACGAGGAGGGGGAGCGCGAGCGGAACGACCGGCTGGTGCTGGTGCCGCTCGCGGCCGAGCGCTTTGCCGATCTGCGCGACGCCAGGGCGCTGCCGCGGCGCACCCGAGAGGAGATCGAGCGCTTCTTCCTCGACACGACCTTCTTCACGCAGAAGGACGCGCGCGTGCTGGGCTGGAAAGGTCCGGCCGAGGCGGACGCGCTGGTGCGGAAGTCCGCGGCGGCGGCGCGAAGGCGGAGGTAAGCGCCCGGGTTGGCACGCTCCTTCCATGAAACCGGCTCATGGAAGCCATGCTGCTGGGGATGGCCATGGGCGCCATGCTTGCGTATACCTTCGCAAACACGGCACTTCTGGTCTTTTCCTGGATCGATGCGCGACCGCGGAGCTGAGCGGACGCGCAACATTTGCGTGTGGCGACGCGTGTCAGCGCCTCTGGGCGCCCGCGCGGACGTGGAGGATGTCGCCGTCCTTGACCACGTAATCCTTGCCCTCGAGCCGGAGCTTGCCTGTCTCCCGGGCGCGGTGCTCGCTGCCCGCGGCGATGAAGTCGTCGTAATGCATCACCTCGGCGCGGACGAAGGTCTTCTCCAGGTCGCTGTGGATCTTTCCCGCCGCGCGCGCCGCCCGGTCGCCCTGCCGCACCGTCCAGGCGCGCACCTCGTCCTCGCCCACGGTGAAGAAGGAGATGCGGTGCAAGAGGCCGTAGACGGCGCGGAGGAACCGCGCCCGCGCCGTCTCGGAGAGGCCCAGCGACGAGAGGTAGTCGGGCTGCTCGCCCGCCGGCAGCTCGGCGATCTCCGATTCCACCTCGGCGGAGAGCGCCAGCATCTGCGCGCCCTGCTCGCGCGCCGCCGCTTCCAGCTTCGCGTCCACCGGGCGGCTGGCTTCCTGCTCCGCGACGTTGATCACGGCCAGCATGGGCTTGCGGGAGAGGAAGCCGAAGTGGAACAGCGCCTGCTCCTCGGCCTCGCTCATGGCCAGCGTGCGCAGGGGCGCCCCAGCCTCCAGGTGCTGGACCACGCGGCCCAGCTCCTGCATCTCGGCGCCCGTGTCGCGCTCCTGCCGCAGCCGGTGCACGCGCTTCTCGGCCGCCTGCAGGTCGGAGAGGATCAGCTCGGCCTCGTAGTCGCGCAGGTCGCGCAGCGGATCGGCATCCGGCTCGAAGGCGCCGAGCACGAGGCAGAGCGCGTCCACCTCGCGCAGCGCCTGCAGCGCCTCCGACTCCAGCGCGGAGCCCTTGGCGCGCGGACCGGGCAGGTCGGCCAGCGTCACCTCCGCGGGCGTGGTCTTGCGCGGCTTGAAGATGGCGGTCAGGCGATCGAGGCGCGCGTCGGGCACCTTGATGGCCCCGAGGTGCAGTTTCGCCTCCGGCCCGCGGCGCAGCCCGGTGAGGGCGTTGAAGAGCGTGGTCTTTCCCGACCTCGAATACCCCGCGAGACCCGCGCGCATGCGGCCTCCAATGCTCCGGGCTACGCCCTTCGCCCGGTTCCGGCAGAGCCCGGAACCTCCGCCAATGCTCCGGGCTGCGCCCTTCGCCCGGCTCCGGGCAGAGCCCGGAACCTCCGCCAATGCTCCGGGCTGCGCCTTGGCCCGGCTGTCAGCGCAGCCCGGCCAGCCAGGCGAGAACGTCCATCGTGGACACGAACCCAGCCAGCTCTCCGCGGGAGTCTACCACCGGCAGGCCGTGCACGTGGCGCGACACCATCAGCTCGGCCACCTGCTCGACGGTCGCGGTATCGGGGACGCTCAGCACCGTGGGCGTCATCACCTCGTCCACGGTGGCGCCCTCGCGGTGCAGGTGGAACCCGCGCCCCTCCTCTCCGCGCCGGGGCAGCTCCTCCAGATCGTCGCGGTCGTGCGACTCCTCCACCACGTCGGTCTTGGAGATGATGCCCACCGGGCGGTGGCGCTCGTCCACCACCGGCATGCGGGAGAGGCCGCGCGCGAGCATCAGCTCGATCACCGATTCCAGGCTGGTGCCGGCGTGCACGGTGATCACGTCGCGGCTCATGATCCGGGAGACCGGCGTGTCCGCCGCCGTCTCCGATGCGTTCCGCTTGCCCAGCCTCGAGACCCGCCCCCGTGTCATCGCGCGCTCGCGACCTGGCGGGCCTGCTTCGCCGCGATCACGCAGACCTGCCGCACGCGGTCCAGCTTCGCCGAATCGGCGCAGGAGGTGAAGGGCGCCGACGCGAGCGCGCGCTGCACCACGCCCACCAGGCAGCTCGTGGCGCTGGGCGTTCCCAGCGACGTCCGGTAGACCTCGCAGTTCTGGATCGCCTGGTACGTCCATCCCAGGCACTCGCCGCCGAGGCGCTCGCCGAAGAGCCCGGCGATCTCCTTCTGCTCGTCCTCGGTGAAGCGCAGCGATTCCTGGGTGAGCGGCTCGCCCCGCGCGCGCACGGCCGCGGGCAGGTACGCGGCCAGCTCGGTCACCGGCTGCTTCCTGTCGGCGAATCGGGCCAGCGCGTCGCGGCAGACCCCCTGGAGGTCCTTCTCCATCGAGAATGCCCAGGCCCGGGCGGCAGGCTCGGCGCCGGGCCCGTTCCAGGGAGGCGGCGTCGCGGCCTTCGCGGCAGCCTTTGCGTTGCGCAACTCGGCGGCGCGGCGGACCAGGTCCGGGGCGGCGAAGGCGAATACGAGGCCGCTCAGGAGAACCCCGATGGCCGTGTTCTCGACCACCCGCCGCGTACGGGAAAGCCGCCGGGGAAGGAACTTGTGGCAGGAGGGACAGCGGATGGACTCCCCGAGGTGCGCGGCGCAGCGTGGGCACTCGCGCTTGTAGTCATCGAACATGGCGAGCCTCCTCCTGCCGGTCTTTGCACCGGCCATGCCCGCGCCGCTTCCCTCGGAGCGGCGAACGGCGGCCCGCAAGCCTTGCGCAACGGCGCGATTCTACGCATCTACGAAGCATCGCCGCCAGCGGCTCCGCGCCAGAGGGGAAGACGGCTGGCACGCCGGGTGAAATGGGCGTGATTGCAGAGGAGATTGCCAATGACCCCGCTGGGAAAGACGATCTTTGCCGCCCTGTCGCTCGCCCTTCTGCTCGGAGGCACGCTCGCGCTGCGCCGCGAGCGGAAGCCCGAAGTCCAGCCCGCGCAGGTGGCGCCGGCGCAGGTGGCCCAGGCGCCGGAGACGCCGCTCGAGCCGCCGAAGACGATCAGCGCGCCCGACGCCGGAATGGGCGAGCAGGAGCCGTTGCCGGAAGACGGCAGCGGTTCCTGACCTGCAAACTCGACTCCGCGACGGGGGAACGTTACGCTGCGCGGTCATGGATCGCCGCGAGTTCCCCCGCGTCAATGCCCCGGTCTTCTGCAGGCCCACGGGAACGCCGTTCTTCGGCCGGCGCAAGGCGGTGGACGTGAGCCTCGGTGGATTGCGCGTCTATGCCGACGACGCGCCGAACCCGGGCGACCGCCTGGAGCTGGAGCTGTTCCTTCCCGACCAGACCGAGGTCACCTGCACGGTCGAGGTGGTCTGGGTGGACCCGCTGCCCGAAGGCGCGCCGGCGCGATTCGACGTCGGCGCCAAGTTCGTGAGCATCGGCGCGGCGGAGCGCGAGCGGCTGCAGGCCGTGCTCAAGCTGGACTGAAGGCTCAGCGCGCGTCGCCGAAGCCCAGCACGCGCGCCGTCCAGGCAGCTTCCCGCGCGCGGTCGGCGAAGCTGACGAAATCGGCCTCGGCCCGGCGGGACAGCTCGGTGAACTCGGCATCGCTCACCGCTCCGGTGACGCGGGCGGCGGTCAGCTCGCCGCCGAGCTTTTCCGGCGCGACCAGGGCCTCGCGCGCGGTCTGTTCGCGGAAGACCTGCGCGTGCTCGCGGACCGCGTCGATCCAGTCGGGCGCGAAGGCGCCGTCGAGCAGGACCACGATGCGGCGCATCAGGTCTTCGCCCCGGTGCGAGAGGGCCCGGGAAGCGTAGATCTGGGGCGCGCTGCGCAGGCGCGCGCGGACCGCCTCGAGCAGGTCGAGCGGAAACGGCGCCTGCGGGCGGAGGACCACGTCGAGCGTCGCGCAGGGGTCGAGCCTCAGGCGAGCGTCGATGGCGCCCAGCACCTCGGCGCGCCGGGCGAAGAGATCGGGGCCGCGGAACCAGAGCGCGGCGTGCTGCGGCCCGGACTCCTGCGGCCCGAAGCCGTCGATGCCGCCGTCGATCAGGTGCGGCCGGGGCCACTCGTCGAGGCGCCGGCCCAGGCGCTCCTCGGCGGCGAGCAGCGTCTCGAGCAGGGCCTGCTCGTCGAACGCGGCGGTGCGCCGGACCCGGTAGGGCGGCGCCGGATCGAAAACCACCCCGTCGGCCGCGGCAGTGGCGCGCATCGCGGTGCCCGGCAACAGCGAAAGCGGGAAGACCTGCGCCTCCTCCGCCAGCCCGTTGGCGTCGAGGAAGTCCATCCCGCGCAAGACGTCGTCGGGCGTATCGCCGGGCAGGCCGATGATGAGATCGACGAGGAGCTCGATGCCCTGGTCGTGGAGCATCCTTGCCGCCTCCGCCACCAGCGCGGGCGAGCCGCCGCGCCGCACGCGCTTGAGCGTCTCGCGGTTCACCGACTGCAGCCCGATCTCCAGCCGGTCGAAGCCCGCCTGCCGGAGCTTGCGCGCGTGGCCCGCAGTCAGCCCCTCCGCGCGCACCTCGGCAAAGAAGGTCAGGGCGCGATCGCGGTTGCCCGCGGCGAGCGCGTCGAGCAGCGGCTCGAATCCGGGGCGGTGATTGAAGGTGGGGTCGAGGAACACCACCTCCCGCGCGCCGCGCTCGCGCAGGCCGGCGACGAGTTGCGCGCTCCGCGGGACGTCGAGGACCCGCAGCGCGCCGCCGGAGGAGCGCGGGTAGAAGCAGAAGGTGCAGTGCGAGCGGCAGCCGCGCACCGTCTCCACGTAGGTGGACCTCTGCGGATCCACCGGGACGAGGTTCTCCAGGTACGGCGACGGGTAATCGGCGAGCGGAAAGCCGGCGGGCTCCTGCGGCGAGAAGGCGGAGAAGCCCAGCGGCCCGCGCACGGCGACGCCGGCGATGCCGGCGGGACTCTCGCCCCGCAAGAGCGCCGAGATCACCCGCGCGAAGGTGTGCTCGGCCTCTCCGGTGACCGCCACGTCCGCCCCTCCCTGCTGCAGCAGGAAGGCATTGTCCGGCCCCACCTCCGGGCCGCCCACCAGCACCCGCGTGCGCGGCGAGCGGCGCTTCACCTCGCGCGCAAGGTGCAGGCTGCGCTCGCTGTTCCAGAGGTAGAGCGAGAAGCCCACCAGGTCGGGCTCGTCGCGGGCGATGTGGTCGGCGAGCAGCGTGTCGCCCAGGGCATCGGTCACCGCGGGTTCCACCACGTCGATGGCCACCTTCCCCTCGAGCCCATGCACGCGCGCCGCGACGCCGAGGCAGCCGGCGGCCAGCGGCACGTTGCCGGTGGCCGCGAGCGCGGCCGGCGGCGGCACCGGCAACTGGACCAGGCGAAGTTTCTTCACCGCGGCGAGTATAGTGCGCCCATGTTCGCGCTCACCTTCGACGACGGGCCGGGGCCGTCCACCGCGGAGCTGCTCGACGTGCTGGGGGCGTCCGGCGTGCGCGCCACCTTCTTCCTCCTCGGGCGCAACCTGGAGGAGGCGCCCTGGTGCGGCGATCCCTTGCGTGCGCGCGCGCTCGCGGAGAGGGCCAGCCGCGAGGGGCACGCGCTCGGGAACCACACCTGGTCGCACCTGCGCCCGGACCGCTGGCG
This sequence comes from Myxococcales bacterium, assembly GCA_035702105.1. GTDB lineage: Bacteria > Myxococcota > Myxococcia > Myxococcales > 40CM-4-68-19 > 40CM-4-68-19. The sequence goes on along the minus strand of DASSQZ010000210.1, from coordinate 5,644 downwards.
CGAGCTCGCGGCGGACCTGCGCCGGGGCGAGGACGTGGTGCGCTCGCTGCGGACGGGGCACGTTCGCTTCCGGCTGCCCTACGGCATCCAGCGCGTGGCCGAGCCGTTCTTCGGCGCCATCGGCGAGCAGATGGACCCGCGGCTGGCGGTGATCGCGTCCCTGGGCGTGACCCACCAGCACTGGACCAGCGATTTCGGGGATTGGGCGCTGAAGGCCGGGGAAGGCCCGACGCTGGCCGCGAGGATGGTGGCGCACGTGGAGCAGTGCGAGAGCGCGGGGCTCGACGCGGTCCTCGACCTGCACGACTCCGGCACCGGGTCGGGCTTCGGATACGAGCGCCCCGCCACCGTCGCGGGCACGCGGATTTTCCTGGAAGAGGCGCAGCGGCGGGGGTGGAAGAGCTTCGTGCTGCCGTAGCCTCCGGTCTCGTTCAGGCCGCGAGCCCAGCGCGGCTGGGCGACGAGCGGCGGCGCCGCGTCGAGCCAGGCCAGCGAGCAGCACGGGTCGACGCCGGAGGGCTCCAGCCGCCGTAGCCGCCCGCCGGTCGTCGTCAGCGCCGCGAGAGCTGCAGGGTGCGCTCGAAGCCGTCGTCCAGCACGCGCAGGCTCGCCGTCACCGTGCCGTCGGCGCCGCACTGGTAGATCTCCTCAACCTCGGGCCCGTGGCCCAGCCGCTGCACCGGCACCGCGGCGAGGTCGCGTCCGCGCAGCGACGGATCGAAGGGGAAGAGCATCTCGTCCCAGGCCGCCAGGTTGCCCTCCGGCCGCCCGCCCTCGATGCGGCCGCACTCCACGAACCGGTAGTGGCCCACGTTGTGCGCGGCCCGATAGCGGCGCGATACCTGGGCAGGCAGGGGCGTGTCCTTGGGCACCAGCACGTCGAAGGAGACGCGGCCGCCCTCGTCGTCCTCGCGGAACACGCCGAAGTTGCGCGAGAGGCGCTCGCTCAGCCTGTAGCCCTTCTGCTCGTCGAGGTGGATGGCGAGGCCGATTGCGCAGGAGCCGAACGGATGCGGCGAGCGCCGCACCCGGTGGGCCCCGAAGCGCTCGCGCAGGCGCCGGTACACGGGCGGGAACGCCGACGCGCCGCCCACCACGTAGATGCCCGCCAGCTCGGTCCAGGCCACCTCCTCGTCGCCCTCGCGCCGCGGATCGCGCATGGCAGGCTCCATGGCGGCGAGGGTCTGCTCCACCAGCGGCATGCAGGCGGCATAGACCTCGTCCACCGGCAGCACCGTGTCGTCGACCACGAACTTGCGCGTATTCGGGCCCAGCGCCTCCTTCTGTCCGCGCACCTCGTCGAGCAGGTGCTGGGTGAGCGAGCCGCCGCCGCGCCTCGCCAGCACCAGAAGCGCGATGGCCTCGTCGAAGTCGTCGCCGCCCAGGCGCGAGATGCCGCTGGAGGTGACCACCTCGTTGCTCTTGCCCTCCATGTGGATGAGCGACGCGTCGAAGGTGCCGCCGCCCAGGTCGTAGACCAGCACGTACTCGCGCTTGCTGGTCACCGTCTCGCGGAAGCGGTGCGCGTACTCGAAACCCGCCGCGCTGGGCTCGTTGAGCACGGCCTTCACGTCGAAGCCCGCGCGCCGGTACGCGTCCATGGTCATGAGCCGCTGGGCGGTGGAGGCGTTGGCAGGGACGCTCACCGCCGCCTCGACGGCGTCCTTCCTGCGCAGCCCGGCGTTGGAATGGGCGAGGATCTCCTCGCGCACATGGGACAGGAAGCCTGCCAGCAGATCCCCGAGCGGCAGGGTCACCGGGCCGACCCTCACCTCGCTGTCCGGATGCGCGTCGTTGAGCAGGCGCTTGAAGGAGCGCAGCACCGTCCAGCCGGGCTCGGCGTGGCCGAAATGCAGCTCGCCTTGCGGATCCGCCGCCACCAGCGAAGGGACGGCGTCTGCATGCTCGAAGGAGACGATGGGATAGTTGCCGCGGTCGATCAGGGCGACGACCGTGTGGGTTGTGCCGAAGTCGATGCCGAACCGCATGCAGCCAGTCTACCGATCTGGTAGACGCGCGCCATGCTCATGACCGCCATGGTGCTCGCCGCAGCGATGAACGGTTCCTCTCCCGACGCCGCCGCCCTTCGCAGGATGGCCGCCCGCTTCGCTCCCACCGAGGTGACCGCCGACCTCTCCGCCCTGCCGGCGCAGGAGAAGGCGGCGCTGGCGAAGATGGTGGAGGCGGCCAGGTTGATGGACAGCCTCTACCTGCGCCAGGCCTGGGCAGGCAACGAGCCGCTCCTGCTCCAGCTCTCGCAGGACGCCTCGCCGCTGGGGCGCGCGCGGCTGCACCTCTTCGTCATCGACAAGGGGCCCTGGTCGAACCTGGACCACGACGCTCCCTTCATTCCCGGCGTGGGACCGCGGCCGGACGCGGCCGCCTTCTATCCGCCCGACGCCACCAAGGAGGAGGTGGAGAGCTGGGTCAAGTCGCTCTCGCCCGCAGAGCGGGAGCCGGCGACGGGCTTCTACACCGTCATCCGCCGCGCCCCGGACGGGCGCTTCGGCTGGGTCCCCTACTCCATCGAGTACCAGGACCTGCTCGGCCGCGCGGCGCAGCTGCTGCGCGAGGCGGCGGCGCTCACGGCACAGCCCACGCTGAAGAAGTTCCTCACCCTGCGCGCCGACGCGTTCTTCTCCAACGACTACTCCGCGAGCGACGTGGCCTGGATGGAGCTGGATGCATCGATCGAGCCCACCATCGGGCCCTACGAGGTCTACACCGACAACTGGTTCAACCAGAAGGCGGCGTTCGAGGCCTTCATCGCGCTGCGCGACGAGGCGGAGAGCAGGAGGCTCGCGCACCTCTCCTCCGAGCTGCAGGGCATCGAGGACGCGCTGCCCATCGAGCCCCGGCTGCGCAACCCGAAGCTCGGGGCGCTTTCGCCCCTGCGGGTGGTGAACCTGGTCCTCGCCTCCGGCGACGGCAACCATGGCGTGCAGACCGCCGCCTACAACCTGCCCAACGACGAGCGCATCGCGCGCGAGCGCGGCACCAAGCGGGTGATGCTGAAGAACGTGCAGCAGGCCAAGTTCGAGAAGACCCTCCTGCCCATCTCCAGGGTGGCCCTGGGCGCCGCCGACCGGCGCAACGTCTCCTTCGACGCGTTCTTCACCCACATCGTCATGCACGAGCTGATGCACGGGCTCGGGCCGCACCGGACGGCGCAGGACACCACCGTGCGCATGGCCATGCAGGAAGCCGGCAGCGCGCTGGAGGAGGCGAAGGCCGACATCTCCGGCCTCTTCGCGCTGCAGCGGCTGGTGGACGAGGGCGCGCTCGACAAGGGGCTGGAGCGGACCATGTACGTGACCTTCCTCGCCTCGGCGTTCCGGTCGATCCGCTTCGGCACCAACGAGGCGCACGGCAAGGGAGTGGCGCTCCAGCTCAATTCGCTGCTCGACGAGGGCGCGGTGCGGGTGGCGGCGGACGGGACCTTCGCGGTGGTGCCGGCGAGGATCAAGCAGGCGGTGGCGAAGCTCACCGGCGAGATCATGACGCTGCAGGCTTCCGGAGACGTGGCCCGCGCCCGCGAGTGGCTGGGGAAGATGGGCGTTGTGCGGCCCGAGGTGAAGAGGGTGCTCGACAAGCTGACCGGGGTGCCGGTGGACATCGAGCCGCGCTTCACCGCGGCGGAGAAGCTGCTCGCCGCGGAGGCCGCGTCAGGCAAATCGCGCTGAGCGCTCCACCGCCTCGAGCACCCGGGCGCGGTACTCGGCGCGGGGGATCTCGATGCAGCCGAGCATCTCGAGGTGCCCGGTCAGCACCTGCACGTCGAAGAGCCGGAAACCGCGCTCGCGCAGCCGGTCGGCGCAGGAGGCGAACGCCACCTTGGAGGCGCCGGTGACGCGATGGAACATCGACTCGCCGGCGAAGAGCGCTCCCATGGCGATGCCGTAGAGGCCGCCGGCCAGCTCCTCGCCGCGCCAGACCTCCACGCTGTGCGCCCAGCCGAGAGCGTGCAGCTCCACGTAGGTGGAAAGGATATCCCGTGTAATCCACGTTCCCTCTCCCGGCCGCTGCCCGCAGGCGCGCATCACCGGCTCGAAGGCCTCGTCGAAGGAGACGCGGAACTCCGGCGCGAAGGCGCGGCGCACCGTGCGCGGCCAGGGCCTCGGCGGATGGAGCGGAAAGATGGCCCGCGGGTCGGGGGAGGCCCAGGGCACGAGGCCCTGCCGCACCGGCCAGGGAAAGATGCCCAGCTTGTACGCCTCCAGCACCAGCGCCGGCGAGGTGACCCGGCTCACCGCCACCACGTCCTCTCCCGGGCGCGGCTCGGGGAAGCGCGCGACGATGGGCGGAGGCGCGATGGGAGGATATGGGACCACTTCTGATGTATTTACGGCGATCATGCTGAATCCGCACCTTCGAGGCCTCACCTGCTTCGCCTGCGCGGCGGCGCACGACTTCAACCAGTTGCAGACCGTCTGCAGGCGATGCGGGATGCCGCTGCGGGTGGACTACGACTTGCGCAACTTCACGCCCGCGGGCCCGCCCACCCTCTGGCGGTATGCGCCGGTGCTGCCCATCGCCGCGGCGCACGCCGTCTCGCTCGCGGAAGGGTACACGCCGCTCTTGCCGGCGGGCGAGTCGATCTGGGTCAAGGACGAGGCGCGAAATCCCACCGGGTCGTTCAAGGCGCGGGGAATGGCGCTGGCGGTTTCCATGGCCCGCGCGCTCGGGGCCCGGGCGCTGGCCGCGCCCTCGGCGGGGAACGCGGCGGGAGCGCTCGCGGCCTACGGCGCGGCGGCCGGGTTGCCGGTCACCGTGGCCATGCCCGAGGACACTCCCCGTGCATTCGTGGAGGAATGCCGGCATTACGGCGCCGAGGTGCACCTCGTGCCGGGGAGCATCGCGGAGGCGGGCAAGTGGCTCAAGGCCAACGGGCCGGCGGGCGCCTTCGATGTCTCCACCCTGAAGGAGCCCTACCGCGTCGAGGGAAAGAAGACGATGGGGTACGAGCTGTTCGAGCAGTTCGGGCGCGCCCTGCCCGACGCCATCGTCTATCCCACCGGCGGCGGCACGGGCCTCGTGGGCATGTGGAAGGCGTTCGACGAGATGCAGGCGATGGGATGGATCGGCGCCGAGCGGCCGCGGCTCATCAGCGTGCAGGCCGAGGGCTGCGCGCCGGTGGTGAAGGCGTTCGAGTCGGGAGCGGCCAGGACCGAGGCCTGGCCCGCGCCTCGCACGGAGGCGTACGGGCTGCGCGTGCCGTCGCCCATCGGCGGGTTCATCTGCCTGCGGGCGCTGCGCGAGACGCGGGGCACGGCGGTGGCGGTGGCGGAGAGCGCCATCGCGCCGGCCGCCCAGGAGCTGTCGCGGAAGACGGGCATCGACGTCTGTCCCGAAGGTGGCGCGGCGTGGGCGGCGGTGGAGAAGCTTCAAGAGTCGGAATGGCTCGCGCGCAGCTCGCGGGTGGTCGTGTTCAACACCGGGACGGGGCTCAAGTACCGATGAGCGAGCCCCTGATCCGTCCCGCGTCGGATTCCGAGCTGGCCACGGTCTCGCAGCTCGCCGGGCGCATCTGGCGCGCGCACTACCCGTCCATCCTCAGCCACGAGCAGATCGAGTACATGCTGGCGTGGATGTACGACGTGGGGCAGCTCCGCCGCGACGTGGAGCGCGGCGTGGTCTACGAGCT
>DASSQZ010000209.1:0-5115 GCA_035702105.1 Myxococcales bacterium | reverse complement strand
CACCATCTTGTCCTTGCTCACGTCGATGCCGGTCTCGGTCTTGAACTCCTGGATCAGCCAATCCATGATCTTCTGATCCATGTCGTCGCCGCCGAGGTGCGTGTCGCCGTTGGTGGCGACCACCTCGACCACGTTCTCGCCCACCTCCAGCACCGAGATGTCGAAGGTGCCGCCGCCGTAGTCGAACACCGCCACCACCTCGTCCTTCTTCTTGTCGAGGCCGTAGGCGAGCGCCGCGGCGGTGGGCTCGTTGATGATGCGGCGGACTTCAAGGCCGGCGATGCGGCCCGCGTCCTTGGTGGCCTGGCGCTGGGCGTCGTTGAAGTAGGCGGGGACGGTGATGACCGCCTCGGTGACCGTCTCGCCCAGGTAGTTCTCGGCGGCCCTCTTCAGCTTCTGCAGGACCTTGGCGCTGATCTCCGGCGGGCTCCACTTCTTGCCCTGGATCTCGATCACCGCGTCGCCGTTGTCGCCCTTGACCACGTGGTAGGGCACGCGCTTCTGCTCGCTCGAGGTCTCCTCGAACTTGCGGCCCATGAAGCGCTTGATCGAGTAGACGGTGTTCTCCGGGTTGGTGATGGCCTGCCGCCTCGCCACCTGGCCGACCAGGATCTCGCCGTCCTTGCTGAAGCCGATCACCGAGGGCGTGATGCGGCTGCCTTCCTCGTTCTCGATGACCTTCGGGTCGCGACCCTCCATGATCGCCACCACGGAGTTCGTCGTGCCCAGGTCGATTCCGATGATCTTTTTGGCCATTTTGGTCCACTCTCCTCAAACTTTTTCGCGGCGGCCCTAGGGCCCTGCCGCGGTGCGGCGGTACAGTAAGTACGCAGGGGGGTGTGTCAAGGAAGGCAAGGCGAAGGAGGCAGCGGCTCTGCAAGCAGGCGAACGCATCGGCGGGAGGTACGTGCTCGAGCAGCGGCTGGGGCTCGGGGGCATGGGCGAGGTCTGGCTGGCCGAGGCGCACGGCGCAGGAGCGTTCCGCCGCAGGGTGGTCCTCAAGGTCCTGGCGCCGGAGCGGCGAGGGGACGTGCGCGTCGCCGCCATGCTGGCCGACGAGGCGCGGGTGGTGGGACTCCTGCACCACCCCGGCATCGTGGCGGCGCTGGACTACCTGGAGACCGAGGAGCACGGCCCCGTCTTCGTGCTCGAGTTCGTGGACGGCGCATCGCTGCGCTCGGTGCTCAAGGTGGCGCGCAGGCAGCACGCGCTGATGCCCGAATCGCTGGCCGCGCACGTCGGCGCGCAGGTCGCCCACGCGCTGCACGCGGCGCATACGGCGGTGGGCCGGGACGGCGCTCCGATGGGGCTGGTGCACCGCGACGTCGCTCCCGACAACGTGCTGCTCTCGCGCTCGGGCGCGGTGTACCTGGGCGATTTCGGCGTGGCCCGCGCGGCGGGGAACGTGGAGGTGGCGCAGCCCGGCGCAGGTCCCCAGGGAAAGCGCGGCTACATGGCGCCGGAGCAGGCGAAGGGCCAGCGCGTGGGGCCCGCCGCCGACATCTTCTCGCTCGGCCGCGTGATCGCCGAGGCCGCGGACGTGAACTGCGGCCGGGCGCTGCGCGCGGTCATCGCCAGGGCAACTGCGGAGAAGCCCGAGAAGCGGTACGGCAGCGCCTCGGAGATGGCCTCGGCGCTCCTGCGCGCCTGCCCGCCGCCGAGCGACCCCGACCGCGCGCTCTCGGAGTGGCTGCAGGAGAACGCCGCCGACGCGCTGGTCTCGCGCAGGACCCGCGCGGAAGGGGTGTCGCGGGCCGAGCCGCCGCCGGCCGGTCGTCCGCCCGCGAAGGGCGGCCGGCCGCTGGGGCCGCCGCCGGAGCTGTTCCCGTCGGTGCCAAAGCCGCGCGGCCGGTTCCTCAAGTGGGCGGCGGTGAGCGCCGCGGTGGTCTTCGTCCTCCTGCCGCTCACGCTCCTGGTCGCCGCTCCCAAGCGCGCGCAGTGGCTGCTCAACTCGGCCATCGGCGCGCCTCACCTGCCGCACGGCGACCTGCGCGTGACCTCGCAGCCCGGCGCCGCGGAGGTCTACGTCGACGGCGCGCTGCGGGGGATGACGCCGCTCACGATGGAGCTGCCGGCAGGGCCGCACGCCGTCCGGGTCGGCTCGGCCCAGTTGCAGCACTGGCGGGCGGTGGACGTCGACGTGCACGAGGGCGTGGAGCACCGGCTGGACGTCGACCTGAGCCGGTGACCGCCCGCTCGGGCGGCGGGTTGACACGCTACTCAAGATACGCTACTCCTGCGAATGCATTCACGCGATGCTACTCAAAGCATCGCGGGGCGGGTCGGGGGCCGAGCAGCATGGAAGCGAGCGGCACCTGGAACGAGGTCGCGATGGCGCAGCGCGAAGCCGACGAGTTCGACGCGCTCGAGGCGCAGAATCCTGCCGGCATCTCCGCCGCGCAGATCGTCGACTTCTTCGCGCCGCGCGGGGTGAAGCTGGCGCAGGCCACCTTCCGCAAGTACGTGCAGCTCGGCCTCTTGCCGCGGAGCCGGCGGGTGGGCGAGAAGGGCAAGCACCGCGGCTCGCGCGGCCTCTACCCGGCGGCCGCGGTGCGCCGCATCCACCTGATCAAGTCGCTGATGGACGAAGGCATGACGCTGGAGGACATCCGGCGCTCCTTCATCTTCTTCCGCGGCCAGCTCGACGGCGTGGAGCGCCTGCTCGACGAGCTCTTCGCCGCGCTGGACAAGTCCATCGCCGAAAAGCCGGAGCTGCGGCCCTCGCGGCGCAAGGAGCTGGAGCGGCTGCTGGCCGAGAGCCGGCGGCAGGCGGATCACTTCGTCAAGGAGATGGAACGCACGGTCTCCGAAATCACCGCACGGGAAGAGCCCGGCAAGGGGTAGCCCACGATGAGCGAGCCAAACAAGAGCGTTCTCCCCGTCCTGGACGAGCCCGTGGACGACAAGCAGCCCAGGCAGCGGGCGCGGACGATGAGCCGCAAGGAGATGGCGCGCATGTTCCGCCAGCAGGCGGCGGCCGGCGGCGCCGATCCGGAGCTGCAGGCGCTGATGGCGGAGCTGGACGCCACCCGGCCGAAGACGCGGGCCGACTGCGCGGAAGGCGAGCGGCCCTGTCCCTACGTCTCCTGCAAGTACAACCTCTACGTGGACGTGAACCCGCGCACCGGATCGGTGAAGATGAACTTCCCCGACAAGGAGTTGTGGGAGCTGGCCGAGACCTGCGCCCTGGACGTGGCCGACCGCGCCGGCATCACGCTGGAGGAGGTGGGCGTGATCATGAACCTCACCCGAGAGCGGGTGCGGCAACTGGAGATGCGCGGGCTGGTCAAGCTGCGGGTGATCGCGGACGACGAGCCGCGGGCGGTGCCTCCGACGAAGCCCGTGGCCGACGAGGACGAGTACGAGTAGTCAGCCGAGCGCCGCGGCGAGCGCGTCGGGGTCGTCCACCTGCAAGAGCAGCGCGCCTGCGGTCTTGCGGATCCCGAACGGGCCGTGGACCTGCATCGGGGAGCGCAGCCTGACGACGAGGTTGGGCGAGCCGAGGACGCCCAGGCGCAGGCCCGCAGCCGAAGGGCCGCGCTCGACCGCGGCGATGGCCGCGAGCGGCACGTCCGCCTCCCAGCGCAGGCCGATGCGGAGCAGGAGCCGGCCTCCCTCGATGCGGATGGGCCGCAACACCAGCGCGCGCAGGTCGCCGACGAGCCAGAGCACCGTGTAGACGTGCACCACGAGGCTCAGCGCCGCCGCGAGCGGGCCCCAGCGCCGGAAGAGGAAATGGAGCGGGATGGCCTCCGCGGCGCAGGCGAGGGCGACGGCGGCGTAGATGGCAACCCAGCCGGCGCGCCTGTAGGCGCTGAAGCCGCCCTCGGGCGCGCGGCGGCCCCAGGAGAAGAGGGCGTACCAGAAGATGGAGAGCTCGGTGGCCAGCGCGCGGGCCACCGCCGAGTCGCCCAGCGCATCGGAGAGGCCCGTCCGCAGCGCGGTGGCCGCGTCCGCCGCGCTCCGCGCCGAGAGCGCCCGGCGCACCGAGCGGACCGCCACCCAGAGCAGCGCCAGCTCCAGCGGCAGGGCGAGCAGCCGTACCTCGCGGCCGAAGAGCAGGGCGCAGAGGGCGACGCCGGCCACGACCACCCGCGCCAGCGTGCGAGGCCGCGAAAGGCCGCGGCGGACCACCAGGAGCCACCAGAGCCCGGCAGGCACCACGCAGAGATCGAAGATGACCGCCGCCCGCACCGCGTCGGGGTGCAGGGCCATGCCCCGGGAGACCAGCGCCATGCTCTCGGCAGCGAGCACGAACGCGACGAGGAGCAGGAACACCGCCTGGGGCCGCGCCGCGAGCGCTCTCATGCCGCGCAGCATACCCGCAGCCGCGGCGCGCCGCACTGTGGTATGCAGCCCGCGATGACCGTCGCTCGCGCGTTGATCAGCGTCTCCGACAAGACCGGGATCGTGGAGTTCGCCCGGGGAATCGCCGCCCTGGGAATCGAGATCCTCTCCACCGGCGGCACCGCCTCCCTGCTCGCCAGGGAGGGCGTCACGGTGACGCAGGTCCAGGACTTCACCGGGGCGCCGGAGATGCTGGGCGGCAGGGTGAAGACGCTGCATCCCCGGGTGCACGGCGGCATCCTCGCCCGCCGCAAGCTCGCCTCCGACCAGGCCGACATGAAGGCGCAGGGCCTCGCGCCCATCGACCTGGTGGTGGTGAACCTCTATCCCTTCCGGGAGGCGGTGGCGAAGGGGCTGCCCCACGAAGAGGTGATCGAGAACATCGACATCGGCGGTCCCTCGATGATCCGCTCCGCCGCCAAGAACGCCGAGTACGTCACGGTGGTCGTCGATCCTGCCGACTACGGCATGGTGCTGGCCGAGCTGCAGCAGAAGCGAGAGGTCCACGAGAGCACCCGCCGGCGCCTGCAGGCCCGCGCCTACGCCCACACCGCCGCCTACGACTCCGCCATCTCCGGCTGGCTCTCCGAGCAGCTCGCCCGCGCCAACCCGGCCGAGAGCGGCGGCTTCGCCGATTCGCCGCCGATGCCCGAGTACCGGCGGCGGCAGGCGCTGCGCTACGGCGAGAACCCCCACCAGCGGGCGGCGTTCTATGCGAGCGTTCCGCAGCCCGCCGAGCCGACGCTGGCCTCGGCGCGGCAGCTCCAG
>DASSQZ010000208.1:0-11378 GCA_035702105.1 Myxococcales bacterium | reverse complement strand
GACATGCGCTCGCTGCTCCACGTCGAGCCGCTGCGGGACCGCTTCGTCTCCTCGACGCGGCAGCCCGTCCTGGTGCTGTTCGGCGCGGTGCTGCTGGTCCTGCTCATCGCCTGCGGCAACGTGGCCAATCTGCTGCTGGCGCGCTCCGCGGCGAGGGAGAAGGAGTTCGCGCTGCGGTCCGCGCTCGGGGCCGAACGGTCGCGGATCGTGCGCCAGCTCCTCACCGAGGGCCTCCTGCTCGCAGCCTTCGGCGCGGCGCTCGGCGTGGTGCTGGCCGCCTGGGGCCTCGACTCGCTGCTCGCGCTGGCGCCGCGCGCCTTGCGGCAGATGGGCGACGTCACCGTGGACCGATCGGTGCTCGCCTTCTCCGCCGGCCTGACGGTCGCGACGACGCTTGCCTTCGCGCTCGTGCCCGCGCTGCGCGCAAGCCGCGTCAACCTCGCCGCCTCGCTCAAGGACGGCGGCCGCGGCACCCCCGGAGTGCCCGCCGCGCGGCTGCGCACGGCGCTGGTGGTCGCACAGGTGGCGGTCTGCCTCTTCCTGCTGGTCGGGGCCGGGCTCCTCATCCGCAGCTTCGCGGAGCTGCTTCACGTCTCGCCGGGCTTCGATCCCGAGGGCGCCATCGCCGCCGACCTCCTCCCCGCGGGGCCAGCCTACGCGGACCCTGCCGCGCGAGAGCGCTATTACGAGCAGGCGCTGCGCGTCGCCTCCGGCCTGCCCGGCATCAGCGCGGCCGGCGCCATCCTCGCGCTGCCGATGCGCGGCCGGTTCGGCTGGACGCCCGACGCAATCGAAGGATACGAGCCGGCGCCGGGCGAGCCGATGCCCACCGACGAGTACCGCTCGGTCACGCCCGGCTACTTCGCAGCCATGAAGCAGCGCATCGTCGCCGGGCGCGATTTCGCCGCTTCCGACGACCTCAAGGCGCCCCCGGTGGTGCTGGTGAACGAGGCGTGGGGCCGCCGCTATTTCCCGGGCCGCGACGTGGTGGGCCGTCGCATCCAGGTGGAGACCGATCGGTATCCGAAGGGCACCTGGAGAACGATCGTGGGCGTGGTCAGCGACGCGCGCGAGTACGGCCTCGACGAAGCGGTCCCGCCGGTCTTCTACTGGCCGTCGGCGCAGGAGCCGCAGGACCGGATGACCCTGGTGGTGCGCGGCCGCATCACGCCCGCCGCGGTCCGCGATGCGCTCTCGAAGGTGGACCCCGTGCTGCCGGTCGATCGGGTGCTTCCGCTCGAGGACGTGCTCTCCACCTCGCTGGCGGCGCGGAGGTTCCCGCTGCAACTGCTCGCGGTGTTCGCGGCGCTGGCGCTGCTCCTCTCCGCGGTCGGCATCTACGGCGTCACGTCGTATGCCGTGGCGCAGCGCACGCGCGAGATCGGCGTGCGCATGGCCGTCGGCGCGTCGGCGGGAAAGGTGGTGCGGATGGTGCTCGTGAGCGCCCTGCGCACGGTGGGAATCGGGCTCGCGATCGGCACGCTTGCGGCGCTGGCCGGCGCGCGGCTGATCGCGTCGCAGCTCTACGGCATCAGCGCGCGGGATCCGCTCACCTTCGCCGCCATCGCGGCGGTCCTCGCGGCGGTGGCGCTGGTGGCAAGCGGCATCCCGGCGCTGCGGGCAGCACGCATCGAGCCCATGGCCGCGCTGCGATCGGAGTGACGGGATGGACGCCCTGCTGCGCGACCTTCGCTTCGCCCTCCGCGGCCTCTTGCGCACTCCGGGCTTCACCGCCGCGGCGGTGCTGGCGCTGGCGCTCGGCATCGGCGCCACCACCGCCATCTTCAGCGTGGTGCATGCGGTGCTGATGCGTTCGCTGGGCTGGGGCGAGGAGACGCGGCTCGTCTCCATCGGCACCGAGTTCCAGGGGCTCGGCCTGCACGGCGGCTCGCTCTCGGTGCCGGAGGTGATGGACCTGGCCCGCGCTCCCTTCCTCGAGTCGTACGGCGCCTACAGCGGCGAGACCGCGGCGCTGCAGGGCGAACGGGCCGAGCGCGTCCCGGTCGGGTACGCGACCTCCGGCTTCTTCCGTGCCCTGGGCGTCTCCGCAGCCTACGGCCGCACCTTCGCGCCGGACGAGGACTTCAAGGGCAACGACGGGGTCGCGCTGGTGAGCGCCGGCGCCTGGCGGCGGCGCTACGGAGCCGATCCCGCCGCGGTGGGCCGGTCGGTCACGCTCTCGGGGCGGCCCTACCTGATCGTCGGCGTGCTGCCCGAAGGCTTCAGCTACGACGGCGCCCACGACTTCTTCCTGCCCTTCGGCTTCACCGAGGCGCAGCTCACCCAGCAGCGGGGCGCCCACTACCTCGAGGCGGTGGGCAGGCTGCGCCCCGGCGTCTCGCTGGAGGCCGCGCGCAAGGGCATCGCCGAGCTGGGAGCGCGGGTGAGCGCGGAGAACCCCGACAGCTATGCGGCGGACCGCGGGTTCGGCTTCAGCCTGATGCCGCTGCGCGACCGCTTCGTCGGCTCCACCCGGCAGCCCCTGCTCATCCTCTTCGGCGCGGTGTTGATGGTGCTGCTCATCGCCTGCGCCAACGTCGCAAATCTGTTGTTGGCGCGCTCCGCCGCGCGGGAGCACGAATTCGCCGTGCGCGCCGCCATCGGCGCCGGGCGTGCGCGCATCGTCCGCCAGCTCCTCACCGAGGGGCTCCTGCTCTCCTGCCTGGGATTGGGCGTCGGGCTCTTCATCTCCACCTGGGGTCTCGACGCGCTCCTCGCGGCTGCGCCGGCGCGGATCCGTGAGCTCGCCGACGTCCGCGTGGATCGGGCGGTGCTGGGCTTCTCCATCCTGCTCACGGTGGCGACGACGCTGGTGTTCGCGCTGGTCCCGGCCCTGCGCGCGAGCCGCGTCGACGTGGCGGCTGCCCTCAAGGACGGCGCGCGCGGCGCCAGCGGAGTTCCCGCCGCGCGGCTGCGCTCGCTGCTGGTGGCGGCGCAGGTGGCCGTCTCGCTCTGCCTGCTCGCGGCTGCCGGGCTCATGCTGCGCAGCTTCGCCGCGGTCCTGCGCGTCTCGCCCGGATTCGATTCCGACGGCGTTACCGCGGTGATGCTCTATCCGGGCGGGGCGGGTTACGACGACAGCGACCTGGCGCGGGCCCGCTACTTCGGCGACGCCCTTCGCGCCGCGTCCGCGCTCCCGGGAGTCCAGGCGGCAGGCGGCATCGACCGCCTGCCCACCCGCGGCAACTACAGCCTGAGCTACTTCATCGAGGGGTACGAGCGGCGCCCCGGCGAGACCCAGCCCAGCGACGCCATCCGCCGCGCCTGGCCCGGCTACTTCGCCACCCTCCATGAGCGGGTGGTGGCGGGAAGGGAATTCAGCGCCGCCGACGACGTCAGGGCTCCGCTGGTGGCGCTGGTCAACGAGGCCTGGGTGCGGCGCTACTTCCCCGGCAGGGAGGTGATCGGCAGGCGCATCCGCCTCGACAGCAAGAGGGAGGGCGGCTGGCGCACCATCGTGGGCGTGGTGGCCGATGCCCGCGAGCGGGGCCTCGATCGGCCGGCGCCGCCCGTCTATTACTTCGCCGCCGCGCAGTCTCCGCCGGACCAGATGACGCTGGTGGTTCGGGGAGCGGCGGTGGCGGCGGCGCTGCGCGATGCCGTGGCCCGCATCGACCCGACCCAGCCCGTGGACCGGGCCTTTCCCCTGGAGGACGTGCTCTCCGCCTCGCTGGCGCAGCGCCGCTTTCCCCTCCAGCTGCTCGGCGCCTTCGCCGCTCTGGCCCTGCTCCTCTCGGCGCTGGGCGTCGGCGGCGCAACCTCGTATTCGGTGGCGCAGCGGACGCGCGAGATCGGCCTGCGCATGGCGGTCGGCGCCTCTCCGGGCGGAGTGGTGCGGATGGTGCTCGCCGGCACGCTGCGGGTGGTGATCGCCGGGCTCGCCGGCGGCGCCGTGCTCTCGCTCGCCTCCGCGCGCCTTCTCGCCTCGCAGCTCTACGGCGTCGGGCCGCGCGATCCGTTCACCTACGTGGCCATCAGCGCCCTGCTCGGCCTGGTGGCGCTCCTCGCCACCGCCGTGCCGGCCCTGCGCGCCGCACGCGTCGACCCGATGTCTGCCTTGCGGACGGAGTGAACCATGAGGGACTTGATCAGGGACCTGCGGTTCGCGCTGCGTGGGCTGTTGCGCACTCCGGGGTTCACCGCCGCGGCGGTGCTGGCGCTGGCCCTGGGCATCGGCGCCACCACCGCCATCTTCAGCGTGGTGCACGCGGTGCTGCTGCGCTCGCTGGGCTGGGGCGAGGAGAGCCGGCTCATCTCCATCCGCGGCAACTTCCCCGGACAGGACCTGTTCGAGATCCCGGTGTCCGCGGCGGAGTACTTCGACCTGAAGCGCGCGGCCTTCGTCGAGTCGGTGGGGCTGTACCGCGACACCACCGCCGCGCTGCAGGGCGAGCGAGCGGAGCGGGTCAAGGCGGGCTACGCCACCGGCAGCTTCTTCACCGCCATCGACGTGCAGCCGGCGCTGGGGCGCGCCTTCGGGCCGGAGGCGGACAAGCAGGGGAACGAGGGCAGCGTCATGCTCTCGTACGCGGCCTGGCGCAGGCGATTCGCCGGCGATCCGGAAGTGCTGGGCCGCAGCCTCACCGTCGACGGCAGGCCGCGCACCGTGATCGGCATCCTGCCGGCCGGCTTCCGCTGGGACGTGGAAAACGAGATCTGGCTGCCCTTCGGATGGAGCCCCGACGAGCTCGCAAACCAGCGCGGGAACCGCGGCTACTACCCCATCGCGCGCCTGCGGCCGGGCCTCACGCTCGCGGCTGCCTCGCGGGCGCTCGACCAGCTCTCGGCCGAGGTGCGGGCGGCGAATCCCAGGTGGTACGGGAGCGGCGGTCCCTCGAGCTGGCGGTGGACGCTGACGTCGCTGCGCGACCGCTTCGTGGGAAGCGCGCGGCAGCCGCTGCTGGTGCTGCTCGGAGCGGTGCTCTTCGTGCTCCTGATCGCCTGCGCCAACGTGGCGAACCTCTTGCTGGCGCGCGGGGCGGCGCGCGCGAGGGAGATCGCGGTGCGGTCCGCGCTGGGCGCGGCGCGCGGCAGGCTGGTGCGCCAGCTCCTGACCGAGAGCGCGCTGCTCGCGGCGCTCGGCACGGTGGGCGGCGTGCTCGTTGCCGTATGGTCCCTCGATCTCCTGCTCGCGGCCGCGCCGCCAGCCATCCGCCAGCTCGCCGACGTGCGCGTGAGCTGGGCGCTGCTCGGCTTTGCCTCCGCCCTCACCATCCTGACCACGCTGCTGTGCGGCCTTGCCCCGGCGCTCCAGGTCACGCGCGGCGACGTCTCGGAGGCGCTCAAGGACGGCGGCCGGGGGGGTTCTACGCTCCGCGGGCGGCTGCGCTCGGGCCTCATCGTCGGGCAGGTCGCGCTCTCGCTGATCCTGCTCGCGGGCGCGGGGCTGCTCCTGCGCAGCTTCGCCGAGGTCCTGCGCGTCAACGCCGGCTTCACGCCGGAGGGCGTGCTCGCCGCCGAGGTGTCGCTGAGCGGCGACGGGTATCGCGAGGACGAGGCGAAGATCCGCTACTGGGAGGAGGCGATGCGCCGGGTGGCAGGCTTGCCGGGCGTGCAGTCGGTGGGGGGCGTGAACATTCCCCCGCTCCAGGACCGCACCGACTGGAGCTTCGAGCTGGAAGGCTACGTGCCTCCCACTCCGGACGCCGGGCCCGACGACGAGATGCGGCGGACGCTGCCCGGCTACTTCGAAACGCTGCGCATCGGCCTGCGCCAGGGCCGCGTCTTCACCGCCGCCGACGACGCCAGGGCGCCGTACGTGGCGGTGGTCAACGAGGCCTGGGTGCGCAAGTACATGCCCGGCCAGGATCCCATCGGCAGGCGCCTGCGCTTCGGGCACGGCGCGGAAGCGATCAGCAGGTGGCGCAGCATCGTGGGCGTGGTCGCGGACACGCACGACTTCGGCCTCGACGTGCAGAGCCCGCCCGTCTACTACCTGCCGCAGGCGCAGCTGCCTTCCGGGCACATGGTGACGATGGCGCGGACCTCGAACCCCGCGGCGCTCTTGCACGAGATGCGGGCGGCGCTCGCCGGCATCGATACGGCGCAGCCGGTGGACTGGGTGCAACCCTACGACGAGCGCGTCTCCTCGGCGCTGGCGCCGCGGCGCTTTCCGCTCCAGCTCCTGGGAGCCTTTGCCGCGCTGGCCCTGGCTTTGTCGGCGCTGGGCATCTACGGGGTGACCTCCTATGCGGTCACGCAGCGCACCCGCGAGATCGGCGTGCGCCTCGCCATCGGAGCCCAGCCGCGCGACGTGCTGGCCATGGTCATGGGTGGTGCCCTGCGGCTCGCCGGCATCGGCGTGTGCATCGGCCTTCTCGTCTCGCTGCTCGGCGCCCGCGTGCTCGCGGCGCAGCTCTACGGAGTGGGCGCGCGCGACCCGGTCACCTATCTCGGCATCGCCGCGCTCCTGGCAGCGGTGGCGTTGTTCGCGAGCTGGCTGCCGGCCCGCCGCGCCACCCGCGTGGACCCGGCGGTCGCGCTGAGGGCCGAGTGATGGACGGGCTGCTCCAGGACTTGAAGTTCGCGGTTCGCATGCTGCGCAAGAGCCCGGCCACCACCGCCGTGGCGGTGCTCACGCTCGGCATCGCCATCGGCGCCACCACGGCGATCTTCACCGCGGTCAACTCGATGCTGCTGCGGCCGCTCGCGTTTCCGGGCTCGGACCGGCTGGTGGCGGTCCAGGACGTGGAACCCCAGGTCAGCGGCGGCCACTCCTTGTCCTGGCCCGAGCTCGAGGACGTCCGCGCGCAGGCGCCCGACCTCGCCGGAGTCGCGGCGTACCGGCCCGAGGCGATGAACCTGTCCGGGCGAGGGGAGCCGCAAGTCGTGGACTCGCTGCTGGTGAGCCGCGGGTTCTTCCAGGTGCTCGGGCTGCAGCCGCTGGCCGGCCGCTTCTTCACCGATGACGAACACGTTCCCAACGCGGCCCCGGCGCTGGTCGCGACCGAAGGCTTCTGGCGTCGCGTCCTCGGCGGCGCCGCGCCCGGAACCACCGTGCTCCTCGACGGCGTGCCCTTCACCCTGGTGGGCGTGTCGCCCTCGTCGGTCACGACGGTGGAATGGACGGACGTGATCGTTCCCCTCGAGCGCAAGCTGCCCTGGACCGATCGCGGCAACCACTATCTCGACACCATCGGCCGCTTGAAGCCCGGCGTCAGCGTGGCGCGGGCGCAGGCGGATCTCGCCGTCGTCGCGCCGCGCATCGCGGCGGCGGCCAAGGCGAACCACATCGCCACGCTGCAGTCGCTCCACGATTTCCTCTACAGCGCGGCGGAGCCCATCCTGCTCCTCCTCTTCGCGGCGGTGGGCCTCGTCCTCCTCATCGCCTCGGTGAACCTGGCGGGAGTGGAGCTGTCGCGCGCCACCGGGCGCATTCGCGAGTTCGCCGTGCGCCGGGCGCTGGGCGCGAGCGGAAGCCGGCTGGCGCGGCAGATCCTGGTGGAAAATGTGATCGTCGGACTCGCCGGCGGCTCGCTCGGCATGCTCATCGCTCTCTGGGGCCGCGACCTGATCGTGCGCTTCTGGCCGCCGGATTCGCTCCCCGAGCTGCAGGGCGCCCCGCTCGACCTTCGCGTGCTCGGGTTCGCCGCCCTGGTCTCCGTCGGAGCGGGCCTCGGCGTCGGGCTGATGCCGGCGCTGCACGCCGCGCGGGGCGAGCTGCAGGCGGGCCTCAAGGAGGGCGCGGGAGCATCGTCGCGCAACCGCGCCCGCGGCGCGCTGGTGGTCCTGCAGAGCGCGCTCGCGGTGGTGCTGGTGGCCGGCGCGGCGCTGGTGCTGCAGAGCCTGTCGCGGATGATCGAGCGGGGTCCGGGCTTCCGCGCCCAGCGCGCGCTCTCGCTCCGCGTGCCGCTGCCGGAGCGGAGCTATTCGCGCGAGCAGCGCATCGAATTCTTCCGCGCGCTGCTCGAGCGCGTCTCCGCGCTGCCCGGCGTGCGCGCGGCCGGCGTGGTCTCGCGCGTGCCGCTCGGCGGCGGCAGCTCCAGCGGCAACTACAGCGTGGTGGGCCGGCCTCCGCGCGACGACGAGCATCAGACCTATGCCGACCGGCGGGTGGTGTCCGGCGGCTACTTCGCCGCGATGCAGATCCCCATCGTGCGCGGGCGCGCCTTCGCGGACTCCGACGGCGCCCCGGAGATGGTCATCAACGAGGCCCTGGCGCGCAAGGAGTTCCCCGGCGAGGACCCCATCGGCAAGCGGATCGCGCAGGGCTCCGATCCCGGTCACGATGCCGCCACCATCGTCGGGATCGCGGCCGACGTGAAGCAGTACCGCCTGAACACCGAGGCCGTTCCCGAGATCTACTACCCGGAGCGGCAGCAGGGGCTGGCGGAGATGGAGCTGATCGTCCGCGCCGACGGAGAGCCCATGGCGCTGCTGCCGGCGGTGAAGGCGCAGATTGCCCAGCTCGATCCCGCCCAGCCGGTGACCAAGGTTCGCACCCTCGAGCAGATCCTCGAGCGCAGCGCCGGCCCGCAGCGGCTCCTGGCCCAGCTCCTCTCCGCCTTCGCTGCGGCGGCGCTCCTGCTCGCGACCCTGGGCATCTACGGGGTGGTCTCCTACAGCGTCAGCCGGCGCGAGCGGGAGATCGGCGTGCGCATGGCGCTGGGAGCGCAGGCGGCGCACGTGGTCCGCATGGTGCTGCGCGAAGGGCTGCGCCTCTCGCTCCTGGGCGTGCTCGCGGGCTCGCTGCTGGCGCTGGCGCTGGCGCGGCTGGTCGCCGGGTTCCTCTACGGCGTGTCGCCCACCGATCCGCTCACCTACGCGCTGGCGTCCTGCGGCCTCGCGCTGGCGGCCCTCCTCGCCTGCTGGCTGCCCGCGCGGCGGGCCACGCGCGTGGACCCGGCGGTCTCGCTGAGGGCGGAGTGATGGAATACCTGGCCGCGCTGATCGTAGGACTGGCTGCGGCGCAGGCCTGCGCGGCGCTTCTCCTGGGTTGTGTGGTGGTGGTGGCGAGGGCAATGCGATGATCCGGCTAAGCAACGTGGAGAAGGCGCTGAAGCAGGGCGCGGGGCAGATCTTCCTCTTGCGCCGCATCGATCTTACGATCGCTCCTGGCGACTTCGTCACCATCATGGGCCCCTCCGGCGCGGGCAAGAGCACGCTGCTCTCCATCCTCGGCCTCCTGGACGCGGCCTGGACCGGCGAGTACGAGCTGTTCGGGGAGCCGGTGCACAGGCTCTCCGGCAAGCAGCGGGCCGAGCTGGCCAGGCGCACGGTGGGCTTCGTCTTCCAGCAGTACCACCTGCTCGACTCGCTCACGGTGGCGGAGAACCTCGAGGTGCCGCTCAGCTACCGCGACCTGCGCGCGAAGGAGCGCCAGGCGCTGGTGGCCGACACCCTCGACCGCTTCGGCATGGTGGCCAAGAAGGACCTCTACCCGAACCAGCTCTCCGGCGGCCAGCAGCAGCTGGTGGGCGTGGCCCGCGCCGTGATCGCGAGCCCCAGGCTCTTGCTCGCCGACGAGCCCACGGGCAACCTGCACTCGAAGCAGGGCGAGGAGATCATGGAGCTCTTCCGCGAGCTGAACCGGCAGGGCACGACCATCGTGCAGGTGACGCACTCCGAGTCCAACGCGGCGTACGGCAACCGGGTGGTGCGGCTGCGCGACGGGTGGATGGAGACGTGACCCGTGTCATCGCCGCCGACGACCAGCCCGACGTGCTCGAGGCGCTGCGCCTGCTGCTCAAGCGCGAGAACATCGCCATGGTGCCCGCCACCTCGCCTGCGGGCGTGCTCTCCGCCCTCGAGCACGAGGACTTCGATGCCGCGCTCATCGACCTGAACTACACCCGCGACACCACCAGCGGCGGCGAAGGCCTGGACCTGCTCTCGCAGCTCCGCGGCGCCGATCCCACGCTTCCCGTGGTGGTGATGACCGCCTGGGGCAGCGTGGAGGGCGCGGTCGAGGCCATGCGCCGCGGCGCCCGCGACTACGTGCAGAAGCCCTGGGACAACGCGCGGCTCCTGACCACGCTGCGCACGCAGATCGAGCTGGGGCGCGCCCTGCGGCGCTCGCGGCGGCTGGAGGAGGAGAACTCGCGCCTGCGCGGCGCGCCGCCGCAGATGGTGGCGCGATCGCCGGCCATGCAGGCGCTGCTGCGCGTGCTGGAGAAGGTGGCGCCGAGCGAGGCCAACGTGCTGGTCACCGGCGAGCACGGCACCGGCAAGGAGCTGGTGGCGCGCTACCTCCACTCCGCCTCGAAGCGATCGGCCCGCACGCTGATCACCGTCAACGCGGGCGGGGTGGCCGAGGGCGTCTTCGAGAGCGAGCTCTTCGGCCACGTGCGCGGCGCCTTCACCGACGCCAGGACCGACCGGGCCGGCGCCTTCGAGGTGGCGGACGGCGGCACGCTCTTCCTCGACGAGGTGGGCAACATGCCCATGGGGCAGCAGGCCAAGCTGCTCCGCGTGCTGCAGACCGGCGAGTTCACGCCGGTGGGCTCGAGCAAGGTGAAGCGCGCCGACGTGCGCGTCATCGCCGCCACCAACGTGCGCCTGCACGACGAGGTGGCGCAGGGGAAGTTCCGCGAGGACCTGCTTTACCGCCTCAACACCGTGGAGGTGCAGCTTCCCGCGCTGCGCGAACGGCTGGAGGACATTCCCCACCTGGCGCAGCTTTTCCTGCGGCGCATCGCGGACCGGGGCGGCACCCGTGCGCGAACCTTCGCGCCGGACGCGCTGGAGGCGCTGGTGCGGCATCCCTGGCGCGGAAACGTGCGCGAGCTGGAGCACGCGGTGGAGCGCGCGGTGCTGCTCGCCTCGGGCGAGGAGATCGGGCCGTCCGACCTGTTCCTCGGCGCCACGGCGCAAGGACCGGCACTCCTGGAGCGCATGACGCTGGACGACGCCGAGCGCCATCTCATCCAGCGCGCGCTGGCGCGCTGCGGCGGCAACGTCAGCGAAGCGGCGCGGGAGCTGGGGGTGTCGCGCAGCGCCCTCTACCGCAGATTGCAGCACCATGGTTTGAAAGCTTCGTGAAGCGAAGGTTGGCGCACGACCAGCACGTGTTCCTCTTGTCGCTCGCCGCGGGCCTGCCCGCGGTGGCCGCCTCGCTGCTCCTGCTCTTCGTCTACGTGCCCGACCCCAAGGTGCAGTGGACGGTGGGCCTGCTGGTGGCGCTGATCTGGCTCTTCACTTCCCTGGCCCTGCGCGAGCGCGTGCTGCGGCCGCTGCAGACCGCCGCCAACCTGCTCGCGGCGCTGCGCGAGGAGGATTTCTCGGTGCGCGGCCGCGGTGCCCGCGCCGGCGATCCCATGGGCGAGCTGCTCCTCGAGATCAACTCGCTCGCCGACACCCTGCACGCGCAACGGGTGGGCTCGCTGGAGGCGGGCGCGCTCCTGCGGCGGGTGATGGACGAGATCGACGTCTCGGTGCTC
>DASSQZ010000207.1:0-20692 GCA_035702105.1 Myxococcales bacterium | reverse complement strand
GGCCCTCGCCTCGTTCGAGGGCTACGAGATGATGGTCTTCGGGCTGCTCCTCATGGTCACCATCATCTTCCTTCCCTGCGGCCTGTTGCCGGCGCTGCGGCTGCGGCTGCTGAGGGTACGCTGATGCCGCTCCTCCAGGTCGAGGGCCTGAACATGTCGTTCGGGGGCGTGCGGGCGGTGAAGGACCTGAGCTTCGCCGTCGAGCGGGGAAGCATCCACTCGATCATCGGCCCCAACGGCGCGGGAAAGACCACCGTCTTCAACCTCTTGATCGGCCTCTATCGGCCCACCTCGGGCCGGGTGCTCCTCGACGGTCGCGACCTCACCGGGAAGACGCCTTGCCAGCTCGCGCGGCAGGGAATGGCGCGGACCTTCCAGAACCTCCAGATCTTCTTCAACATGACCGCGGTGGAGAACGTCATGGTCGGCGCGCACCTGCGCCTCGACGGCGGCATCCTCCACTCGATGCTGCGGCTGCCCTCGCTGGTGCGCCGCGATGCCGAGTGCCGCGAGGAGGCGGTCGAGCTGATGTCGTTCGTGGGCATCGGCCGATATGCCTTCCATCGCGCGAACGCGCTGCCCTATGGCGCGCTCAAGCGCCTGGAGATCGCGCGGGCGCTGGCGGCGCGCCCCAGGCTGCTGCTCCTCGACGAACCGGCGGCGGGCCTCAATCCCACCGAGACCGAGGAGATGAACGCGCTGATCCAGAAGATCGCCCGGCGCGGCGTGACGGTGATGCTGGTCGAGCACGACATGAAGCTGGTGATGGGCATCTCGCACCGGATCCTGGTCCTCGACCGCGGCAGCAAGCTCTTCGAGGGGACCGCGCCGGAGGTGTCGGGGAATCCGGACGTCATCTCCGCGTACCTCGGAACCGCGGCGTGAAGGCGCCGCTCCTCCAGGTCGACGGCATCTCCGCCGGCTACGGCGTCATCCTCGCGCTCCACGAGGTGAGCCTCTCGGTGAAGGAGGGCGAGCTGATCGCCCTGGTGGGAGCGAACGGCGCCGGCAAGACGACCCTGTTGCACACCATCTCCGGCGTGCTCAAGGCGAGGAGCGGGCGGATCTTCTTCGACGGGCGCGACGTCACCCGCCTCGGGCCCGAGCAGCGGGTGCGGCTGGGGATCTCGCAGGTCCCCGAGGGCCGGCAGGTGTTCGGGCCGATGTCGGTCGAGGACAACCTGCGGCTCGGCGCCTATACCCGCCCCTCGGCGGAAGCGCGGCAGGAGATGGAGCGCATGTACGCGATGTTTCCGGCGCTCGCGGGCCGCCGCGCCCAGGCCGCCGGGACGCTCTCCGGCGGCCAGCAGCAGATGCTGGCGGTCGCGCGCGCGCTGATGGCCCGGCCGCGCCTCTTGCTCCTCGACGAGCCGAGCATGGGGCTTGCGCCGCAGCTGGTCGGCGACGTGTTCCGCCGGATCAGCGCCCTCGCCCGCGACGGGACGACCATCCTCCTCGTCGAGCAGAACGCCCAGGCGGCGCTGGCCATCGCCGACCACGCCTACGTGATCGAGACGGGGCGGACGGTGATGTCCGGCGGCGGAGCGGACCTGCTCCGCGACCAGCGCGTGCGGCGGGCGTATCTGGGGATGTGAGCCGGCCGCGGGACGGACGGCGTCAGAGCACCCGCAGATCCTTCACCCGCTTCGCCTTTCCTTCGCTCCGCTGCAGGCTGTGGGGCGCCACCAGCGTGACCCGCGCGCGGACCCCGACGATGCTGTCGATGGCCTTCTCCACCTTGCGCTGGAGCTGCGGCAGGAGGGTCTCCTTCTCGGCGTAGATCTCTGGCGTCACCTCGAGCTGCACCTCCATCTCGTCGAGGCTGTGCATGCGGGTGAGCACGATCTGGTAGTGCGGCATGGTCCCGTCGACGGTGAGGAAGGCGGCCTCGATCTGCGAGGGGAAGACGTTGACGCCGCGGATGATCATCATGTCGTCGGAGCGGCGGCTGATGCGGCGCATCCGGCGCAGCGTGCGCCCGCAGGGGCACGGCCCGGGGATGAAGGCGGTGATGTCCCGCGTCCGGTAGCGGATGAGCGGCATCGCCTGCTTGGAGAGCGTGGTGAAGACCAGCTCGCCCTCGCTCCCTTCCGGCAGCACCTTTCCGGTCTGCGGGTCGATGATCTCCGGGTAGTAGTGGTCTTCGAGGATGTGCAGGCCGTTGCGCTCGGGGCACTCGATGGCGACGCCGGGCCCGACGATCTCCGAGAGCCCGTAGACGTCGTGCGCGGCGATGCGGCTCGCATCCTGGATGTGCTTGCGCATCGCCTCGCTCCAGGGCTCCGCGCCGAGCATCGCCACTCTCAGCCGGGAGAGGTCGATCTTCTTCTCCTTCGCGCACTCGATCAGGTGGACGAGGTAGCTGGGCGTACAGCAGATGGCGGTCACGCCGAAATCCTGAAGGACGGTGAGCTGCCGCTCGGTGTTGCCGCCGGAGATGGGAATGACCGTGGCACCCAGCGCCTCCGCGCCGTAATGGGCCCCGAGGCCGCCGGTGAAGAGCCCGTACCCGTAGGCGTTCTGCACCACGTCGCCCTTGCGCAGCCCGGTGGCCGCGAAGCAGCGCACCATCGAGCTGGTCCAGACGTCGAGGTCCTCGCGGGTGTAGCCCACCACGATGGGCTTGCCGGTGGTCCCGGAAGAGGCGTGGACGCGCACCACCTCCTCCATCGGGCTGGCGAAGAGCCCGTACGGATAGGTGTCGCGCAGATCGCTCTTCATCGTGAAGGGGAGCTGCGCGATGTCGTCGAGGGACGAGATGTCGCGCGGCGCGAGGTGGCGCTCTTCCATCCGCCGGTAGAACAGCGGAACGTGCTGGTGGGCGCGGGCGACGATCGCGCGCAGCCGCTCCAGCTGCAGGGCCTTCAGGCGCGGGGCAGGGACGAAATCGGGTGCGCTGGCCGGATGGAAGCTGTTCACGACCTCTCCTCCTCTCGAGCTGCGGTGGGCAGTCCCCTGGCGCGGGCGGTGGCGCGGCCCAGCTCGAACGCCTTGTGGTTCAGCCCGGCGAGGCGCTCGGGCAGCGCGGCATCCAGCGCCTCGATCCAGGCCGACTCGGGCAGCGCCAGGCAGTGGCTGAGCGCGCCGAGGAGCGCGACGTTCAGGCTGCGCTTGTTGGGCAGCGCCGCGGGGTCGATGAAGTCGGGCGGAATCACCAGCCCGCCCTGGCGCAGCGCGGGCCGGTTCACCTCGACCTCCGAGGGAGAGAGGACGAGCAGGAAGTCGGCCTCGCCCGCGGGGACCATCGGCGAGAGCACCTTGTCCCCGAACCGGACGTCGGACGAGACGGATCCGCCCCGCTGGCTCATGCCGTGGATCTCTGCCTTCTTCACGTCGAAGCCGCTGCGGAAGGCGGCGTCTGCGAGGATGTCCGAGGCCTTGATCGCTCCCTGCCCGCCCAGCCCCGCCACCACCACGTTGGTCACCTTCGCCACGGCGCCTCCGGTCAGTCTTCCCGAATGCAGGAGCTGCAATCGACGGGCGCCTGCAGCGCGGCGCGCCGGGCCGCCCCGGCCTCTTCCCAGCGGCGGATGTCGGGGGCGGCGAGGATGCAGGGCTTGCGCGCGATCAGGACGGAGAGAGCATTTCCCGAAAGGCGCTCGCGCAGGAGCTTCTCGAACCCGGCTTCGTCCTTGACCACGTCCATGACGTCGACGTTGGCGACGCCGAGCGCGCGGCAGAATCCCTCGAGGCTCAGCTTGTTGGTGGGCTCGTGCTCGAGCGTGCGGCCGGTGGCGGGGTTGTCTTGTGCTCCGGTCATGGCGGTGATGCCGTTGTCGAGGACGATGACGACGTGGCCGGTGGCGGGCGGGTTGTAGATCATCTCGGCGATGCCGGTGAGCCCGCCGTGCACGAAGGTGGAGTCGCCGATCACCGAGACGACCCGGCGCGCCTGCTCCTCGGGCAGCACGTGCCGCAGCCCCAGGCCCACGCCGATGGACGCACCCATCGCCACGCAGGTGTCCATCGCCTGGTACGGCGACATCACCCCGAGCGTGTAGCAGCCGATGTCCCCGGCGACGATCAGGTCCATCCGCTTGAGGACGCCGAACACCGGGTGATAGGGGCAGCCCGGGCAGAGGGCCGGCGGCTTTCCCCGCGGCGGCACCGGCTCGGGCGAGGTGTCGCCGGCGAGGATGCGCCGGACCCGCGCGACGTTCAGCTCGCCGAACCGGTACATCTCCGGCTTGGACTCGACCGCGATGCCGGCGGCGCGGATGGCGTCGGCGAGGACGGGGTCGCCCTCCTCGACGACGATGCAGCGCTCGACGCCGGCGGCGAAGGCGCGGATGCGCTCGAGGGGAAGGGGATTGACCGTCGCGAGCTTGAGGATGCGCGCCTGCGGGTCCGCCTCGGAGACGTGCAGCGTGGTGACGCCCGAGGTGATGACGCCCAGCGCGGGACTGCCGCCGATGACGGGGTTGAGATCGCACTCCTCCGTCCAGCGGGCGATCTGCGCCAGCTTCTCGCGCAGCCTGCGGTGCGCCGGCCGCGCATATCCGGGAATCATCACGCGGCCCTGGATGTCGCGCTCGAAGGCGGGGGCGCTCGGCGGCACAGGCGGGCGCCGGACCGCCAGCGACTTGCCGTGGCAGACCCGCGTGGTCATGCGCAACAGGATCGGCAGCCGCCAGCGCTCCGACAGGTCGAAGGCGATGCGGGTGAAGTCGTAGGCCTCCTGCGAGTCGGAAGGCTCGATCATCGGCAGTCCGGCGGCCCGCGCGTAATGGCGGCTGTCCTGCTCGTTCTGCGACGAGGACATGCCCGGGTCGTCGCAGACGACGATCACCAGCCCGCCGGTGGTGCCCGTGTACGCGGCGGTGAAGAGCGGATCGGCCGCGACGTTGAGGCCGACGTGCTTCATGGTGACGAGCGCGCGCGCGCCGCCAAATCCCGCGCCGAGCGCGACCTCCAGCGCGACCTTCTCGTTGGGCGCCCACTGCGCGCGGCCGCCCAGCGCCGAGAGCGTCTCGAGGATTTCCGTCGACGGTGTTCCCGGATAGCCGGTGCCCAGCGCGACGCCGGCATCGAGCGCGCCCGCGGCAATGCCTTCGTCGCCGGAGACGAGCCGCCGCACCGGCGCGCTCTCCTTTTCCGGCCGGAGCTCCCTGGCGGAAATGCTCATTGTGGACCTCGAATCGGGCACGGCCTCGCCGCTGGAGCCGGCACCTGCGCTTCCCGCAAAGATTGCGGCCAAGGGCATTTGTGGATCAAGCGCGCACCCTGGGCCATTCTGCCGCACCCGGCTTCCGCCGGGCGCGCCGCGGGTTTGACATCGGCGCGGCAGGAGGCGTCCTATCGCGAGGGGACGCAGGAGGGCTCGATGGAACCAAAAGAGTCGGTGATCCGGTTGATGACGCGCCTGGCCATGCAGCACAAGGCCGTGAATCTTTCCCAGGGTTTCACCGACGAGGCTCCCTTCTTCGGCCTGGCCTGGTCCGGCGTGAAGGCGATGCTGGGCGGCACCGACGAGGGGTTCGATCGCCTCGAGGGACTGACGCTCGAGCAGATCGCCCGCGAGCGCGGCGAGGCGCCCGAGGCCTTCCTGAAGAGATCGCTGCGCGAGGTGCTCGCGGGGATCCAGTCCAGGCGCGACCGCTTCAACCAGTATTCATTCCCCTTCGGACTGCCGGAATTGCGCCGCGCCGTCTCCGAGTACACCGAGCGGTTCTACGGCTTTCACGCCGACCCGGAGAAGGAGATCACCATCGTCCTCGGCGCGACCGAGGGTCTCTCCTCGCTCCTGCGCTCGACCTGCAATCCCGGCGACGGCGTGATCATCTTCCAGCCCTTCCACGAGATGTATCCGGCGCAGTGCAACCTCTTCGGGCTGCATCCGCAGTACGTGACGCTGCGCGAGGACCGCGACCGCGGCACCTGGGAGATGGATCGCAAGGAGGTCCGGCGCGCGATCGATGCCTCCACCAGGGCCATCATCCTCAATACGCCGCACAATCCGACGGGGAAGGTTTTTTCGCGCGAGGACCTCCAGTTCCTCGCCGACCTCTGCATCGAGCGCAACCTCTACGCCATCACCGACGAGATCTACGAGCACATCGAGTACGACGGCCACCGGCACCTCTTCCTGGCAGGGCTCCCGGGAATGAAGGAGCGCACCTTCGTCATCAACTCCATCTCCAAGACGGGCAGCGCCACCGGCTGGCGGGTCGGCTGGGTGATCTCGCCGGCGGCGCACACCACGCGGCTGCGCGGCATCCACGACACCCTCGTCATCCAGGCGCCCACGCCGCTCCAGCGCGCCACCGTCGATCTGCTGCAACAGGACAGGGCCTTCTTCGACGAGGTCGGCAAGGGCTACCAGCGCAAGCGCGAGCTGCTCTTGCGCGGGCTGCGCGAGGCGGGCTTCCACGTCTCGGCGCCGGAAGGCGCGTATTACTTCTTTGCCGATTATCGCGGGGTCCCCGCGATCCGATCGCTGCCGCCCATGGACGCGGCCATGTACCTGATCGAGAAGGTCGGCGTCGCCTCGGTGCCGGGCGACAATTTCTACAAGGTCGGCAGGGAGGGCGACGACTACCTGCGCTTCGCCTTCTGCCGCAGCCTGGAGACGCTGGAGGAAGGCGTCCGCCGCTTCCGCAAGCACCTGGCGTGAACAACCGTCCGGCCAGTCGGGCGCGGCTACTGCTGCCTCAGCTTCAACACTTGTCGAGCAAGGCCCTCAACCGAATTCGAGGATTGAGGACGCAGATCAGCGCGGAACAACTATGGACTGATGAGACGCGCATACGCCACGCACGCATTGTCCTCCTGCGGGTCACTTTCGGCCGACGACGTTTGCTGCTGATCCCGCTTCAACCACCAAGTTGTCACGAGATGACTGCAGCGTGTCCCAATCGCCGCGAGCCACACATCTGCGCATGGGAAGCAGTCCAAGTGTCTCTGCAAATCCATATCGCGAGAAACGGTCACGGCGTACGAGTCGATCAGTTCCTCGAACCCCCTGACGTACCGGGCGAGCGCCTCGTCGCCGAACATGAGCACCTTGCTCTTGAGCAAAATCATTTTTTCAGAGCCTCGGCGGCCGATTCTGAGCGCGTCGCGACCCGAGGGAAACCCCTCGACGCAGACGTGCACCTCAAGATCCGCCGCCGTCGTTATGATGTCGTTGCACATCTGAAGCTGCAACTCGCGGAACGGCTTGCTCAGTTCTCGCTCCCGCTCGTCGCGGTTGAGAGCATCGTCCAACTTTCGCCGCTCCCGCTCCTGGATTTGGTTTTCATTATAGACGTGAACGCTCCACAATCCGGAAGCGATGACACTGCCGACCGTCACGAGTGCTGTAATCGTCCGGAGCGGACCGCTTGGCTTCGCTTCCGCTTCCATTTCGTCTCCCGCCTATGATTTTCGCGCTATAATTGTATGGTTTGAAACAACAGGCGTCAAGTGACGCGATTGAACGACCATGCGCCATAGACCCGGCAAGGTGTTGATCCGGTCAGAGGGCTCGCCTGCGCCGTACGTAATTCGAAGTTTGACCTAAAGCGATGCGCCGCCGTCCACGGCGATGTACTGCCCCGTCACGTGGCGGGAGGCCTCTGAGGCGAAATACACGGCGAGGCCCTTCAGATCTTCGTCTCCCCCCAGCCGCCCCAGCGGCGTTGCGGCCACCACGCTGTCGCCGATGACCTGCAAGAGCCCCCGCGACATCTTGGAGGGGAAGAAGCCCGGGCAGATGGCGTTGATGCGGATGCCGTGCTTGCCCCATTCCGCGGCGAGCGCGCGGGTGAAGTGCAGCACGGCCGCCTTGCTGGTGTTGTAGGCGATGGTGGTCATGCCGCTGCCGTGCGCGCGCAGTCCGGCGACCGAGGACATGTTGACGACGTTTCCCGTCCGCCGCGGGATCATGCAGCGCTTGCCCACCTCCTGGGTGAGGAAGAACATGGCATTGATGTTCAGGTTCATCACCTTGTGCCAGGCCTCGGGCGGATACTCCTCCGCGGGCGCGCCCCATGTGGTGCCGGCGTTGTTGACCAGGATGTCGATGGGGCCGTAGTGCGCCACCGCCTTGTCCACCATGGCGGGAATGGTGTCGTACTTCGAGAGATCGCCGGCGATGGCCAGCGCCGGGATGCCCTTCTGCGCCAGGTGGGCCACCGCCTCGTCCAGCTCGCCCTGCTTGCGCGCGGTGATGGCGATCTTCGCGCCCATCTCGCCGTAGGCCTCGGCGATCTGCAGCCCCAGCCCGCGGGACCCGCCGGTGATCAATGCCGTCTTGCCTGCGAGCCCGAACAGCTCCTTGACGCCCATGTCCAGCCTCCTGCCGCCGCGGCGGCAATCCGGAATCTACGTCGCGCGACCGAGCGCCCGCAAAGAGCCGCCCTCGAGCCGGACCACCACCGGGAACCGGCTCTTCTGCGCCGCGAACTGCACCTCGTGGCCGAGCCCGCGCGAGAGCATCATCTTGCCGACCCGGCTCGCCGAGAGGCACTCCAGCGCCTCGCAATGATCGTGCAAGAGCCGCGCCGCGTTGGCGGCATCGGTCAGCTCGTGGGCGCCGGCGCGCCGCGCGAAGAGCGAGACCAGGTACCCGGCGCCGTAGAAGTCTTCCAGGTTGAAGTTGTCGGCGGAGCCGGAGCAGACGATGAGCACGGTCTCGGCTGCATGCTCGCGCTCGATCTGCGAAACCATCGCCTCGCCGTTGAGCAGCGCCGCCGCATAGACGTGGTCGGCGGCGCGCGCCTTGGCCACCGCGACCGTTCCGTTGGTGGTGGAGTAGATGAGCGTCTTTCCCGCCAGGTCCTGCTCGAGCAGCGCCATCGGCATGGGGTGGGTGAAGCCGGGGAGCGTCACCGCGTTCAGCTCGCCGGAGAGCACGTACGACCCTGCCGCCCGCCCCGACGCAGCCCCGAGCGCGGCCTCGCCGTCGAGCGCCGGCAACACCTCGGCTGCGCCGTGCGCCAGCGCCGCCACGATGCTGGAGGTCGCGAAGAGGATGTCGAGGACGATCACCACCTTGCCGGCCAGCCGCTGGCCGTCCAGCTCTTCCTTCTTCAGGAGGACGTGGATTCTCGCCATCAGCCCTCGAAGGAACCTTCGTGTCGCGCGGGCGCCACGTGGGCGAAGATGCCGCTCGCGCGCAGGATGCGCCTCTGGCCCACCCAGAGATGGCAGTTGGCGAACGCCAGCCGCTTGCCCATCTTCTGCACGTCCACGCGCGCCTCCACCCAGTCTCCCTCCCGCGCCGCGTCGGCGAAGTCGGCGGTGAGGTTGATGGTGACCATCGGCTGCGGCGGCGTGTGCAAGGACGCGATGACGATGCCCAGCGCGCTGTCGGCGAGCGTGACCAGCATGCCGCCGTGGGCGACGCCGCGGGTGTTGAGGTGCTTCTGCTCGATGCGCAGCCCGATCACCAGGCCCTCGCCCTCCTTCTTCCCGTAGAGCGGCCCCAGGCTGGAGAGGAACGGGCTGCTGCCGCGGCGCAGCGCCTTGAAGCCCTGGGGAACCTCCGCCGGCTCGCTCACGCCTTCTCCCCGAGCCGGTCGATGCGGCCCCGCGTCAAGGCCCGCTCCGACTGGTGCGCCATCACCCGCACCCAGTTGATGAGCGTGCCGAAGCGCGGGTCGCGGGTGGCGCCGTCCACCCAGCGCTTGTAGATCTGCTGCACGATGACCGCGATCTTGAAGAGCGCGAACACGTAGTAGAAGAGGATCGATCCCACCTCGCGCCCGCTCGTCTCCGCGTAGCGCTCCACCACCTGGAGGCGCGAGAGGCTGCCGGGCAGCGAGGTGGGCCCGTAAGCCCGCGCCCGCAGCTCCTCCGGATCGTCCGCATCGCCCCAGTAGCCGATGAAGGTGCCGAGATCCATCAGCGGATCGCCCACCGTGGCCATCTCCCAGTCGAGCACCGCCACCACCCGGGTGAGGTCGCGCGGGTCGAGCATGACGTTGTCGTACTTGTAGTCGTTGTGAACCACCGAGGCGCCGCTCTCCTTCGGCATGTTGCGGCCGAGCCACGCCGCGGCCGCCTCCACCGCGGGGATCTCGTCGGTCTTCGCCTTGAAGTAGCGCTCCGTCCAGCCGGTGACCTGGCGCGCGACGTAGCCCTGCGGCTTGCCGATGTTCGAGAGCGGCGGCCGGGTCACGTCCACCGCGTGCAGGTCCACCAGGTTGTCCACCAGCGCGGTGGACGTCTTGCGCAGAAGCTCCGGGGTGAAGGCGAGCCCCGGCGGCGGCTTCTCACCGCGCAGGACCACGCCGGTCACCCGCTCCATCAGGTAGAACTTCGCCCCGATCACCGACTCGTCCTCGCAGAAGGCGATGGGCCTGGGCGCCCGCCCGTAGACGCCCTGCAGCGCGGAGAGGATGTCGTACTCGCGCTTCATGTCGTGCGCGCTCTTCACCTTGACGCCGAAGGGCGGCCGCCGCAGCACCACCTCGCGCCCGCCCGCCTTGACCAGGTAGGTGAGGTTGGAGTGCCCCTTGGGGAACTGCAGCACCGAGACGGGCCCCTCGAACTGCGGCATCGTGCGGCGGAGGAACGGCTCGATCCGCGCCGGATCGATCCGCTCCTCCTCGCGCACCTCGGCGGGCTGGTCCAGGGGCGCGCCGGCCTGTGACGGGTCGCTCACTTCTCGCCACCGTACCTGCGCAGGATGCGCTTCGCCACCGAGGTGATGTGCACCTCGTCCGCGCCGTCGTAGATGCGCCCGGCCCGCTCGTGCGCCCACCAGAACGCCAGCGGGGTGTCGTCGGTGAGGCCCAGCGCGCCCAGCGCCTGGATGGCGCGGTCGAGCACCCTCTGCAGCGTGCGGGCGACGGTGAACTTGATCATCGAGATCTCGTCGCGCGCCTGGGCGGTGCCCTTCTGCTCGATCATCCAGGCGGCGTGCAGCACCATCAGGCGCGCGGCGTCGATCTCCGCGCGGCTCTCCGCCACCCAGCTCTGCACCAGCTGGCGGGACGCGAGGAGATCGCCCGGCGCGAGCTGCCGCGTGACCGCGTGGCGGCACATGATGTCGAAGGCGCGCTCGCAAATGCCGATCCAGCGCATGCAGTGGTGGATGCGGCCCGCCCCCAGCCGCGCCTGCGCCATCTCGAATCCCGCTCCTTCGGGACCGAGCAGGTTGGCGAGCGGCACCTTGGCCCCGTGGTACATGATCTCGGCGTGGCTCTGGTGGTCGGCGCCGCGGTGCCCCATCACCGAGATGTTCTCCACCAGCTCGAATCCGGGCGTGTCGGTGGGAACGATGATCATGCTCGCCCGCCGGTGCGGCTTGGGCGCGTCCGGGTCGGTGACCGCCATCACCACGGCAAAGGCAGCGCCGTCCGCCGAGCTGGTGAACCACTTGTGCCCGCGGATCACCCAGTTGCCGCTCTCCTTCACCGCGGTGGTCGCCATCCACACCGGGTTCGAGCCGGCGAACTCCGGCTCGGTCATGCTGAAGCAGCTGCGGATGTCGCCGCGCACCAGCGGGCGCAGCCAGCGGTCCTTCTGCTCCGCGGTGCCGTGCGAGAGCAGCAGCTCCATGTTCCCCACGTCGGGCGCCTGGACGTTGAAGATGTAGTGCCCGAGCGGGCTGCGGCCCAGCTCCTCGGAGAGGTGGGCGAACTCGGTGAAGGAGAGGCCCGCCCCGCCCCACTCCGCGGGAATGTGGGCCGCCCAGAGCCCGGTCTCCCTGGCCTTGGCGCGTTTTTCCTTCAGCGTTGGGAGCAGCGCCTTGAACCCGTCGTGGCGCAGCTTCTGCTCGAGCGGGTACACCTCCTTCTTCATGAACTCGCGCACCGTCTGGCGAAAGCCTTGCACCCGATCCGATTCCGAGAAGTCCACCGCTGCCTCCGTGCCCGCTACACCGCCGCGAGCGCCTTGAAGTTGCCTCCGAGCACCTTGTCGAGCTCCCGCTCCGGGAGCCCCGCCTGCCGGATCTGGCGCAGGATCGCGCCGTGATCGTAACCGCCGTCGGGCCCCGGATATCCGTAGGGCCCGTCGCTGCCATAGAGGCATCTCGCCGCACCCAGCTCGCGCAGCGCCCGGTGGCGCAGCGCCCGGTCGAGGTACGGGCTGGAGAGATCGACGAAGACGTTGTCGCGCCGGAGCGCGTCTTCCCAGAGCGGCGCGTACCAGGGGATGCCGGCGTGGGCGTAGACGAGCTTGAGCCGGGGAAAGAGGTGGGGAAGGCGCCGGAAATCGCCGCTGCGCCAGCTGCCGCCCAGGTGCACCAGCATCGGCTTGCCCTTCTCCTGGCAGAGCGCCGCGACGTCGTCGAGCGCCTCCACCGGGTACCGGTGCCAGAAGGGATGCGCCTTGACGCCGATCCAGCCGGGCTTGCGAAAGCGTCGCTCGGCCTCCTCCACCGGCGCCTGCGCTGCCGGATTGACGAAGATCCAGCCGACGAACTCCCGCGGGTGGGCCGCGATCGCGCCCTCCACCGCGTCGTTGTCGGGCCGCTGCTCGATGGCCGCGCCCGGGCCGAGGAAGCAGACGCGCCCGGAGCGCCGCACCGTGCTCCGATAGAGGAAGCGGCCCACCCGCGGCGCGGCCGAGGCCAGCGCGCGCCGCATCGCCCTGACCAGCAGCGCTCCCGCCTTGCCGACGTGGAGCGGATCGCAGGGCGAGGCGATCAGCGCCACCTTGTCGATGCCGTGCTCCCGCATCTGCGCCAGAAGCCGCTCCACGCTCTCGAGCCGCGGGTCGAGGTGGTAGTGGGCGTCGGCGATCATCCGCGCTTCAGAAGACGATGACCCCGCGCGCGTTGGCGCCGGAGGTCATGTCGGAAAAGGCCTGGTTGACGGCCGAGAGCGGATAGGTGCGGGTGATCAGCTCGTCGAGCTTCAGCTTCCCCCGCCGGTAGAGCGCGAGCAGCCGCGGGATCTCCACGTGGACGTTGGCGCTGCCGTACCAGCAGCCCAGGAGCCGCTTCTCCAGCATGGGCAGCATCAGCGCGTTGATCGCGACGGTCTCCTTCACGCTGCCGATGCCGATGACCACGATGGTGCCCGCCTTGCGCACCGAGGCCCAGGCCTGCTCCACCGTCTTGGTGCGCCCGATGGCCTCGATGGCGTAATCGGCGCCGCGGCCCCCCGTCAGCGCGCGCACCGCCGCCACCGGATCCTCCCGGGTGGCATCGATGGCGTCGGTCGCGCCGAGCCGCCTGGCGGTCTCCAGCCGGGCGGGCTGCGCGTCCACGGCGATGATGCGCTCCGCGCCGGCGATGGAGGCGCCCTGGATGGCGTTGAGGCCCACCCCGCCGGCGCCGAACACCACCACGCTGCTGCCCGGGACCACCTGCGCCGTGTTGAAGACCGCGCCCACGCCGGTGAGCACGGCGCAGCCGAGCAGGGCGGACTTGTCCAGGGGAGCGTCCGGGGGCAGCTTGACCGCGGCGCTGGCGGGCACCACCACCTCCTCGGCCATGGCGCCCACCGCGGAGAAGACCCAGAGGTCCTGACCGCCCTGGTGCACGCGGGTGGAGCCGTCGGGCATGCGGTTGGACTTGTTGATCTGCTCGCCCACCTCGCACAGGTGCGGCTTGCCCATGCGGCAGTAGAAGCAGCGGCCACAGGAAACGACCCAGGCCAGGAGCACCTTGTCGCCCCTCGCCACGTGCGTCACGCCTTCGCCCACCGCCTCCACGATGCCCGCGCCTTCGTGGCCGAGCACGCAGGGCAGCTTGCTGCGCAGGAGCCCGCTGATCACCGAGAGGTCGGAATGGCACACGCCGCAGGCGGCGATGCGGACGCGCACCTCGTCGCGGGCCGGCGCGTCGAGCGAGACCTCTTCGACCCGGACGGGCTGGTCGTTCTGGTAGCAGATGGCAGCTTTCACTCGACCTCCAGCCGGCGTCTTACACCTCCAGCCACTCCTTGCGGACCGATTCGTTGGCCCGCAGCTCGTCGGGGGTGCCCTGGAACACCACCCTGCCGTGGCCCATGACGTAGAGGCGGTGCGAGATGCGCAGCGAGATGGTGAGCTTCTGCTCCACCAGGAGCACGGAGATGGAGCGCTTCTTCATCTCCGAGAGAAAGCCGCTCACCTGCTCCACCGCCTTCGGAGCCAGCCCCTCGGTGGGTTCGTCGATCATCAGCAGATCGGGATCGCCCATCAGGGTGCGGCAGAGCGTCAGCATCTGCTGCTCGCCGCCGGAGAGCACGCCGCCCGGAGCGTCGGCGCGCTCCTTCAGCTGCGGGAAGAGCGAGAACATGTCGTCCATCGTCCAGCGGCCCGAGGCCTTGCGCGACTTCATCCCCAGCGCGAGGTTCTGCCGCACCGTGAGATCGGGGAAGATGGCGCGGTCCTCCGGCACGTAGCCGAGGCCGCGGCGGGCGATCTCGTGCGCCTGCAGCCCGAGGATCTGCTCGCCCTTGAAGCGCACCGATCCGCGGCCCGCGACCAGGCCCATGATCGTCCGGATGCTGGTTGACCGGCCCACCCCGTTGCGGCCGAGCAAGGCGACGATCTCGCCGGGCCGGACGGCGAAAGTGACGCCCTGGAGGACGTGGCTCTTGCCGTACCAGGCGTGCAGCTCGTCCACCTCAAGCATCGGAGAGCTCCGTCCCCAGGTAGGCCTCGCGCACGGCGGGATCCTGGCGGATCTCGGCGGGCGTGCCGCTGGCGATGATCTTCCCGTAGACCAGCACCGAAATGCGGTCGGCGAGGCCGAAGACCACCGCCATGTCGTGCTCCACCATCACCAGCGTCTTGCCGGTGGTCACCCGGCGGATGAGGGCCACCGCCTCGTCGGTCTCGGAGTGGCTCATGCCCGCGGTGGGCTCGTCGAGCAGGATCACGTCGGCCCCGCCGGCGATGGTGATGCCGATCTCCAGCGCGCGCTGCTCGGCGTAGGAGAGCACCGAGGCCATCACCGCGCGCCGCTCCCAGAGGCCGATGGCCTCGATGATGCGGTCGGCGCGGTCGGAGGCGTCGCGCAGCCCGCTCAGCCTGCGCCAGAACGCGTAGCGGTAGCCGAGCGACCAGAGCACCGCGCAGCGGACGTTGTCGAAGACGGTGAGGTGGTGGAAGATGTTGGTGATCTGGAAGCTGCGGCTGAGGCCGCGCCGGTAGATCTCGAAGGGGCGAAGCCGGGTCACGTCCTCGCCCTTGAGCTCGATCTCGCCGGAGCTGACGGGAAATCGCGCGCTGATCAGGTTGAACAGGGTGGACTTGCCCGCGCCGTTGGGCCCGATGATGGCGTGGCGCTCCTTCTCCTGCACCACCAGGTCCACCCCGCGGATGATCTCGGTCCGGCCGAAGCTCTTGCGCACCTGGCCGAGCCTCAGCGCGGGCGCGGTCATGCCTGCCTCTGGAGCAGCGCCGCGGGAGCCTCGCGGTGGACGGCGATGCGCCGCGACACCGCGCGCAGGAGCAGCGCCCCGGCCGCCACCGCCACCACCGGCGGCGCCCATCCGAGCGGCCGCGCGGCGTTGAGGGTGGCGCCGAAGACGTGCACCGGCGCGCTCCCCGGCTCGGTGGTGTTGGCGAGCGCGTACGCCATCTCCACCAGCGTGATCAGGCCGCCGGCGCAGAGGGCGAAGGGCGCCGCCGCCCAGAGATACCCGCGCAGCGAGCGGCCCAGTTGTCCCGCGTCGAAGAGGCGCTTCTGCTCGGCCAGGATTCCGGCGATGCCGCCCGGCGCGAAGAGCACCACCGAGGTGAAGAGCAGGCCGAAGTAGAACGGCCAGGCCTCGGTCACGCCCGCGACCACGATCTGCAGCACGGTGATGAGCGCCGCGCCGAGGATGGGGCCGTGGAAGAAGCCCACGCCGCCGACGAAGGCCATCATGATGACGATGCCGGAGGTCGCGGCGTTGAGCGTCTCGGCGGTGACGATCTCGTAGTTGAGCGCGGTGAGGCCGCCCGCCACGCCGGCGAAGAAGCCGGAGAGCACCACCATCGCGTAGCGCACCCATTGCGGGTTGTAGCCCACGAACTCGGCGCGCTCCGGGTTGTCGCGCACGGCGTTGGCGAGGCGGCCGAGCGGCGTGTCGGCGAGCGCGTACATGCCGAGGATGCAGACGAAGGCCCAGCCGGCGATCAGGTAGTAGATCTGCAGCGGTGAGCCGTAGTTGATGCCGAACCAGCCGGCGCCCGTGACCCGGTTGCTGGAGACGCCGCCCTCGCCGCCGAAGAAGGCCGGGAACATGAGCGAGCTCGCCGCCACCATCTCGCCGATGCCGAGCGAGATCATGGCGAAGGTGGTGCCCGCCCGGCGGGTGATGACGTAGCCCGAGGCGATGCCGAAGAGCAGCCCGGCGACGCCGCCCACCAGCGGGAGCAGCGTCACCGGGAACGCCCAGTGGTGCTCGCGGATGATGCGCAGGACGTGGATGGTGCTGAAGGCGCCCAGGCCGAAGTAGACGGCGTGGCCGAAGGAGAGCAGCCCGGTCTGGCCGAGCAGCATGTTGAACGAGAGCGCGAAGATGGTGGTGATGCCGATCTGGCAGAGCAGCGAGAGCCAGTAGCCCTTGGGCGAGAGCAGGGGCGCGAGCACGATGGCCACGAGATAGACGGCGAGGATGGCGACGCGCTTCTTCGTGAACAGCGGCTTCATGTCTCGCGCGCTCCCATCAGGCCGCGCGGGCGGAAGATGAGGATGGCCACCATCAGGAGGTACGGCATGATGGGGGCAAGCTGCGTGAGCGAGAGGCGGGTGAGCGCCGGCGCCGCGTGGATCTCCACGTGGAGCGTGCGGAGCAGGTCGAGCACCGAGTAGTCGGCGCCCACCATGAAGGTCTGCAGGACGCCGATGAGCAGCGAGGCCACGAACGCCCCGGTGAGGGAGCCGAGGCCGCCCACCACCACCACCACGAAGACGATGGGGCCCATCGCGTCGGCCATGCCCGGCTCGGTGACCAGCGCGTTGCCGCCGATGACTCCGGCGAGGCCCGCCAGCGCCGTGCCGCCGCCGAAGACGAAGGTGAAGATGCGAGGCACGTCGTGGCCGAGCGCCTGCACCATCTCCGGCCGCGAGAGCGCGGCCTGGATGATGAGCCCGATGCGGGTGAAGGCGAGCCCGGCGTAGAGCGCGAGGAGCATGCCCACCGAGATCACCATCATGAACGCCTTGTAGACGGGATAGGTGGCTCCGTAGAAGGTGAAGAGCGCGCCCTGCAGCGAGGGCGGCACGCGGTAGTCCACCGCGGCCTTGCCCCAGATGAGCTGCACTGCCTCCACCGCGAGGAAGCTGAGGCCAAAGGTGAAGAGCAGCTCGGCCACCGGCCCGAAGCGGTGCGCCTTGCGCAGCCCGTAGCGCTCCACCAGCGCGCCGAGCACGCCCACGACCAGGGGCGCGATGACGAGCGCGGGCCAGAACCCGATGGCGGCGCTGATCTGGTAGGCGAAGTACGCGCCGAGCATGAAGAAGGCCGCGTGCGCGAAGTTGAGGATCGACATCATGCTGAAGATCAGCGTCAGCCCGCTGGAGAGCATGAACAGGAGCAGGCCGTAGGTGATGCCGTTCAGGAGCGAGCTGAGGACGAATTGCACCTGGTGCCTCCAGGGTGGCAAGGGTCGTCGGGCACTCCTGTTCGGAGCCCGGCGGCCGTCAGGAGCGGGTCCTGACGGCCGCGGGTACATCCTGGATCAGTAGAGGATCGTCTGCCAGGCCAGCGTCACGGTGTTGAAGCCGCCCTGCTGCGCGGCCGGCGCGTCGTCGACGATGGTCCGCTCGTACTGCAACGCCAGGTTCATGAGGTTCGCGGGAGCGAGGTAGTACTTCAATCCGCCCGCGATCCAGGTCACGTTGCCGATCGCGGCGCTCTGCCGGAGCGGAAGGATGTTGTCGTCGCTGAGCGCGCGCTTCTCGTACTTGCCGAAGACGGAGAAATGCCCGGCGTGGTTGTAGTACGCGGCCTCGGCCAGGTAGTTCATCTGCTTGAGGACGTTCGGGTACGTGCCCTGGTTGGTGGTGACGCCGGCGGCATTGGTCGCGAAGCCGCCGTTGTAGTAGCCGACCTGCAGGGTGGCGGCGATCTCGTCGCCTCCGGTCTTGCTGGGCGCGCCGCTCAGCGGATAGTTGATGAACGCCGCGGCGCTGAACCCCATGTACGCGTCCTTGTCCTGGCCCGCGGGCTGGTTCGCCGTCGGCGCCGTGGGAGCCGGCAGTCCCGGCGCGTCCTTGCGGAAGGACTGGTAGTCCCAGTTGCCCATCAGGCCGAGGACCTTCTTGGTCCCGTAGTAGTGGCCGCCGTTCACGTACCCGACTTCCGGATCCCAGAAGTCGAGCATCAGGCTGGCCACCACACGCGGCCCGTTGTGGCCGGCAGTCTGCGCCGTCCCGTTCGCGGGCTGCCGGCTTCCCTGGAAGACGCCCAGCCGGTATTCGAGGTGGTTGTCGAGGAAGAACCCGTTCGCCTGCACGCCGAGGTCGCGAATCACGTTGGTGTTGCCCTGCAGGATGGGGCTGGTGTCGACGTTGGCGTTGTCGAGGCTCAGGTAGGTGGTGGTCGGCTGGGTGCCATTGCGGGTCAAGGGAAGCAGGATGCTGCCTGCGCTCACCCAGAAGGCGTCGGCGAACTTGACCTGACCGTAGGCGTCGAGGACCTGGGGCGTGGGGGGGTTCTTGGCGCCCGTCACCGGATCGGCCTTTCCGACGTTGCCGGCCTCGAAGAGGAAGTTGAAGAACACATTCTTGACCACCGAGCCGGTGGTGAAGAAGCGGCAGCGGCGGCAGAAGAAGTCGTAGCCGTAGCTGCCGTCGTTGGTGCCTGGGGCCGTCCTGCGGTCCTGGTGCGCCTGCGCCCAGGCCTGGATCTGGACCGCGAAGCGGAACCAGGTATCCGGACCCAGCTTGAGCTCACGCGTCGGACCCTGATTCACGACGCCAGGAATCTGCGCAGGCGGCGCTGCGGCCGGAGCCGTCTCCGGCGACTGCGGCTTTCCCGTCTGTGGCCCCGTCGGCGTGGTCTGTGCCGATGCAGAGCCTGCGGCCAACGACGCGACGATCAGCGCCGCGAGCACGCTACGACCGGTGAAGCAGCTCCTTGCTCTCCAGAAACTTCCCATGGACTCCTCCTGTGCTGTTGGGCTGCAGGCGCGGAAGACCCCCTCCCGCATGCGGGGTTGCCCCATGTTCCACATTCAACACTCGTTTACAACCCCTCCCCGAGAGCGGTTCCGCAGGGCGAAACGGCTCGCCTGCCCGGACGCTGGTCCGGAGTTGGCGCGATAGCCTCGTGATATCGAGCGGAAGCCTCGTCACCGGAGCCTCCATGCAAGGCGCGCTCGACGACATCACGGTGGTCGATTTGTCGCACGCGCTGGCGGGGCCGCTCGCCTCCACGCTGCTGGCGGACTTCGGCGCCCGGGTGATCAAGCTGGAGACTCCGGGCAGCGGCGACATCGCGCGCAAGTGGGGCCCGCCCTTCTACGGCGAGGACTCCGCGTACTTCGTCGACCTCAACCGCAACAAGAAGAGCGTCGAGATCGATCTCAAGCACCCGCAGGGAAAGGAGCTCCTCTTCCGGCTGCTGGAGCGCGCCGACGTGCTGGTGGAGAACTTCCGCGTGGGAACGGTTGCCAGGCTCGGCATCGCCTACCCGCGCGTGGCCGCGCGCCGCCCCGACATCGTCTACTGCTCCATCTCCGGGTTCGGGCAGGACGGGCCCTACCGCGAGCGGGCCGCCATGGACCTCATCGTCCAGGCGGAGAGCGGGATGA
This sequence comes from Myxococcales bacterium, assembly GCA_035702105.1. GTDB lineage: Bacteria > Myxococcota > Myxococcia > Myxococcales > 40CM-4-68-19 > 40CM-4-68-19. Next base: position 1,081 of record DASSQZ010000207.1, on the reverse strand, counting down.
TCAGCCTGACCGGCGAGCCCGGCGGCAGCGGCGTGCGCTGCGGCGTCTCCATCGCCGACATGACCGCGGGCATGAACGCGGCGGTGGCGATCCTGATGGCGCTTCACGCCCGCGGCCGCAGCGGCCGCGGGCAGTACATCGACGTCTCCATGCTCGAAGGACAGCTCGGGTTGCTCGATGCCGCCATCGCCACCTACCGCGCCGACGGCGTGGTTCCGCGTCCGATGGGCACCGCGTACCGCGCGCTCCTGCCCTACCAGATCTTCCGCACCCGCACCGAAGACCTGGCCATCGCGGTGGGCAGCGACTCGCTCTGGAAGACCTTCTGTCCCCTGATCGGCCTCGGGCACCTGACCGACGACCCGCGCTACCGCAGCAATGCCGATCGCAACCGCAACCGCGAGTCGCTGCTCGCGCTGCTGGAGAAGACCTTCCTCACGCGCAGCTACGCCGAGTGGGAAGCGATCCTGCTTCCGGCGGGAATTCCCATGGGCCGCATCAACGGCATCGACCGCGTGGTGGAGCACCCGCAGGCGAAGGCGCGCGGCGTGTTCGCGCAGTGCCAGCACCCGGTGGCGGGAACGGTCAGCGTGGTCTCGCCGTACTTCCGGCTCGCCGACACTCCGGGCGGAGTGCGATCTGCCGCGCCCCTGCTCGGCCAGCACACCGACGAGGTGCTGCGCGGCGAGCTCGGCCTCGCCAACGAGGAGATCGAAGCGCTCCGTCGCGAAGGCGCCATCGGGCGCGGACCGCCGGGCCCCTCCGTTGACGGCGGCGCCTGACCGTGGTCGAAGACGTTCCCTCCCGGGAGGACCCATGAACCGATCGATGAGGCTGGTGATGATGTTCGCCGTGGCCGCTTGCGCCGGCAGCCAGGCGTCGAAGACCGACGTGTCCAGCTCTGCCGCGTCCAGCTCCGCACAAGGCGGAGCGCAGAGCTTCCACGCGACGATGGACGCGGCGAGCGAGGTGCCTCAGCCCAATGTCGGCTCGTCCACGCCTTCGTGCACCGCCACCTTCCAGAGCGACGGCCAGACGCTGACCTACAAGGTCGAGGCGCACGGCCTGACCAGCCCGTTCG
>DASSQZ010000206.1:0-14346 GCA_035702105.1 Myxococcales bacterium | reverse complement strand
TCGCGCTCGGTGACCACGCCGACGATGCGCCCGCCCTCGCGCACCGCCACCGAGCCGATCTTCTTCTCGCTCATCAGCCTGGCGGCCTCGCGGCACGGCGTGACCGCGTCGAGCGCCACGATCTGCCTCGTCACGTGTCTTTCGATGGTGGCCATGCGTGCCTCCGAAGCGGCGAGTATAGGAAATCCCGATGGACCTCGTACAGCACCTCGACAGGCTTGGTGCGCTGCTCGACCGTGAGCGCGCGGCCGAGAAGGAGCGCTACGCGCAGGTGCCTCTGGCCGAGCGGCTGCGGCGCGGGCTGGCGCTGGGCGACGTCGAGGCGGTGGAGGAGGGCGGCCTCGCCGGCCGCTCGCTCGTCACCTTCGCCCGGGCGGACGGGCGGGAGCTGGGCGGCCACGAGCTGGGAGCGGGCGCGGCGGTGCGGGTGCTGCCCCGGCGCGACGCCCCTCCCGACGACGCTCCCGCGGGCATCGTGGCGCGCAGGCAAAGGGCGCGCATCGCGGTGGCGTTCGATGACCCGCCGCCGGATTGGGCGACGAACGGCCGCGTGCTGCTGGAGCTCTTGCCCTCGTCGGCCACCTGGGAGCGGCTCTCGGGAGCGGTGCGGCGCATGCGGGACGCGGCGCGATGGCAGCCGGTGGTGAGGGAGGAGCCGCCGCGTTTCGAGGAGCGGGGGCGCGAAGGCGGGGAGCTGCCGGCCGCGCTCAACCCGGAGCAGCGGGCGGCGCTGGAGCTCTCCGAGCGCGCGGTGGACGTGATGCTGGTGCACGGCCCGCCCGGCACCGGCAAGACCACCGTGCTGGTGGAGGCCATCCGCCGCGCCGCAGCCCGCGGCGAGAAGGTGCTCGCGGCCGCTCCCTCCAACCTGGCGGTGGACAACCTGGCCGAGCGCCTGGTGGCGGCGGGCATCGACGTGGTGCGGGTGGGACATCCCGCGCGGGTGCTGGAGGCGGTGGTCGAGCACACGCTCGAGGAGAAGACCCGCTCCCATCCCCAGGCGCAGATCGCGGCCGAGCTGGTGACGCAGGCGCTGCGGTTGCGGGCCGATGCCCGCAAGCGCCACCGCAGGCGCGGGCCGGGGCGCTTCTCGGAGTCGCGCGCGCAGGAGCGCGAGGCAAGGCAACTGCTCGCGGAGGCGCGCGAGCTCTCCAGCCGCGCGGAGCTCGCGGTGCTGGAGCGGGCCGAGGTGGTGCTGGCGACGCTGACCGGCATCGAGTCGCGCGCGCTCCAGGGGCGCCGCTTCGAGCTGGCGGTGATCGACGAGGCGACCCAGGCGGTGGAGCCGGCGGCGTACCTGGCTTTGCTGAAGGCGGACCGCGCCGTGCTGGCGGGAGACCACAGACAACTCCCACCCACCGTGCTGGCGCAGGACGCGCAGGAGCTGACCTTGTCGCTCTTCGAGCGCCTGGTGCGGGCGCAGCCAGGGGCGGTGGTGGCGCTCGCGGAGCAGCACCGCATGAACGAGCGCATCATGCGCTACCCGTCCGACGCGCTCTACCAGGGCAGGCTGCGCGCGCACCCCGCGGTCGCGGGCCACGCCATCGACGACACGCCGCTCTCGATGATCGACACCGCCGGGCGCGGGTTCGAGGAGTCGGTGCCCGAGGGCAGCGACTCGAAGCTGAACGAGGGCGAGGCCGGGCTGGCGGCCTCGCAGGTGCGGGCCCTGCTGAAGAAGCTGGCGCCTCGGGACATCGCGGTGATCTCGCCCTACGAGGCGCAGGTGCAGAGGCTGCGCCAGCTCCTCCACGACGTGGGCGAGCTGGAGATCGACACGGTGGACGGCTTCCAGGGCCGCGAGAAGGAGGCGGTGGTGGTCTCGCTGGTGCGCTCCAACGCCGAGGGCGAGCTGGGCTTTCTCGCCGACATCCGCCGCATCAACGTGGCGCTCACCCGGGCGCGCAAGAAGCTGATCGTCATCGGAGACAGCGCCACCGTGGCCCGGCACCCGTTCTACGCGGGCTTCGTGCGCCATGCGGAAGCGATTGGCGGATGGCAATCAGCCTGGGACGTGACGGGTTGACCGCGCGCCGGGTCTGCCGTGGGATGGCAGGATGCTGGCCTGTGCGCTCCTGCTCGCCGCCGCTCCCGCCCGCCTTCGCGTCTCGCCGGACGCCGTCCACGTCACCGCCGCCGCTCCGCGCGCCACGCTTTCGCTCCACAACGGCGGGCGCAAGACGGCGCACGTGATCGTCACCACCTGGTCGTGGTGGCAGTCCGCCGGCGGGGAGACGCGGCTCGATCCGACGGCGGAGATCGCGGTGCAGCCCTCGGACGTCTACGTGATGCCCGGAGCCACGGCGACTCTGGAGGTGCAGGTGACGGGCCCGGCTTCCGAGGTGGAGCGCGCCTTCAAGGTGGAGCTGGAGGACGAGCCGCTGCAGGCCTTCGGGCGCGGCAAGCCGCAGGCGGAGCACGTCTCGGTGCCGGTGTTCGTGTCGCCCGAGAAGGCGGCGCCGCGGGCCGACCTGTCCGACCTGGCGGTGCAGGGCGGCCATGCGCGGTTCACGCTGGTCAACTCGGGCACCAGCCACCTTCCTGCGCAGCTCCGCGTGGTGCTGCTCGGCGCGAAGGGGCAGCGGCTGGCGCTGCAGAAGCTGCCGGACTGGACCGTGCTGGCGCGCGCGCAGGTGAGCTACGACGTGCCGCTGCTTCCGCGCGCGTGCCTGCTGGCGCGCAGCCTTGAAGTGGAGGTGGGCAGCGGGAAGGATGCCCTGCGCCGGCAGGCGCCGGTGACGAAGGAGGCGTGCGCGGGGCAGTGAGGGTGAGGAACCGCCCGGCCCAGGCGGCGATGCGGGCGGCGCTCCCGGGCGCCGCGGCGTTCTCTCTACGCAGCGATGACGACGCGGTTCCTGCCGGCTTCCTTCGCACCGTAGAGCGCGCGGTCGGCCCGCAGCAGGAACGCGTCCGCCGTGTCCGAGGCCGAGAGGGCGGCGATTCCGATGCTGACGGTGCAGCGGGCAGTCTGCGCCTTGTCTGCCGCGGCCGGCAGCTCGAACGGGTGGGCGGCGATGCACTCGCGCACCCTGTCCGTGACCGCCGCCGCGCGCGCCGTGGCCGCACCCACGAGGAGCAGCGCGAACTCCTCTCCGCCGTAGCGCGCCAGCACGTCGCTCGAGCGCACCGAGGCCGCGAGGATGGAGGCGATCTTGGCGAGCACCGCGTCGCCGGCGAGGTGCCCGTGCTCGTCGTTGACGCGCTTGAAATGATCGACGTCGAGCATGGCGAGCGTCAGGTCGTCCCCGGACTGCACCGCCCTGGCGATCTCCTGGTCGAGCCGCTGCTTGAAGTACTGGTTGTTGTAGCAGCCGGTGAGCCCGTCGCGGATGGCCCGCTCGCGCGCCTCTGCCAGCCGCGAGAGGTGCGTGCGCACGCGCGCGACCAGTTCCTGCGGTTCGAACGGCTTCGCCACGTAGTCGTTGGCGCCCAGCTCGAGCCCGTGCACCCGCTGCTCGACCGCCCCCTTGCCGGTGAGGAAGATGATGGGGGTGAGCTGCAGCCCGGGGCTCTTGCGGATGTCCCGGCAGAGGTCGAATCCGTTCACCTCCGGCATGACGACGTCGAGCAGGATCAGATCCGGCGATTCGCGCTGGATGACCTCGAGCGCCTTCTCCGGCTCGCAGCAGAACGCCGAGTCGAATCCTGCCGCCCGCAGCACCGCGTCGGTCAATCGGGCGCTGAGGCGATCGTCGTCGACGACGAGGATCCGCGCCGGAGGGCGGTCCGGCTCCGGCGCGGGATCGGCCGATTCCGTGCCCGCCGGCGGCGACCAGGTCTGGAGCACGAACGCGACGCCCGCGAGGCCCTGATCGAACATGGCGGCAGCGGGCGGCCCCCGCAGCGTCCCCTCGAGGAGGGCGGCCGCGGCGGTCTCGCAGGCGCCGGCGAGCCGCCCCAGCAGCGGCAGGCCGGCCGCGCCGGCGGACCCGGCGATGCCGTGGAAGAAATCGCGAAGGCTGCGCACCGGTTCCGGGTCGCCCGGCGCTCGTTCCAGGAGGGCTCGCGCGGACAGCGCGCCCGCAACCGCGGCCGCGAGCTCCCGGAGGAATACGGCCCGCATCCCGGATGCGTCGAACGGGGGCGGATGGGTGCTCATCCCGTTGGGAGCATAGCAGCGGTTCGCCATTTTTCCCGCGCGGCAGAATGTCGTGCAATGGAGGATGACGCGACGCGGTATCCTGCTCGCGATGAAGCCTCCTCCGTCGACCAAGCCGCGCCTGCGCGGCGTCTCGCACGAGCTGGCGTTCTTTGCTGCAATCGGAGCGGGTGCGGTGCTGGTGGCGCTGGCGCCGCCCGGGGCGCGCCTTGCCGCCGCGGTCTACGGAACCAGCCTCGCCGCCATGTTCGGCGTCAGCGCGCTCTATCACCGGCCCACCTGGTCGCCGGGGCCGCGCACCTGGATGCGGCGCCTCGATCATGCAACCATCTTCCTGCTGGTTGCCGGCACCTACACGCCGTTCGCCCTGCTGCTCGACGAGAGCGGTCGCACCCTCCTGATGCTGGCCTGGGGTGGCGCGCTTCTCGGCATCTGCCAGTCGCTCTTCTGGGTGAACGCGCCGCGTCCGCTGGTCGCCTCGCTCTACGTGGCGCTGGGATGGGCAGTGGCGCTCTTCTGGCCGGCGCTGCGCGCCGCGCTCGGCGTCCCCGCCCTCGCCGCGCTGGTGCTGGGCGGCGTGCTCTACTCCATCGGCGCCGTGGTCTACGCGGCGCGCAAGCCGGATCCTTCTCCCGCGGTGTTCGGCTATCACGAGATCTTCCACGCCTTCGTGATCGCGGCCGCCGTGTGCCACTTCGCCGTCGTGGTCGCCGTGATGCGCTCGCTCCGCTGAGGGCGGCGCCGCAGCGCGGGCATGCAATTCCTTTCCGCGTGTTCCGGGTGTAGGAAGATCCGCCTTCCCCGGAGGCGCGCCATGTCCGACGAGGTGAAGCTGAGCCGTCGCGGGTTCGTGAAGGGAGCAGGGCTGGCCGCGGGCGCCGCGGCGCTGCTGGAGGGAGCCGCCGGCAAGGAGCAGCAGGGCGGCCGCGCCCGCAGGCTGGGCCCCGGCGCGGTGGAAGTCTCGCTGCGCGTCAACGGCAAGGACCACCGCGTCCAGGTGGAGCCGCGGGCCACGCTCGCCTCGGTGCTGCGCGACCAGCTCCACCTCACCGGCACCAAGATCGGCTGCGACCGCGGCGCCTGCGGAGCCTGCACCGTGATGCTCGGCGATCGCACGACGGCTTCCTGCATGACCTTCGCGCTGGACGCGGTGGGCAAGCCCATCACCACCATCGAGGGGCTCGCCCAGGGAGCTCAGCTGGCGCCCATCCAGGCCGCGTTCGTGGCGCACGATGCCCTGCAGTGCGGCTTCTGTACGCCGGGCATGGTGATGTCGTGCCACGCCCTGCTGCAGGAGAACCCGCATCCCGGCGAGGACGACGTGCGCCGGGCCGTCTCGGGCAACACCTGCCGGTGCGGCACCTATCCCAAAGTGTTCGAGGCCGCGCTGGCTGCGGCCGGCACGGCGCCCGCCCACGCCGGCCCGGCGCAGGGCGAGCTGCCCAGGGCGGTGCCGGCGGTGGCCGAGGCGGCGCAGGAGTCGGGAGGCGAGCTGGCCGATCGCACCTTCCAGGTGGGCTTGCCTCCCTTGCTCGCCGCCCGCGAACGGAAGGCTCCCGCCTCCGAGCCCAAACCCTGGGACGGCAGCGCCAGCCTGCGCGTGGTGGGCCAGCGCGTGCCGCGCATCGACGGCCCGGAGAAGGTGACCGGCCGCGCGCGCTACGCCTTCGACGTACAGCTTCCCGGCATGCTCCATGCCGCGGTGGTGCGCAGCCCGCACGCGCACGCGCGCATCAAGTCGGTGGAGGTGTCCGCCGCCGCGGCGATGCCCGGCGTCCAGGCCACCTACGTGGTCGAGCGCATCCTCGGGCCGGCGGAGCTCAAGGTGAAGCCGGTGACCGGGGGGAAGTATCCGCTCATCCGCTACGAGGGCGCGCCGGTGGCCGCGGTGGCGGCGCTGACGCAGGCGCAGGCCGACGACGCCGCGCGCGCTGTGCGGGTGGAGTACGAGGTGCTGCCGCACGTCTCGGAGATGGAGGACGCCCGCAAGCCCGGCGCTCCGCTCGTCTTCGCCGCGCCGGTGGAGCAGGCGGGCAGCGCGGGCGGCGGCGGCGCGGCCAGGGACGTTCCCCAGAACGGAAACGTGCGCGGGCCGGTGGTGGGCGGCAACGACGGCGACGTGGAGAAGGCGCTCGCCGCGAGCGCCGTGCGCCTGGAGCAGGAGTACCGCACGGAGGTGCAGACCCACTCCGCCATCGAGTCGCACGGCGTGGTGGCCGACTGGCACGACGACGGCGTCACGCTCTACGCCACCACCCAGGGCATCCACAGCGTGCAGGACGAGATCGCCAAGCTCTTCCAGCTCCCCAAGAGCAAGGTGCGGGTGGTCTCCGAGTTCACCGGCGGCGGCTTCGGCGCCAAGTTCGGCGCGGGCAACTACGGCGTGATCGCGCTGCACCTCTCGCGCAAGGCGAAGCGGCCGGTGCGGCTGTTCCTCGACCGCCGCGCCGAGCACCTGGCGGTGGGAAACCGCCCCAGCTCCATCCAGCGGATGCGGCTGGGCGCGGCAAAGGACGGCGCGCTCCAGGCCATCGCGCTCCAGGCGTTCGGGAGCGCCGGCTGCGCCGCGGGCGCGGGCTGCGCCGGGCCGGCCAAGAACCTCTACCCGGCGGCCGCCGTGCGCACCGAGGAGAACGACGTCTTCCTGCACACCGGTCCCGCGGCGGCCTTCCGCGCTCCCGGCCATCCGCAGGGCGCCTTCGGGCTCGAGCAGGCCATGGACGAGCTGGCGGAGAAGCTGGGCATGGATCCGGTGGCCCTGCGCGACAGGAACGACGCCCATCCCGCGCGGCGCGAGGAACGGCGCATCGGCAGGGAGAAGTTCGGCTGGGACGCGGCGCGCGCGCGCAAGTCGTCCGGCTCGCTCAAGCGCGGCGTGGGGTTCGCGCAGGGGCTCTGGTACAACTTCGACGGCCCGCCCTCCAACGCGGAAGTGCTGATCCACGACGACGGCAGCATCGAGTGCCGCAGCGGCGTGGCCGACATCGGCGGCGGCATCCGCACCGCCTGCGCGCAGGTGGTGGCGGAAGTGCTGGGCGTCCGGCCGCAGGACGTGAACGTCCACATCGGCGACACTGCCTTTCCCCAGGGACCTCCCTCGGGCGGCAGCATGACCACCCAGCTGCTCACGCCGGCGGTGCGGCTGGCCGCGGAGCGCGCCCGGGCGCAGGCGCTGGAGGGCGGCGGCGCCGACGTGCGCGCGGCGGCGCGGAAGCTCGGCCGCACCGTGCGCGGCTACGCCTCGCGGGTGAAGGACTACGCGGGCTGGAACGACGGCGATCGCTACACCGCGACCATCGGCGGCGCGCAGTTCGTGGAGGTCGAAGTCGACACCCAGACCGGCATCGTCAGGGTCGTGCGCGCGGTGGCGGTGCACGACTGCGGGCGGCCGGTGAACCGGCTGGCCATCGAGTCGCAGATCAACGGCGGCATCATCCAGGGCGTCTCCTACGCGCTGCACGAGCGGCGCGTCCTCGACCGCGGCACCGGGCGCATGCTCAACGCCGACCTCGAGCACTACCGCATCGCCGGCGCCCGCGACACGCCCCGGATCGAGGCGGTGGTGCTCGATCACTTCCGCGGGCGCACCAACACCGACGTGAGCGGCATCGGCGAGCCGGCCACCGTCCCCACCTGCGCCGCCATCGCCAACGCGGTGGCCCATGCCACCGGCGCCCGCGTGCGCACGCTGCCGATCACGCCCTGGCGGGTGCTCGAGGCGCTGAAGGGAGCGCGGTCATGAAGGCCTTCGCCTGGGTGGAGCCGCAGGACCTGGCAGGGGCGCTGGCGGCGGGCGCGCAGAAGGGCGCGCTCTACAAGGCGGGCGGCGTGGACGTGGCCGACCGCCTCAAGGAGCACCTCGACGAGCCGCTGGCGCTGGTCAACATCCGCGGCCTGCGCGGCCTCGACTTCGTGCGCGTGGAGGGGGCGACGCTCCACCTCGGACCGCTGGTGACTCTGGCCACGCTCTCGTCGGACGCGCGGGTGCGCAAGGCCGCTCCTGCGCTGGCGGACGCGGCGGGCTGGGCGGCAACGCCCCAGGTCCGCAACGCCGCCACGCTGGGCGGCAACCTCGCCCAGCGGCCGCGCTGCTGGTACTTCCGCAAGGAGGAGTTCCACTGCCGGCGCAAGGGCGGCAGCGAGTGCTTCGCCATCGCCGGGCAGAACGAGATGCACGCGGTGTTCGGCAACGACCTCTGCGCCATCGTCCAGCCCAGCGGCACCGGGACCGCCCTCACCGCCCTGGGCGCCTCCCTGCTGCTCAAGGGACCTTCCGGAGAGCGCGTGGTGCACCTCGACGACTTCTTCGTGCCCCCGGAGACCGACGTGACCCGCGAGACGGTGCTGAAGCCGGGGGAGCTGATCGTGGAAGTGCGGGTGCCCGCGGGCCGGCCCTCCGGGTACGTGAAGCTGATGGAGAAGCAGTCCTTCGACTGGCCGCTGGCGGAGGCCGCGGTGGCGCTGGGCGACGATCCCCGCGTGGTCCTGGGCGCCGCCGCGCCGGTGCCCTGGCGCGCCAGGCAGGCGGAGGCCCTGGTGCGCGGCAGGCGCATGGACGAGACCCTGGCAGGGCAAGCCGCGCACGCTGCCGTGGCGGGCGCGAAGCCGCTGGAGTTCAACGCCTACAAGGTGCCGCTGCTGGAGACGGCGGTGAAGCGCGCCCTGCTCCAGGCGGGAGGTGCGGCATGAGCGAGCACGAGGAACTGTGCGACTTCCTCCGCGCCAAGGTCACCGGCGCGAGCCACAACGACAAGCGGGCACTGTTCGCGCTGCGGCAGGAGGCCACCACCGTCTACTGGTGCCTCCTCACCATGTCGCCGGCCGGCCCGGACGACGGCCTCGTCCACGCGGGCCGGTGCGGCAGAGGCCGCGCCTGCTGCACGACCGGCGAGGAGCCAGGCATCGCCTGACGCCGCGGCCGTGACTAACGTCCAGCCGATGACCGGCAGCCTGGACGAATTGCGCTCGCTCCTCGACGGCATGGAGATCGGCTTTCTCACCACCCTGGGCGGCGAGGGCCATTTCCACTCGCGCCCGATGCAGATGCAGCGGCACGACCGGGACGGCACGCTCTGGTTCGCCACCTCCAGCCAGTCGCACAAGTGCGAGGACCTGCGCGCGCATCCGCGCTGCTGCGTGGCCTTCCTCGAGTCGTCGAGGTACGTGTCGATCTCCGGAAGGGCCGAGCTGGTGCGCGACCGCGCGCTCATCCGGAAGATGTGGAACGCGTCCTGGCGGGGCTGGTTTCCCGAGGGGCCCGACCAGGAGGACCTCGCCCTGCTCAAGGTGGTGCCCGAGCACGTGGAGTACGTCGATCCGCCCGGCGGCACCCTCCGCTCGCTCTACACGCGCCTGCGCAACGCCATCCGCCGCTCGCGCGAGGAGCCCGCGCCCAAGAAGGAGCTGGACCTGGGGTAGGCTCACAGCCGTGCTGCCCGAAGGCGTCGAGCATTTCCACGTGCAGGCCGGCGCGGTGCGCCTGCACTGCGCGGCCATGGGCCCCGCGGACGGACCGCTGGTGCTGCTCCTGCACGGGTTTCCCGAGTGCTGGGCCACCTGGCGCGGGCAGCTTCCCGCGCTGGCGGAGGCGGGCTTTCGCGCGGTGGCGCCGGACCTGCGCGGGTACGGGGGGTCGGACAAGCCGCGCGGCGTCGAGCAGTACCGCATCGAGAAGCTGGCGCAGGACGTTGCCGACCTGGTGGCGGCGCTGGGCCGCGAGCGCGCCGACCTGGTCGGCCACGACTGGGGCGGCGCGGTGGCCTGGCGGGTGGCGATGTGGCATCCGGCGCGGGTGCGCAAGCTCGCCATCCTCAACAGCCCGCACCCGGCGGATCTCTCCCGCGCCATGCGCACGCTGCGGCAGATCCGGAAGAGCTGGTACATGTTCCTCTTCCAGCTTCCCTTCCTCCCCGAGCGCCTGATCACGCCGGGCCGGCTGCAATTCATCTTCCGCCGCACCACCGCCCGCAAAGGCGCCTACGAACAGGCCGAAATCGCCGCCAACATCGACGCCATGCGGGAGCCGGAAGGGCCGCTCAACTATTACCGCGCCGCCCTGCGCTTCGGCGGGACGTCGCATGCTGCGCCCTTCGGGCTCCGCCCGTCGCCGGCAAAGCCGGCTCCTCCCCGCTGGGAGCCGGTGCAGGCGGAGACGCTGGTGATCTGGGGCGAGCGCGACCGCTGGCTGGGCAGCGAGCTGGCGGTGCCCGACGCGCGCTGGGTGCCCCGGGCGCGGGTGGAGCGGATCGCCGACGCGTCGCACTTTGTACAAGCGGACGCTCCGGACGAAGTGAGCAGGCTCCTGGTGGAGTTTCTGCGGTAGACCGCTTCCGCATGCGCGACTTGCTGAAGCGCGTGGTCAGCGAGCCCGGCGCCGACACCGCGGAGGGATTCGCCCGCCGCGTGCGCATCCTCGCGGCCACCTATCTGGTGCTCTTCTCCGCCTCCTGCGCCGGCGCGGCGGTGCTGGCGATCCACGGCAAGCTCTTCGTCACGCTGGCCCAGCGCAGCAACGTGGAGACGCTGACCATCCTCTTCATGCTGGTGTTCTATGCGTACCTGGCCGCGCTGAGCGCGCGGGGGGCGCTGGGAGCGGCGCGCATCTTCGTCTTCGCGGCGCGGCGCCGCTGGTCGCGGGACCTCGCGGCCGAGCGCGGGCGGCAGATGGCGAGGCTCGGCGAGGCGGGGCAAGGCCCCTGGGCCGCCACCAACAAGGTGCTGGAGCGGGCCGACGGCGCGCCGCTGCGCTTCGAGCTGCGCGACGAGCAGGGCAGCCACGGGTTCATCGAGGTCGAGGGCGCGCGGATCTCGCAGCGCGACGCCCGCGGCGGCGGCTCAGCGGACCTGCTCGCGTACTTCGTGCGCCAGGTGGCGGAGGTCGCGGGGGAAGAGATCGCCATCGTGGTCTGGGGCCAGCTCGACGACGACGAGGGCGAGCGCTACCTGGCGCAGGTGGAGTTTGCCCGCGCGCTGCGGCGGAGGCTGGAGGCGGGTCCGCTCTGGCCCACCGTCTCCCTCGACGCGGCCCAGTGCGATGAGATCGCGCGGCGGCTCGACCGCATCGCGCCCGCGCTCCTGGAGGACGCGCTCCTGCCCGACTGGGAGTACGAGGCGGAGCACAAGCTGCCGGTCATTCCCGAGCCGCTCGGCCTGGTGAGCCTGTCCCGCTCCGCCAAGCGCGCCGATCCGGTGGCGACCATGGGCTTCGCCACCGCGATGGTGCTGATCACGCTCGCGGTGGTGGTGCTCTTCATCCTCGACAAGCCGTGGGTGCCGGGATGATCCGCGCGGCGCTGGCAATCGTCGCCGCCGCTGCGCTCTGCGGCGTGCTCTGGGTACGCGGCTGCTCGGGGCCGAGACCCGAGCTGGTCTCGGCGCGCATGCGCGGCGCCGTGCTGGAGATCGTGGTCCGCAACGCGGGCTTCGGCGAAGGGCAGATCCAGCTCGACAGCCGCCTCCATCCCCGCGGCGGCGGCGCGCCCATCCTCCGCAGCGACAAGGCGACCCTGCGTCCGCGCGAGACGGTCCACATCGACCAGCGCGTCGACGGCGCGCGCGGCGACGAGCGGGTGGAGGTGGAGATAGACTACCCGCCGCGCTGAGCCGTGCTGACCGTATGCGCATGCCCAGACGGTCATCCGGCAGGCGCACGGCCAGTCGGCCCCGGAGCGCCGCGTTGCGACGCAAGCTGCCCGAGTACGAGGCGAAGCGCGATTTCGCCGTCACCTCCGAGCCCGCGCCCGGCGCGGTTTCGTCCCACGCCGAGCCGTCCTTCGTGGTCCACAAGCACGACGCCACCCGGCTGCACTACGACGTGCGCCTGGAGATGGACGATGCGCTGGCCTCCTGGTCGGTGCCCAAGGGCCCGAGCTACGACCCGTCGGTGAAGCGGCTGGCCATCCAGACCGAGGACCACCCCATCGAGTACGGCAGCTTCGAGGGGCGCATCCCCGACGGCGAGTACGGAGCGGGCGACTCGCTGATCTGGGACAACGGCACCTGCGACTCGGTGCCGGCGGGACAGCTCTCGCAGCAGCGCAAGAAGGGCCACATCGTGGTGGAGTTCCGCGGGCACAAGCTGCGCGGGCAGTGGCACCTGGTGCGCACGCAAGGCGGCGCGCCGGGCAAGTCGCAGTGGCTGATGTTCAAGGCCAAGGACGGGACGGAGAAGCCCGACTACGACGTGGTGGTGGAGCGCCCGGAGTCGGTGGTGAGCGGCCGGGTGGTCACCCGCGGGCCGGAGCGCGCCGGGACCTTGCGCGCCCCGCGCGCCGCGCCCGATGCCATCCTCCGCGGCTACCTGCCCCCGATGCTGGCGACGCTGGTGGAAGAGGCGCCCCGGGGGGAGTGGCGCTCCGAGGTGAAGTACGACGGCTATCGCGCCATCTGCGCACTCTCCAACGGGCGCGTGGCGATGTGGACCCGCAACGCGCTGGACCTCTCGGCGCGCTTTCCCCGCATCGCCCGCGCCCTCTCGCAGGTGGTGCTGGGCGACGCGGTGCTCGACGGGGAGATCTGCGTGCTCGACCCGCAGGGCGTGCCGCGCTTCGAGCTGATCCAGCAGGGCCGCGCCGACGAGGCGGTGCTCTTCGTCTTCGACCTGCTGCGCCTGGACGGCGAGGACCTGCGGGGGCGGGCGCTGGAGCAGCGGCGCGATCTGCTCGGCAGCGTGCTCTCCAATGCGCCGCCGGAGCTGCGGCTCGCGGAGGAGGTGCCGGGGGACATCGAAGAGGCGCTGGAGCAGGTGCGCGAGCGCGGGCTGGAAGGGCTGATCCTGAAAGCGCGCGGTTCGAGATACGAGAAGGGCCGCTCGCGCGAGTGGCTCAAGCTCAAGGCCCAGGCCAACCAGGAGCTGGCCATCATCGGCTGGACGCCGGGTAAGGGAAACGCGTCGGGATCCATCGGCGCGCTGCTCCTCGCCGTCGCGGACGGGAAGGGCGGCTACGAGTTCGCAGGCAAGGTGGGCACCGGCTTCTCCTCGAAGCAGCGCACGGAGTTGAAGAAGCAGCTTGCCCCGGACGCCCGCGACACCTCTCCCGCGCGCGGCTCTCCGCGGCTGCGCGACGCGCACTGGGTGGAGCCGCGCCTGGTGGCGCAGGTGCGGTTCACCGAGTGGACGTCCGACGGCAAGCTCCGCCATCCCGCCTTCCAGGGGCTCCGCGCCGACAAGAAGCCGGAGGAGACCTGCCGCGAAAAGCCTGCACCGGTCGTGAAATCACCGGAGCCCTCCAGGAGCAGGCGAAAGCCGCCGAAGACGCAAACACAAGCTCCGGCCGGAGAGACGCTGGCCCTGAGCAATCCCGACCGCCTGCTCTATCCGAAGGACCGCATCACCAAATCCGCCGTGGCCGATTACTACGCCGCGGTGGCGCCCGCGCTGTTGAAGGCGCTCGAGAATCGGCCGCTCACTCTGATCCACTGGAACCAGGGCATCGAAAAACCGAGTTGGTTCCAGCAGGACATCAAGGCCCCCGAAGACTGGATGAGCACCGTAGATACTCCGTCGAGCACGAAGCGCGGCACGGTGAAGCACCTGGTCGCCGACAGCCCGCTCGCCCTGCGCTGGCTGGCGCAGAATTCCGTGCTGGAGATCCACGCCTGGCATTCCCGCGCGCAGAGCCTCACCCAGCCCGACTGGGTGGTCTTCGACCTCGACCCGGCAGAGGGAGAGACCATCGAGCAGGCCATCGAGGTGGCGCAGGTGCTCGCCGGCATGTTCGACCGCCTCGGCCTGCCCAGCATTCCCAAGACCACCGGCAAGCGCGGCCTGCACATCCTGGTGCCGCTCGCCAAAGGGCACTCGTACGAGGACGCGCAGGCCTTCGCCCTCCAGGTCGGCGAGACGGTGGCGAAGCAGTTGAAGCAGGTCACGCTGGAGCGCTCGCTCTCGGCCCGCAAGGGCCGGCTCTACTTCGACTGCATGCAGAACGCGTACGCGAAGACGGTGGTGGCGCCGTATTCGCTGCGCGGCGTCCGCGGCGCGCCAGTGTCCACGCCGCTGCGGTGGAGCGAGGTGA
Source organism: Myxococcales bacterium (assembly GCA_035702105.1). Taxonomy (GTDB): domain Bacteria; phylum Myxococcota; class Myxococcia; order Myxococcales; family 40CM-4-68-19; genus 40CM-4-68-19. The sequence continues at coordinate 231 of DASSQZ010000206.1, read as the reverse complement.
AGCCGGGCCTCGACCCGCAGGCTTTCAACATCGCGACCATGCCGGCGCGCCTGCGCGAGGTGGGAGATCTGTTCGAGCCCGCGCTGACCCAAGGAGTGCGGCTGCCGCGATACAAGCGGTAAAACAGGCCTCGGCCTTACGGGTTCAGAGCAGAGCCAAGCGAAGTACGAAACGTACCTGCCACGTGTCAGAAATGCGGTGCGGCTTGGACCAAGCGCGTCAGAATCGCGG
>DASSQZ010000205.1:0-25858 GCA_035702105.1 Myxococcales bacterium | reverse complement strand
TCCCGGCAACCCCGGCGGCGCGCCGCCCACGGGAGTCACCGTCCAGAATCCGGCCATCATTCCCGTGAGCGGGCTGGAAGTGCCCAGCGGCGGCACGGCCACGGTGGGCATCCCCATGTTCCTGCCGGGCGTGATCACGGGTGCGGTGCCCGACGGGACGTTCATCCGCGTCACCTTCCACGTCGAAGGAAAGCTGCTCGGCGGATCGAACGCGCGCACCTCCGAGCGCGAATATCTCTTCGAGATGTGCACGGCTGCTGGGTGCGCCCAGAACGCCTGCCTCTAGGCTTCCGCCTTGACGCTCGTGGTGGGGGCGTGACAGATCGGCAGCGGTGACGCTCACTCTCGCGGAGCTGTACGTGCGCCAGGGACTGATCGGCCGCGCGCGGGAGATCTACCGCAAGCTGGCCGAGGCGGGCGACGAGACCGCGCGGCGGCGGCTCTCCGAGCTGCCCTCCGCCGCGGCGCGGATCGCACTGCTGGAGGAGTTGCTGCAGCGGGTGCAGCGCAGCCGCGGAGGGGCCTGATGGGCTTTCGCGAGGACCTGGAAAAGATCTGCGGCAGGGTGGAAGGCTCGTTCGCGGCCAGCGTGATGGGCTTCGACGGCATTCCCATCGAGACCGTCGAGGGCAAGCCGCCCCCCGGCATCGAGATGAACAACCTCCTCGTCGAGTACTCCGGCATCATCTCCCAGGTCCGGCAGGCGGCCGAGACGCTGCAGATGGGGAAGGCGAGCGAGGTCTCCATCCGGACCGAGAAGATGGTGGCGGTCGCCCGCCCGCTCACGCCCGACTATTTCGTGGTGCTGACCATGTCGCCGGACGCCAACGTCGGCCGGGCGCGCTACGAGCTGCGCATCGCCGGTCCCCGCCTCGCCGCCCAGCTCTGAGGCGTGCGCACGCCCGCAGGCTCCCGGCCAGGCATCTGGACGGCCGTACCGCTTTGAGGTAGACCGTCGCCGAAAAAGGGGACACCCTACTTAATTCTGCGCTGGGAAGGGCACGCGCCGGGAATTAAGTAGGGTGTCCCCTTTTTGGGCAAGGAGCTTTGGATGGCGGACGTGATCGACACCAGCGAGTTTCGCAATGGGCTCAAGATCCTGATCGACAACGAGCCCTTCGTGATCGTCGAGTTCCAGCACGTGAAGCCCGGCAAGGGCTCGGCGTTCGTGCGCACCCGCTACAAGAGCCTGATCTCGGGCCGCACCCTGGAGAAGAACTTCAAGTCCGGCGAGAAGGTGGGCCGTCCCGACATCGAGGAGAAGAAGATGCAGTACCTCTACAAGGAGGGCGATCACTACGTCTTCATGGACTCGAAGAACTACGAGCAGAGCCACATCGACGCGGCCGGCCTGGGCGAGGCGAAGAACTTCCTCAAGGAGAACATGGACGCCTCCGTGCTCTTCTGGAACGGCCGCGCCATCTCGGTGGACCTTCCCAACGCGGTGGAGCTCAGGGTCACCAAATGCGACCCCGGGGTGCGCGGCGACACCGTCTCGGGAGCGATGAAGCCGGCGACGCTGGAGACCGGCTACACCGTCAACGTGCCGCTCTTCGTCAACGAGGGCGACATCCTCAAGATCGACACCCGCAGTGGCGAGTACCTGACCCGGGTTGGCTAGAAGCTGGACGGTGGACCGGAATCGGGTTCTCTTTCCGGGCGTCTGGTCTCCAGCCGAGGTTCCATGGACGTCGACAAGCTGAAAGCGATCCTCGCCGCGCTGGACGGTACCGACGTCACCCGGCTGACCTGGGTTTCCGGCCAGGAGACGCTGGACGTGCGCCTGGGCCATCCGCCTGCCGCCACCACCGTGCATGCCGCGCCGCTCCCGGCCGTGGCCCACGCTCCCCCGCAGCCCGCTCCCGCGCCGGCGGCGCATGCGCCGGCTCCCGCCCCCGCGGCGCCGGCGGCTGCGGCGAAGCCGGCGCCGGACGCGAAGACGTTCACGGTGAACTCTCCGTTCGTGGGCACCTTCTATCGCTCCGCCTCGCCCGAGAACCCGCCCTTCGTGGACGTGGGCACGGTGGTGAAGAAGGGCCAGGTGCTCTGCATCGTCGAGGCGATGAAGCTGATGAACGAGATCGAGGCCGAGCAGCCCGGCCGGCTGGTGGAGGTGCTCATCCAGAACGGCAGCCCGGTGGAGTACGGCGAGGCCCTCTTCCGCTTCGAGCCGGCCTAGCCGGGGCGCCGGAGGCACCGGGTGTTCCACCGAATCCTGATCGCGAATCGCGGCGAGATCGCGCTGCGAATCATCCGCGCCGCCCGCGAGCTGGGCGTGGAGACGGTGGCGGTGCACTCCACCGCCGACGCGAGCTCGCTGCACGTGCGCTTCGCCGACCAGTCGCTCTGCATCGGCCCTCCTCCTTCGAAGGAGAGCTACCTCAACATCCCGGCCATCCTCTCCGCTGCCGAAGTCAGCGGGGCCGACGCCATCCATCCCGGCTACGGATTCCTCAGTGAAAATGCGGAGTTCGCCGAGATGGTGCAGCACTCCGGACTCGGGTGGATCGGCCCGCGGCCGGAGATGATCCGGATGATGGGCAACAAGATCCGCGCCAAGGAGGCGATGAAGGAAGCAGGGCTTCCCCAGCTTCCCGGCAGCGAAGGCGTGGTCCGCGAGGAGCGCGATCTCGTGCGGCTGGCGGAGAAGGTGGGCTTCCCCGTCATCCTCAAGGCGGCCTCCGGCGGCGGCGGGCGCGGGATGAAGATCGTCCGCGAGAAGGACCAGCTCGCCCCCCAGTACCGGACCGCCTCCGCGGAGGCTCTGGCGGCGTTCGGGAACGGCGACATGTACGTGGAGCGCTACGTGGAGCGGCCGCGGCACATCGAGATCCAGATCGTGGCCGACGAGCACGGCAACGTCATCCACCTCGGGGAGCGCGAGTGCTCGGTGCAGCGCCGCCACCAGAAGATGCTCGAGGAGAGCCCCTCGCCCGCGCTCAACGACAAGCTGCGCGAGCGCATGGGCCGGGTCGCCGTCGAGGCGATGAGGAAGATCCGCTACAACAACGTCGGCACCATCGAGTTCCTCCTCGACGAGCGCTCCGACTTCTACTTCATGGAGATGAACACCCGCATCCAGGTGGAGCATCCGGTGACCGAGAGCGTGACCGGCATCGACCTGATCAAGGAGCAGATCCGGCTCGCCGCCGGCGAGGAGCTGGGCCGGACGCAGAAGAGCATCACCATGAAGGGCCACGCCATCGAGTGCCGGGTCAACGCGGAGGACCCGGTGTCGTTCGCCCCGTCTCCGGGGCTGATCACCGCCTACCACGCGCCCGGCGGCCTGGGCGTGCGGGTGGACTCCGGCGCCTACGAGCAGTACCGGGTGCTGCCCTACTACGACTCGATGGTGGCGAAGCTCATCGCGGTGGCGGACAGCCGGCCGGCGGCCATCATGCGCATGCGCCGCGCCCTCGAGGAGTACATCGTGGAAGGGATTCGGACCAACATCCCCTTCCACAAAAAGCTCCTGGTGTACGAGCCTTTCGTACAGGGCAGGTACGACACCCGGCTGGTGGAAAAGCTGCTCGCCGACAATCCCAACTAGAACGCGTCTCATCACGTCGAGGTCCAACACCACACGCGCAGTCCCTGAGCCGCCTTCGGCAGCCGGGACCCGCGCATCGATGTGCCGCGAGGTGGGCGGAGGTCGGCAGGGTGCCGACGCGGCATCAGGGTGTGGTTTCAGGAATTTTCGTCTCGCGCCGAGCGTCCTCCGTCCGGCGTCCATTCCCTTGACCCGACGACAAAAATCCCGCTAGCTTGGGATGCTTCTCCCTCTCCGCCCAGGAACCCGCAACCGCGTCGACCCGATGGACAAAAACAAGGTCATCGAGTCGGCTGCGAAGCTGATCGCCAAGGGGTCTTTCGAGAAGGCGGTGAAGGAGTACCAACGCGTCCTCGACGTCGATCCGGACGACGTCCGCGTCCTGCAGAAGCTGGCCGAGCTGTACCAGAAGATGGGCCGGAAGTCGGACGCCGCCGACTGCTTCGAGAAGGTGGCGCGCACCTATGCGGCGCAGGGCTTCTATCTCAAGGCCGTCGCGCTCTACAAGCAGGTGCTCAAGGTCATCGACCGGGTCGAGGTGAACGTGCGCCTCGCCGAGCTCTACCAGCAGCTCGGCCTGGTGGGCGACGCGACCAAGGAGTGGCAGGCGGTCGCCGCGTTCTACGAGAAGTCCGGCGACACCAAGGCCAGCCTCGACACGCTGAAGAAGCTGGTCGACCTCGATCCCGACAACGTGGCTGCGCGCATCCGCCTGGGCGAGCAGTACGCCCGGCAGGACAACCTGGTGGAGGCGGTGGCCGAGCTGCGCCGCGCCGGGCAGTATCTCAAGGCCAACGGGCGGGTGGACGACTACCTGCGCGTGGCCGAGCGCATCAGCCATCTCGACCAGGCCGACGCTGCGCTGGCGCGGGAGCTGGCGGAGCAGTACCTGGGCCGCGGCGACTCCAAGCGCGCGCTGGCCAAGCTGCAGATCTGCTTCAAGGCCAACCCGCGCGATCTGGGCACGCTGCAGATGCTGGCGCGCGCCTTCCGCGAGCTGGGCCAGACCTCGAAGACGGTCTCGGTCCTCAAGGAGCTGGCCCACGTCCACGCCGACGCCGGCCGCAAGGACGAGGCGCGCAAGACCTATCTCGAGGCGCAGGAGCTCGCGCCCGACGACGGCGAGCTGAAGGCGGCCATCGACGCCCTGGGCAGCGCGCCCGCCAGGCACAAGGTCGAGCCCGCCGTGATGCCGGAGCCTCCCGTGCACAGGCCCGCGCCGCCGCCGCCGGCCGCGCGGCCGCCTCCGCCCCCCGCGGCGAGTCCGGCTCCCGCGACTGCGCAGGCGTTCTCGCGCCCGACCACCGCCCCGATCATGGGCCCGCGGCCGGCCACCGCGCCCATCCCCGACAAGGGCTCGACGCCGCCCGCCCTCTCGCAGATTCCCAAGCTGCTCAAGGAGACCGAGGTCTACGTCAAGTACGGCCTCAACGAGAAGGCGCTCGAGCACCTGCGCAAGATCTTCTCCGCCGACCCGGACAACCTCGACGCGCACGAGAAGGCGAAGACGGTGGCGCTGGCGCTCGGCCGCACCGAGGACGCCGTCGCCTCGCTCGCCACCTTCCTGCGCCTCTGCGAGGCGCGGGGAGATCCAAGGGCCGCGGCGGCGCGGACCGAGCTGCGCGCCCTCGATGCCGGAAATGCCGCGCTGGGCAGCGCGCCGGCGGTCGAAGAGGAGCTGCAGGTCGCGGACGATGCGGCGGAGGATGCCGCCGCCGCTGCTCCCGAAGAGGAAGAGATCGCCGAGGAGGTGCTGGGCGAGGAGTCGGTCGCGGAAGAGGTGCTCGAGGTGGTGGAGCCCGCGCCGGAGGCCGAGCCGGAGCCTGCGCCGGAGCCCGGGCCCGAGCTTGCGCCGGAGCCCGCGCCCGCCGCGCCGCAGGCAGCCGCGGCTGCGGACACCGACGAGTTCGCCAGCGAGATCGCGGAGGCCGACTTCTACCTCCAGACCGGCCTCGTCGAGGACGCGAGGGCGATTCTCGAAGGCATCACGCTCGCATCGCCCGACCACGCCGGCGCCTCCGCGCGGCTGGCCCGGCTCCGGGAAGCGCCGCAGGCGGCGTCCTCGCGCCAGGAGCACGAGGACCTCGCCGCGGAGCTGGCTGCGGAGCTGGCCGCGGAGGTCGGCCCGGAGAGCGCGCAGGACGGCAAGCCGCTCGACGACGTTCTCGACACCTTCCAGGTCCCCGCCCACGAGGTGCTCGGCGAGTTCCGCGCCAAGGTCCAGGAGATCGTGCGGCCCGAGGACGTGCAGACCCATTACGACCTCGGCATCGCCTACAAGGAGATGGGGCTGCTCGACGAGGCGGTGGGCGAATTCGAGCTGGCGCTGCGGCACGGCGGCGGCGCCCGCGGCGCGGACTGCCTGGCCATGCTCGGCGTCTGCGAGATGGAGCGGGGCCAGCCCGCCGCGGCCATCAAGCGATTCCTCGAGGGACTGGCGATGCGCGGGCTGACCGACACCGCCCGGCACGCGCTGCACTTCGAGCTGGGAGTGGCTTACGAGTCGCAGGGCCAGTCGGCGGAGGCCCTGGAGCAATACCAGTCCGTCGCCTCGGAGGACCCGCGCTTCCGCGACGTCACCGGGAAGATCCGGGCGCTGGGCGGAACGGCCAGCGCCACCGGCCGCCCGGTGGTGAAGCCGGCGCCGGGCGCGGGGCACGTGGCCGCTGCCCGCGGCGCGCAGGGCGCCACGGCGGCGGCGAAGTCGAGGCCCACGCCGGCGCCTTCCCACACCTCCCCGGTCGCGACCGGCAACGCCGAGCCTGAGCCCGGCGAGTCGGCGCGCAAGAACCGCAAGATCGGCTTCGTCTGATGGACCCGATCCAGATCGCGCCCGGTTGCGGGTCCGCGCCGGGCGGAGCGAGAGCGTGAACTACCTCGACTACTACGAGCTGGCCCAGGAGCCCTTCTCCAACGCGCCGGTCTCGCGCTTCTACTTCAACTCGCCCCAGCACTCCCAGGCGCTGGTGCGGCTGACGCATCTCTGCGCGCAGATGAAGGGCCTCGGCATCCTGGTCGGGGACATCGGCGCGGGCAAGACCACCCTGGCGCGCCGGCTGCTCGACTCGCTGCCCGAGTCGGAGTACGAGGCGGCGCTGCTGGTCATCATCCACAGCGGCGTCACCGCCTCGTGGCTGCTCAAGCGCATCGCGCTGCAGCTCGGGGTGGAGGCGCCCAGCGAGGACAAGCTCGCGCTGCTCGGCCAGCTCTACCAGCGGCTGACGAAGATCCACGACGCCGGCAAGAAGGCGGTGGTCCTGATCGACGAGGCGCAGATGCTGGCCACCCGCGAGCTGATGGAGGAGTTCCGCGGGCTGCTCAACCTCGAGGTGCCGGACCGCAAGCTGATCTCGCTGATCTTCTTCGGGCTGCCCGAGATCGAGCAGAACCTCAAGCTCGACCCGCCGCTGGCGCAGCGCGTGGCCATCAAGTACCGGCTCGACCACCTCAACGCGGAGAGCACCGAGGCGTACATCAAGCATCGCCTGCGGCTCGCGGGCGCGGCGCGGATGCCCTTCACTCCCGGGGCGGTCAAGTCGGTGCACCGCTTCTCCAGCGGCACGCCGCGCGTCATCAACACGCTCTGTGACAACGCGCTCTTCGAGGGCTACGTGGCGCGCGCGCCGATGATCGACGAGCAGATGATCGAGCGGGTTGCGGTCGATCTCGGGCTCGACGGCGGCAAGACGCCGGCGGAGAGCGCCGCAGCGAAGAAGCCGCAGGCCGCGGCCGCCGCGGCGGAGAAGGGAAAGCCCATCGACCTGGGGGAGATCGACCGCTACCTCGCGGGTCTTGCCAAGCCGAGCTAGCGTGCTGAGCCGCATCCTCGTCGCCGTTGCGCTTGCCGCCGCCGCCGTCTCCGGGGCGGCGGTGGCGTTCCTGCGCACCGACTTCGTTGCCAACAACCTCTGCGCCTACGCGGTGGCCACCATCGAGGAGGCCAGCGCAGCCCGGGTGCAGGTGGCGCGCTGCTCGGTCTTGCCCGAGCAGGGCATGGTCACCATCGAAGGCCTGCACGTCGGTGCCCCGGGAGGCCGGCTGGACCTCAAGGTCGCGCGGGTGTTCGCGCAGGTGACGGTGCGGCCCTTGCTGCAGAAGCTGAAGTTGGCGCGGCTGGAGATCGACCACCCCGAGCTGCACCTGGCGCTCGATCAGGCCGGCGGCGCTCCTGCCCCCGGCGGACGCTGCCTCCCCGACGTGCTCGACCGCTTCGAGTTCGGGCGCGTCCAGGTGCGCAAGGCCGCGATCGAGGTGAAGACCTCGACGATGCGGCTCTCGGTGCCGCGCCTGGGGCTGCTGGTGAGAGGGCGCGGCGGCCCGCTCTCGGTCAAGCTCGCCACCCGCGGCGGCGCCCTGGAGCTCCCCGGACGCAGCGCGGGGCTCGTCTCCTCGCGCGTGACCGCGGAGGTGGATCTGCGCGGGCAGGGCAGCGTCGATCTGCGGCGCGCGGATCTGGTCGGCGCCGAGGCGTCGGCATTCGTGAAGGGGACCCTGAAAGACATCTGCGACCCCCGGATCGATCTCTTCGCCAGGCTGCGCGTGGACGATCTCGAATCCGCCGCGGCCCGGCTGCTCCCCGGCGCGCTGCGGCACGTGAAAGGAGCGATCTCCGCCGACGCGGCCTTCACGCTCGCGAAGGGCGCCCCCCGGGTCAAGGGCGAGCTGCGGGTCCGCTCGCTCGCCCTGGATCAGTTCTCCCCCGGCGACGCGCGGTTTCGCTTCGACGTCTCGCCGGCGCGGGTACGCGTGGACCACCTCGAGCTGCCGGTGGGCCGCGGGCAGGTGACGGGCTCGCTGGAAGCGTCCCTCGCCGACCCGGCGCTTCCGGTGAGCGCGGACCTCTCGCTCCACGACATGGAGCTGCAGGACCTTCTCCGGAAGCTGGGGCTCGCGCACGCCTGGGTGGTGATGCGCGCCAGCGGCCGCGTGCAGGCCAGGGGCACGCTGGCGCCGTTCCAGCTCGCGGCCGAGCCGGCCCTCGACCTGGCGGAGTTCGCGGTCCTGGATCGGAGCTACGACGAGCGGCCGCGGAAGGCCGCGGCCCCCGGGGAACGCACGCCCAGGCGCATGTTCGAGTTCGCCGCCGGCCGCCTGACCGGCGCGGTGGACATCGACAAGGACAGGATCGTGCTGCGCAAGGGCAGCATCGACGCGGGCAAGTCGCACCTGGACGTGGAGAGCACCTTCTTCACCGACGTCGATGCGGGCATGCGCATCGCCGCGCGCTCCGAGCGCCTGGAGCTGGACGACTTCCGCTCCCATATCGGTCCCATCCCGGCCCACGGTGCGGTCGCGCTCTCCGCCAACGTCGCCGGGCCGTACAAGGCGCTCTCCATCGAGAGCAGCGTCTCCGCGCGGGACTTCCGCTTCCTCGACCTCGCGCTCGGCGACGTGGCGACCCAGGTCGCCTTCGACGCGTCCTCGCTGCGGCTCTCGCTCGGGCAGATCCGCGGGCGCAAGGACCGCAGCAGCTACCAGGGCCGGCTGGCGCTCGATTTCGCCGGCAAGGCCACCCCGGTGGACGCGCATCTGGAGCTGCCCGAGGCGTACCTGCACGACCTCGTCGAGCTTGCGGTGGGACTGGTCCCTTCGCTCTCGCCGCTGCGCGACTCCGCGGACTTCGATGGGCGGCTCTCCGGCGTCATCGACGTCAAGGGCCCGGTGGCAGGCCCCGATGGGAAGGCCTCGGTCCAGTTGGGCGCCACGCGGCTGTGGGGTGAGTCGTTCGAGGGCGGCAGGGCGGCGGTTTCGCTGCACGGGGGGGAACCCCGGCTTCAGATCGAGGAGCTCTCCCTGCGCCACGGCGACGCCCGCGTGCGCGCGGCGGGAAGCTTCGGCCCCGACTGGAAGCTCGATCTGGACGCGGCCACCGAGAACTTCACCCTCGCCGACCTGGACATGGCGAAGGCCGCGCGCCTGCAAGGGCCGCTGCGCGCCTCGGCGCACGTGGGCGGGCTCTCCTCGCATCCGCTGGTGCGCGCGGGCGCCCGTTTCTCGGAGGGCAAGGCGGGCAAGGCCGAGCTGGGCGAAGGCGACCTCTCGCTGGAGATCGACGGCAAGCAGATGACCTGGAAGGGCGCGGTGGGCACTCATTCGCTCTCGGGAGAGGCGCGCCTGGAGGACGACTTCCCCTACACCTGCACGGCCAGCCTGCGCATTCCCGACCTGGCGCAGGTGCTCGAGCTTCTCGCGCCCGAGGCGGAGATCCAGCGCGGGACCCTGGCGGCGGCCCTGGAGCTGCACGGGTCGCTGCTGCGCTGGCGCGAGAGCGCGGGCACCATGACGCTCTCGCGGCTGCAGATCGTGCGCAGCGAGATGGCCTTCGAGAGCGACGGCGTGGCGGAGCTTTCCTTCGGCCCTGCCGGCACCCACATCGAGAGGCTGGCCCTGCGCGGCCCCTACACCACCGTGCAGCTCTCCGGAGGGAGCGCCGCCGACGGCAGGCTCGACCTGCGCTTGACCGCGAGCGCCGACGGGCGCGTGCTGCAGGGGCTCATCGCCGACGTGGAGCACGCCTCGGGGACCTACTTGGTGCAGGCGGCGGTGGGCGGCACCATCAAGGAGCCCACCGTTCTCGGCAATGCCCGCATCGAGGACGGGGCGGTGACGCTGCGCGGGCTGCCCATCGCCGCCCGCGCGATGAACGGAAGCATCTCCTTCTCGCAGGACGCCCTGGTCATCGACTCGATGGCGGGCAAGCTCAACAACGGCGAGGCGCGCGTCTCCGGCGGCATGGAGCTCTCGCGCGCGGTGCCGAGGAAGATCGACATCGCCGCCCACGTCAGCGAGGTCAACGTGCGCCTCGACAACGTGGGCGCCACGGTGGACGGCGACCTGACCCTCTTCGGGCCGCCCGACGAGCCGGTGCTGGGCGGCAGCGTCACCGTCTCGCAGCTCAAGTACACCGAGGACCTGGACCTGGAGCGATGGCTCCTCGACTTCTCCCGGCGGCCGCCCGCGCCCCGGGTGCTGACCAAGAGCGCGATGCTGGTGCACTTCGATCTCGACGTGCACCTCGCCCGCGGCGTGCGGGTGGAGAACAACCTGGCGCGCGCCGACCTCAAGGGCGACCTCAAGCTCACCGGCACCTCGCGCGCCATCGGGCTTCTTGGCAGCGTCAACACCGTGCACGGCACCGCCACGTTCCGCGGAAACGAGTTCCAGATCGACCAGGGCGTGCTCACCTTCACCGATCGCCAGCGCATCCGCCCCAGCTTCGACCTGCAGGCGAGCGCGCAGGTGAAGGAATACAAGGTGAGGCTGCACGCCTTCGGCACGCCTGGCGAGCCGCACCTCTCCCTCAACTCCGAGCCGGCGCTCGCCGAGGCGGACCTCGGGTTCCTGCTGACCTTCGGCTTCGTCTCGCAGAACCTGCAGCAGAGCACCTTCTCCGCGGCCGACTCGGGCCTCGCCATCGGCATCGAGGCGCTCAACAAGGCCACCGGGTTCTCCGAGGAGGTGCGCCGCTTCATCCCCAAGAACCCCATCCTGCGCGATCCGAACATCGACTTCGCCAGCGACTTCTCCGTGGCCACCAACCGGCTGGAGCCGATGGCCCGCTTCCAGTCGCACCTGATCACCGAGCACCTCGATCTCAAGGTGCTGGAGGGCCTGACCACGCGCAGGTACCGGGGCGTGGTCAGCTACCAGCTCTCCGACGCGCTCTCCACCCGGCTGCAGCTCGACAACGAGCACGTGACCAGCGGCATCGGCACCGACTTCGGCATCGACCTGCACCTCAAGTGGGAGGGCGAGTAGGTGGTTGCGCTGCTGCTTGCGCTCCTGCTTGCGCAGGCCCCTGCGCAGGAGGCGCCCCGGATCGGCGAGATCGTCTACGAGGGCGCCGCGCCCGAGTCGGTGCGCGCGCTGGTGGACCTGAAGGTCGGGCAGCCGCTCGACGGGCGCGACGTGCGCGAGGCGGTGCGGGCCCTGCACGCGAGCGCGCGCTTCTCGCGGGTGGCGGCGTACCAGGAGCCGATGGACGACGGCCGGGTCCGGCTGGTGTTCGTGCTCACCAGCGTGGAGAAGCTGGTGGCGCTGAGCTTTCCCGGAAGCGAGGCGCTTCCGGAGAGCCTGCTGCACCAGACGGCGAACCTCCAGGTCAACGCGGAGTTCCAGGCCGAGCAGGTGCCGCCCGCCGCCGAAGCGCTGGGCGCGGCGTACTTCCGCATCGGCTATCGGCACGCCAGGGTGACGCCGGTGCGCAAGCCGGCGCCCGGCGGCGTCGCCCTGGAGCTGCGGATCGAGGAGGGCAAGCCCACCCGCATCTCCGCGGTGCGATTCGAGGGCGATCCCGGGCTCGAAGCCGATCAGCTCCGGGCTGCGTTCCGCCTCGGGCCCGGCGACGTCCTCAACCTCGCGGCGCTCGACGAAGGCGTTCGCGGCGTCCGCGAGCGCTATCGCAAGGAGGGCCGGCTGCGCGCGCGCGTGGACCCGCCGCGGGTGCGGGAGCTCTCGCCCGCGCTGGCCGAGGTGGTGGTCCCGGTGGCGGCGGGTCCTCTGGTGCGCTTCCGGCTGCGCGGCAACAGCTCCTTCTCCGACCTGGTGCTGGCGTCGCACCTGGGGCTCGAGTCGGACGAGCCGCTCGACGGCCAGGCGGCACAGGAGATGGCGGGGCGCCTGCGGCGCTTCTACGTGGCGGCGGGGTTCTTGCGCGCCAGGGTGGCAGAGCGGGAGATGATGGGGCGGGACGGGTCGGAGGACGTCGTCTTCAGCATCGACGAGGGCCATCAAGTCAGGGTGGAGCGGCTGGCCTTCAGCGGCAACCGGGGCATCCCCACCGCGGAGCTTCGCGAACGGCTGCTCATGCTGCTCTCTGACACCATCTCGCGCGATCCCGCCTCCGGCGCAGATCCCGCGGCGGTGGAGCGGATGGGCATCATGGGATCGCTGCGCGACGCCCATCCGCCGCGCACGAAGGTGGACCCGGAGACGGTCTTCGAGCCCGTGGTCTATGCCCGGGCGCTCAAGCAGTTCGAGGACCTCTACAAGTCGCAGGGCTACCTCTCCGTGCGCGCCGGACCGCCGAAGCTCTCGCCGCTGGGCGGCGACCCCGACCGGCTGGAAGTGACCATTCCCATCAGCGAAGGCGAGCAGACGCGCGTGGGCCGCATCGTGATCGAGGGCGGCGGCGACGTGGCGGCGCGGGAGCTCGACGCTGCCATCGTGCTGCGCACCGGGCAGCCCTTCAGCTACCTGCAGGCGGAGGAGGGCCGCGCCGCGCTGACGCAGATCTTCACCAGCCGCGGCCACCTCTACGCCCATGTCGAGGACGAGGAGGCGTTCGAGGACGCGCCCGACGGCGCCTCGCGGGTGGAGGTGCGCTACCGCATCCAGCCCGGCCCGGTGGTGAAGGTGGGGTTCGTGGAGGTGGTGGGGCAGCGGCGCACGCTGGAAGGGCTGGTGCTCGACCTGGTGGGCCTCAAGGCCGGCGACGTGCTCACGCCCGAGGTGATGGACCGCGGGCAGCAGGCGCTCCTGCGCACCGGGCTCTTCTTCTCCGCCACCCTCACGCCGCGCAATCCCGAGGTCCCGGAGAGCGAGAAGACGCTTCAAGTCACGCTCCGCGAGCGGCCCACGCGCGGCTTCCAGACCAGCCTCGGGTTCTCGCTCGCCGACGGCCCGCGCGCCACCGCGCAGTGGACGCAGGGCAACATCCTCGGGCGCAACCTGACCTTCAGCGCGGTGGCGAAGGCCGACTTCCCCTTCACCCGCTTCCCGGTCATCCCGGAGTGCCCGCCGGGCGTGACCAACCCGGCGCAGTGCGAGACGAGGATCAAGTACCCGGACGGGATTCCCATCGAGCGCGTGATCGATCTCGGGCTCTCCATGCCGCGGCTCTATCCGCTCACCGACGAGCTGCGCGCCGGCATCGACCTGATCCACGAGCGCGACCTGCGCCCCTCCTACGACCTGACCAAGTTCTCCGCGCAGGCCAGCCTCGACCTGACGCGCCGCCGGCCGTTCACGGCGGGAATCGCCTACGAGATCGGCTACCAGGAGCTGCAGCTGAGCGCGCGATCCATCGAGGACGTGCTCGCGGGCATCGACCAGCGCATCTTCCGCCTGCCGCAGGGGACGATGCTGTTCGGCTCGCTGCGGCCGATGGCGATGCTCGACCTCCGCGACGACCCGGCCCGGCCGCGCTCGGGCCTGCTGCTCCAGATTTCCGGCGATTACCAGCGGTCGTTCACGGGAAGCCAGACCGAGGAGGTGGGGCGCGTCCACGTCAATCTCCTCAAGGTGCAGGGACTCGCCGCCGCCTACCTTCCCCTGCCTTCGCTGGCGAGCGTCGTGTTCTCCGCGCGGGGCGGCCGCGTCTACCAGCTCGACGATCGATCGCTGACGCCGGGCGACCGCCGCTTCTACCTGGGCGGCGCCACCACGCTGCGCGGCTTCCACGAGGATGCGCTGCAGCCCCAGGACCTCATCAACCAGCTGCACAACCAGGTCCGGGCCTGCGAGGCCACCTTGAGCGGTCTCGCCTGCACGCCGCAGGCGCAGCTCCTCGCCAGCGGCGGCACCAGCGACGGCGGCGACGCCTTCATCGGCTTCGGCGCCGAGCTGCGCGTGCCCTTCACGCCTTCGTTCGAGCTCGCCTTCTTCTGGGACGCCGGCAACCTCTGGCGCACGCCGCCCTACCAGTTCTTCAAGCAGATCACGCTGCGGCAGGCGGTGGGCAGCGGGCTGCGCTGGATCACGCCGATCGGGCGCATGGCCATCGACATCGGCGTGAACCTGTCGCCGGATGCGCTGCTGGGCGAGCCGCAGTACGGGCCCTATTTCTCCATCGACCAGCTGTGAGCGGCTACCTGGGCAGCGGGCCCCAGGCAGGGTCGGAGGCGCCCAGCGACTCGTTGGTGACCTGCCGCTGGTTCGAGCCGTCGGGCTGCATCAGCCAGAGCTGGCGCTTCCCCGTGCGCGTCGAGGAGAAGAGCAGGTAGCGGCCGTTGGGCGCCCAGGCCGGCTTCTCGTTGGTCCCGTCGTTCTGGGTGAGCCGGGTGACGCGGCCGCCGTCGACCGCGACGGTATAGAGATCGAAGACGCGGTGCTCGTCGCGGCCGGAGAAGGCGATCAGGTCGCCCTTCGGGCTCCAGGCCGGCTCCTGGTTGTAGTTGCCCTGGAAGGTGAGGCGGCGCACTCCCGAGCCGTCGGCGTTCATCATGTAGATCTGCGGAGTGCCCGCCCGTTCGGAGACGAAGGCGATGCGCTTGCCGTCGGGACTCCAGCTGGCCGAGATGTCGATGCCGCGGGAATCGGTGACGCGCCGCGGGGAGCTGCCGTCGGCGCGGGCCACGAACACGTCGGTGTTGTCGTTGGACGAGCCCGAGTACGCGAGCCTGTTGCCGTCCGGCGACCAGCTCGCGCCGGTGGCGAAGTCGCCCGACATCAGGAGCGGACGGATCCTCCGGGTGCCGAGGTCGAGCGCGTAGACGTGCGCGCCCTGGCCGTCCCGGAAGCTGGTGAAGGCCACGGTCCTGCCGTCGTGCGACCAGGCGGGGAGCAGGTTGATGGAGCCGGACGTCAGCTCCTGCGCGCCGAAGGCGTCCCAGTCGGACACCACCAGCTGCTTGCCGTTCTCGGCCTCGCGCACGTAGGCGATGCGGGTCTGGAAGACGCCGGGCTCGTGGGTGAAGAACCGGACCACGTCGTCGCCGAAGCGATGCGCGACCGATCGCAGCGCCGGGTAGGGCGCGGTGTAGGTGCCGTGGAGGAGCTCCTGGCCGCGCGCGGCGTCGTAGAGGCGCAGGTCGCATTTCACGTCGACCACCACCTCGCAGCTCGACTTCACCAGCCCCTGCGCGCCCACCGCCTGCCAGCGGGAGAAGTCGATGCCGGTCATCCCCTCGGCGGGCGGCGCCAGGAAGGAGGCGGGATCGAGCAGGCGGAAGAGGCCGCTGCGCTCGAAATCCTGGGCGAGCACGGCCAGCACCGAGGCGCCCGCGTCCTGGGAGCCGAGCGGCCTGGCGATGGCGAGCGGATAGGGCTGGACCTTCCCGCCGGAGAGGTCGATGACGGGCCGATCGGCGGCGAGCAGCAGGAGCGAGAGGAGCAGGGTCATGGGCGGAAGTTGAGTACCACGCCGCTGTCGCGAAGGGAGCGCGCAAGATCGGGCGGCGGAGGCGGCAGCTTCGTCTTCTGGATCGCCAGCTCCAGCGCCTGGTCGAAGAAGGTGTTGCCCGACTTCTTCTGGAACTCGTGCTTGAGGATGCGCCCGTCGGGCCCGATGTACGCGATCACCTCGGCGGCGAGATAGAGGCGCTCGCGCTCCGAGATCACCGACGGGACCGCGTAATTTTCGAGAATTGCGTCGTGCACGGCGGTGAAGTACGCGTCCCCTTCCTCGGCGGTGCCGGCGGTGCCCTCCAGCGAACCCTGGGGCGAGCCGGCGCGCTCCGGGTCGGGCGGCTCGCGCGGCTCGGGCGTGGCCTTTCCCGCTGCACGAGCCAGCGCCCGCTCCATCAGGTCGCGCCGCGAAGGCTCGCGCCGCGGCGGCGCGGGAATGGTGGGCTTGAGCGAGGGCGCCGTCTTCGAAGGCGCGGCCGACGCTGCCGGCGGCGGCGACTCCTTGCGCGGCAGGAGGCGCGGGTCGCGAGGCCGGCCCAGCGCCACCAGCTTCGCGATGATCGGCTTGCGCAGCGGCGGAGGGCGATCGAACAGGCGCGGAAGCCAGATCGCCGCAGCGAGGATGGCGACGTGGAAGAGCACCGCCAGGGCCATCGCCGGAGCCGCCGGAGTGCGCGGGGGCAGCGCCAGCACGCTCTTGTGGATGGTCTCGCTCAACGCTTGCGCAGCTCCTTGTCCGGCTCGGTGATCATCCCGAGCGACTCCACGCCCGCGCGCCGCGCCACCGCCATGATCTCCACCACCTGCCCGTAGGGCAGCGAGCGGTCCGCGTGCAGGTAGAGCTCCTTCTCCTTCTGGATCCTGGCGTTGCTCGCGAGCTTCGCCTCGAGCTGGGCGGGCGGAATCTCGGCGTTGCCGAGGAACACGCGCCGGTCGCGGGTGATGGTGAGCACCAGCTTCTCTTCCGAGTGCTCCATCTGCTGCGCGGAGGCGCGGGGCAGGTCCACCTTGACGCCGCTCTGGATGAGCGGGGCGGTGACCATGAAGATGATCAAGAGCACCAGCATGACGTCGACGAGCGGCGTCACGTTGATGTCGGTCATGGCGCGCCGGCCGCTGCCGCTGTCGCCTCCGCCGAACGCCATCAGGCGGCCTTCTTGAAGATGTGCCGCTTGATGATGTTGAGGAAGTCGGCGCTGAAGTTCCGCATCTCGTTGTCGAGCACCCGGATGCGCGAGTTGAAGGCGTTGAACGCGACCAGCGCGGGGATGGCGGCGAAGAGGCCCACCGCGGTGGCGATCAGCGCTTCCGAGATGGGCCGCGCCACGGTGGCGAGGTTGGCGTTGCCGGCGGCGTAGATGTCGCGGAAGGCGCCCATGATTCCCCACACCGTGCCGAAGAGGCCCACGAAGGGCGCCGCAGCCGCGGTGGTGCCGAGGAAGGGGATCTGCTGCTCCAGGCCGGTGAGCTCCGCGTTGGCCGCTCGCGCCAGCGCGCGCTCCACGTTCTCGAAGCCCCCGAGCTGGTCGTGCATGGCCGCCTCCTCGCTCGCCGGCTGCGCCTGCGTCACCTTGCTCAGCTCCACGTACCCGGCGCGAAAGACTTGCGCCACCGGACTCACCGGCATCTGCTCCGCCTCGCCGTAGATGGAGTCCAGACGCTTGCTCCGCCAGAAAGTTTCCAGGAAGCGGACGCTCTCCGCCTGCGCCCTGCGCAGGTGGAGCAGCTTGCGAAAGATGATCGTCCAGCTCGCGAGCGAGGATGCGACGAGAATGACCAGTACCGCGGTGACCACCGGGCCGCCGTGGGTGACCATTTCCACGTAGTCGAGACTGGAGTTCATGGCGCGCGCGGTTGTCCCTCACGGGGTGGTGGCTGTCAACGAGAGGAACAGCTGGCGAGGTGTGACCCTTCCGCACTCCCGAAGGTCTGAATGCGGGAAGGCCGCCGCACGTCTGAAGCACAAGGAGGAGCGATGCGCCGCTTGCTCATGTTGGGAATGCTCAGCCTCGCCGCCGCCGCCTGCGGTCCCTCGCGGGCAGAGGTCGAGGTGGACTGGACGTTCGGCGGTCTCTCCTGCGCCGACGCCGGCGTGGACCGGATCGAATTCGCCATCGCCGGCGAGGTGCTCTCGCCCGATCACTTCAGCTGTAGCCAGGCCACCGTGGGCGCCAGCCTCGGCAGCTTCCTCGACGGCAACTACCAGCTCACCGTGAGCGGATTCGACACCGCAGGCAACCTCGTCTACCAGACGACCCAGACCATCCAGGTGCGCGGCACGCGCAAGAACGTGTTCCCCATCGACCTGCCGCAGGTGGCGCAGTTCACCGGCGACGTCACCCTGCACTGGACCTTCGGCGGCAGGAGCTGCACGGCGGCCGGCATCCCCATCGTGCACGTGAGCGTCGACAACCAGGTGATCACCGATGTCAACAACTCGCCCGACTTGCCCTGCACGTCGGCCGGCGTCGACGGCACCACCATCGGGCCGCTCTCGCAGGGGCAGCATACCTTCGACATCGTGGGCGTGGACGGGGCGGGCAACTCGAAGTACGCGCTCAACGGGTTCCTCGTCACCGTCGTGGCCGGCCAGAACACCGTCGCCTCCCCCGACCTCGCTCCCGCGGCGCCCACGACCGCGAGCGCGAATTTGACCTGGACCTTTGGCGGGCAGAGCTGCGCGGCGGCGAACGTCGACCATGTCGCCATCTTCGTCGATCCCGCCGCGAACGGGACCGGTGGCGTCAATGCCGGAACGGTGCCGTGCAGCACCGCGGGCACCGACGGCGGATCGGTGGACGGGCTCACACGCGGGACGCACAGCTTCGCCATCCAGGGCATCCGCACCCTGGCCGACGGCCCGCACCTGATCTACCGCACGCACAACCCGCCCAGCAGCTTCTTCGAGATCGGCCTGATCACCGATCTGTCGGTGAGCGCGGAATTGCTGCCGTGATACACACGCCAGCGTGAATGCCGGCGCGCCCATCGGCGTGTTCGACAGCGGGGTGGGCGGGCTCACGGTGCTGCGGGCGCTCTTCGCTCGGCTCCCGCGCGAGCACACCGTCTACCTGGGCGACACCGCGCGCGTGCCGTACGGAACGCGCTCCGGCGAGGTGGTGACCCGCTACGCGCTGCTCTCGGCGCGGCACCTCGCGGCGCGCGGCATCAAGCTCCTGGTGGTGGCCTGCAACACGGTCTCGGCGCACAGCCTGCATGCGCTCGCCGAGGCCCTGCCCATGCCGGTGGTCGGCGTCATCGAGCCTGGCGCGCGGGTGGCCGCGGCGCGGAGCCGCGGAGGCGCGATCGCGGTGCTGGGCACGCCCGCGACCATCGCGTCGGGCGCCTACCAGCGCGCCCTCGCCAGGCTCTCGCCCTTGAGCACCGTCATCGCCCGCGCCTGTCCGCTCTTCGTGCCGCTCGCGGAGGAGGGCTGGACCGACGGCGAGGTGCCGCGGCTGGTGGCCGAGCGGTACCTGGGCGACCTGCGCCGGATGGGGGTGGACACCGCCGTGCTCGGGTGTACGCACTATCCGCTGCTCGCGCGCCCCATCGCCGAGGTGCTGGGTCCCCACGTGTCCATCGTGGACAGCGCGGAGGCGACGGCGCAGGCCGCCGCGGCGCTGCTCGAGGCGAAAGGGCTCCTGCGCGAGGGCGATGACGCGCCGCAACATCGCACCCTCTGCACCGATGTACCCGACCGTTTCCGGGCCGTGGCCGAACGGTTCCTGGGAAGGCCTGTCAAGGACGTGGAGCTGGTCGATCTCCTGCCGTGATCCGCGGGACTTTCCGCCTGCCGCCGCGGGTTTTCTGATTCTGGCGGACCCCTGTGGGTTCTGCTTGAATGGGAACCTGGATGATCAACCCCAAGCCCTCTGCCCCGGTCGTGGGCTTCAACCACAACGTGAAGTACGGTCCGCGCGTCTACCACGTGCAGACCGAGGATTCGGGGCTGCCGCACGCGCATTACATCACGCACCTGTTCGTGGGCGGGAACATCGTCGCCAGCATGAAGTCGAGCTACGCCGACCAGGCGCCCGGGCCCGGGTTGCAGCGCGTGGTCCGCGGGATGATGGAGCAGCAGCACAAGGCCATGCTGCGCCGGCTCATCGCCGGCGAGTTCGACCACCTTGCCGAGCGGCTGGGCGCGCACCACTACCAGCCCGGAGTTCTCGCCGACGGCACCAACACCGCCGCCTACGTCAACACCGGTGCGCAGCCGAAGAAGGCCCCGACGCCGCTGCGCGCAGCGCCGAAGCCGGCGCCGGCCCGCGCGCCCGCCGCGCCCGCAGCGCGCCCGGTGCAGCCGCCCAGGCCTCCTCCCGCGCCGGCGCGCGCCGCTCCCCAGGTCTGGCAGGCGGCGCCGCCCTCCGCCTCTCCTGCGGCGCCCCGGACGCCGGGTTCGCCCCTGCCGCACGTCACCCGGCAGCCCGGCCAGCCCACACGCCCTTCCACTCCGCCGCGAATGGCGCCGGTGGCGCCGCCGGCGCCGCGCCCCGCACCGCGGCCTGCCGCCGCCGCGCCGAGCTTCTTCAGCGACAGCCCGGTGGAGATGCCGGCGGAAGATCTGCCCACGCTCTTCGCCGAGGAGCTGATCAGCGAGAAGAGCCTCGACGAAGTGATCCTCGCCTTTCTTTCCGCGGACCTCGAGCCGCCCAAGTAGGCCCCAATGAGACACCTCGCCTCTGCCCTAGCGGTCGCCATGCTCTGCGCCTGCGCCGGATATACCTCCGGCACCAACCAGACCGGCGGCGTTCCCACCGGCGGCCAGTCCGACAGCGGCACCGGCGGAGCCGACGGCGGAGACGGCGGAATCGACGCCGGACCGGACGCGGGCTGCGCGCCGCTCACGCTCAACACGGTGGGCGCCATCGACAACTGTCCGGGCGGAACCGTGCCCTTCCCCGGCGGCGTGGCGACGGTGACGGTTGCCGCACCCGACGCCGGCAATGCCTGCGCGGTCAACATCCTGCTCAACACCGGCAGCAGCCCGTGCAACGGTGTCGCCACCCGCGGCACGCTCGACGCGTTCTCCGGCGTCTGCCAGGGGACGGGCATGGCCTGCAGCTCGCCTTCGCTGCCCGGACTGCTGACCTGCACCAACGGCACCGGCGGCTGCACCATCACCATCTGCGCCGGCTCGGCCGACGGCGGGGTGTGCGCCCCGTGATCCAGCTGTTTCACGTCCGCAAGGAGTACACCGGCGACGCGCCGGTGCTCGACGACGTCACCCTTCGCATCGAGAAGGGGGAGTTCGTCTGGCTGACGGGCCCCTCCGGCGCGGGGAAGAGCACGCTCTTGCGGCTGCTCTTCTGCGCGGAGCAGCCCACCAGCGGGCAGATCATCGTCGGCGGCCACAACGTCGGCAGGCTGCCGCAGGCGGCGGTGCCCTACCTCCGCCGCAACCTCGGCGTCGTCTTCCAGGATTTCAAGCTGCTCGACAACCGCACCGTGCTGGAGAACGTGGGCTACGCGCTGGAGGTGCTCGGCGCTTCCGACGCCGACATCCGCGAGCGCGCCCGCAAGCGCCTGGCGCAGGTGGGCCTCTCCCACAAGGCCGCCTCGCTGCCGCGCAGCCTCTCCGGAGGCGAGCAGCAGCGCGTGGCCATCGCCCGCGCCCTGGTCAACGAGCCCACCATCCTTCTCGCCGACGAGCCCACCGGCAACCTCGACCCCTCGCTCACCGAGAGCACGCTCCAGCTCCTCTTCGACGCCAACGCGCGGGGCACCACGGTGATCGTCGCCACCCACGACCGCGGCCTGTTGCAGCGCTGGCACCGGCGCACCGTCGGGCTCTCCGCCGGCAAGCTGGTGTTCGACGCATGATCGCGCACGTCGCCTCCCGACTCTTCCGCCGCGCCGCCGTCAACCTCTGGCGGGCGCCGCTGCCTTCGCTGGTGTCGGTGCTCACCATCGGGCTCTCGCTCTTCATCGGCGCCTCCTTCGTGCTCGGGCTGCTCACCGCCCGCGCGCTGGTGGCCTCCTGGGGCGCGGAGGCGAACCTGACCCTCTACCTGGACCCGGCCGCGACCGACGCGCAGGCGCGGGCGCTGGCGGAGCAGATCGGCGCGCAGGGGCAGGGCCTGGAGGTGCGCTACGTCGATCGCGCCACCGCGCTGCAGCGGCTGCGCAGCGACCTCGGCGAGCTGGGGCCGGCGCTGGACGGCCTGCCGCACAACCCGCTGCCGCCGTCGCTGGAGATCACCCCGCGCGAGCCGCTGCAGGGCGTGGGCGTGCGCGTGCTCGCGGCGCAGCTCGGGCAGCTGCCCTTCGTGCACGACGTGGAGTACGGCCGCGAGTGGCTGGACAAGCTGGAGGCGCTGGGCCGGGGGCTGCGCGCGTTCGGCGCGGGGGCGCTGCTCGCGGTGGTCGCAGCGGCGCTCCTGGTGGTGGCGAATACCATCCGCCTCGCGGTCTACGCGCGCCGCGACGAGATCGAGATCATGAAGCTGGTCGGCGCCACCGACCGCTACGTGCGCGCGCCCTTCCTCATCGAGGGCGCGCTGCAGGGCGTGCTCGGCGCGGCCCTGGCGGTGGGCGCCATCGCGGCGGTGCAGCACTGGCTCTTGCCGCGCGCCTCGCAGGCCTTCGCCTTCGCGGCGGGAGTCAGCGCCATGCACCTCGTGCCGCTGCACGCCTTCGCCATTCTCGGCGCCGGCGCGCTGGTGGGCTTCTTCGGGAGCTGGATCGCCGTCGCGCGATTCCTCAAGGCATGATCCCGTTCCTGCTCGCAGCCGCGCTGGCGCAGTCGCTCCCCGAGGTCCGCGAGCGGCTCCAGGAGGAGCGCGCCGCCGCCGAGCAGCTGGCCGGCCGCGAGGCCTCGCTCCTCGGCAAGCTCGCGGACCTGGAGCGGCAGATCGAGCTGGAGGGGCGGGCCCTGCGCGCGGCGCAGGTGCGGCTGCGCGCTGCCACCCAGCGGCTCGCGGTGGTGGAGGAGCGCTCGGAGAGAGCCCGGGCGCAGCTCGACCTGGCCATGGAGACCGCCGGCCCGCGGCTGGTGGCTCGCTACCGGTTGGGACGGGAAGGGTACGTGCGCTTCCTCCTCGGCGCGCGCTCGATCGGCGACCTGCTGCGCCGCCACCGCTTCTTCAACCTGCTGCTCGCCTCGGACCTGGAGACGGTCACCGCCCTGCGGGTCCGCTCCGACGCGGCCACGGCAGCCCGCGACGAGCTGGCGGCCGCGCACGCAGAGCGCGAGAGGAGCGCCGCGGCGGAGGAGGAGCGCCGCGCGGGCCTGCAACGGACGCTCGACGAGCAGCGGGCGCTGCTCGCCTCGGTGCAGCGCGAGAAGGGCGCGCACGAGGAGGCGGCGCGCGAGATGGAGGAGGCGGAGAAGGAGCTCTCCGAGAAGCTGGCGGAGATCCGGCGCACCCACCCCATGCTGGTGGCGCCGGAGATCCTGCTCAAGGCCTCCATCCGCAAGGCGCGCGGCAAGCTGCCCTTCCCGGTGGACAAGGGTACCGTCGAGACGCGATTCGGGCGCGCCACCGACCCGCGCTTCGGCACCGTGACGCTGCACACCGGCATCGACGTCCGCGCCGAGCGCGGGTCGCCCGTGCGCGCGGTCTGGGACGGCAAGGTCGCGCACGCGGGCTGGTTTCGCGGGTTCGGCAACCTGCTCATCATCGATCACGGCGCCGGCATCTTTTCCCTGATGGCGCACCTCGACCAGCTGGAGAAGGCGCTCGGCGACAGCGTGGCCGCCGGCGAGGAAGTGGGCACCGTCGGCGACAGCGGCTCGCTCAAGGGCGCCTACCTGTATTTCGAACTGCGAGACGGGCAGAAGCCGCTGGACCCGGAGCGCTGGCTCTATCGCAGCCGCAAGGCCCCGCCGCTGCTGGCGGGCGCCAAAGGAGGGGCGGCGAGATGAAGAAGTTCCTCGTACTTTGCGCCTGCGCGACCCTGGGCGGCTTCGGCGCCGTCCGCATGGCCCAGGCCGCGCGCGATCCCGCCGGCCCCTACCGCAAGCTCGACGTCTTCAGCCACGTGCTCTCGCTGATCGAGAACAACTACGTGGAGCCGGTGGACGAGACCCGCCTCCTCTACGGCGCGGTGGAGGGCATGGTGCGCACGCTCGACCCGCACTCCACCTTCATGGACCCGCGCTCCTACTCCGCGCTCAAGGACGAGACCGAGGGCGAGTACGGCGGCGTGGGCCTCGAGCTCGCCACCCGCGGCGAGGACGTGGTGGTGGTGGCGCCCATGGACGGCTCGCCGGCCGAGCGCGCCGGCTTCCAGCCCGGCGACCGCCTCCTGGAAGTGGACGGCCTCGCCATCACCGGCAAGCACGAGGCCGACGCCGTGCACGCGCTGATCGGGCCGCCCGGAACCAAGGTGGTGGTCAAGGCGCAGCGCGCCGCATGGCAGGAGCCGCGGACCTTCACGCTGGTGCGCGACGTCATCCGCGTGGTCTCGGTGGAATCGAAGCTCTTCGACCGCAGGCTCGGCTACGTGAAGATCAAGACCTTCCAGGACCGCACCGATCAGTACCTGCGCAAGGCGCTCGACGAGCTGCGCGCGCAGGCGGGTGGACAGCTCGGCGGGCTGGTGCTCGACCTGCGTCACAACCCGGGCGGGTTGCTCGACCAGGCGGTGAAGGTGTCCGATCGGTTCCTCGAGGGCGGGGTGATCGTGACCACCAAGGGCCGCGGCGGCAGGCACGTGGAAGTGGAGCGCGCGCATTCCCGGGGCACCGAGCCGCGCTATCCGATGGCGGTGCTGGTCGACGGCGGCACCGCCAGCGCCAGCGAGATCGTCGCGGGCGCGCTGCAGGACTCGCGCCGCGCGGTGGTCATCGGCACCCAGACCTTCGGCAAGGGCAGCGTGCAGACGGTGATCGAGCTCGAGGACGGATCGGGCCTGAAGCTCACCGTGGCGCGCTACTACACGCCGTCGGGGCGCAGCATCCAGGAGCGCGGCATCACCCCCGACGTCTGGGTGAAGGCCACCGCCGACGACGAGGACGCGCCGCGAGAGCGCAGCCTGCCCGGCCATTTCAAGGGCGAGGACGCGGGCGTGGCCGCGGCCTCGCTGCAGCCGCCGCAGCCGCAGCCGCGCAGGCCCGACGACCCCGCCGACGACGCGCAGCTCAAGGTGGCGCTGGACACGCTGCGCACCTGGGCGGTGTTCAAGCAGTCGATGCCGCAGCCCGCGGTGCGCACCGCACAGCCCTGATTGCGACACCTGAACGCGCCCGCGCGAAGTTCCGCTGGCGTTTCGCCGCCGGATCTGCGATGGGCGCCGACCGAAAACGGTGTGCGTGCCGCGCTGCATTGCGTTCGCCCGCTTGTTTGACAAGCGTTCAGGCGTCGCCTACAGTGCGGCGCAATTCCGGCTCAGAGCCCGGAAATTGCTGGAGTTTTCGGTGGAGCCTCGATGACCTGGGTGGAGGTGCTGTTTCTCGCGACCTATTTCCTGGTCCTTGTCATCCTTTCCATCTATGGCTCGCACCGGTACGTGATGGCGTACCTGTACTACAAGTACAAGGGCAACCTGCCCGCGCCGAAGGCCAGGTTCGAGACGGTGCCGCGGGTCACCATCCAGCTCCCCGTCTTCAACGAGATGTACGTGGTGGAGCGCCTCATCGATGCGGTGGCGCGCATCGAATACCCGCGCGACCGCCTCGACATCCAGGTGCTCGACGACTCCACCGACGAGACGCAGGGCATCGCCCGCGCCCACGTCGAGCGGCTGCAGCGCGAGGGCGTCGACATCGCCTACCTGCACCGGGACCACCGCGACGGGTACAAGGCCGGCGCGCTGCAGGAGGGACTGAAGACCGCCCGCGGCGAGTTGGTGGCGGTGTTCGACGCCGACTTCGTCCCCGCCCCCGACTTCCTGCTCCGCTCGGTGCACTTCTTCACCGACGAGAAGATCGGCATGGTGCAGGTGCGCTGGGACCACCTGAACCGGGACTGCAGCCACCTCACCCAGGCGCAGGCCATCTTTCTCGACGGCCACTTCGTCATCGAGCACACCGCCCGCAACCGCAGCGGGCGTTTCTTCAACTTCAACGGCACCGCCGGCGTCTGGCGCCGCGCCGCCATCGAGAGCGCGGGAGGCTGGCAGCACGACACGCTCACCGAGGACCTGGACCTCTCCTATCGGGCGCAGCTCGCGGGCTGGCGCTTCGTCTACCTGCCTCACGTGGTCTCCCCGGCGGAGGTGCCGGTGGAGATGAATGCCTTCAAGTCGCAGCAGCACCGCTGGGCCAAGGGCAGCATCCAGACCGCGCGCAAGCTC